>NZ_JBHSHY010000022.1:0-103792 GCF_042653205.1 Paenibacillus sp. GCM10023250 | reverse complement strand
TAATGGGCAACTCAAGACGTGGCCCCTGGGAAATGTCCCGAAACACAAACAATGCCCTTCCGACTTCCTACTGGGAAGCGAAAGGGCTCAAGAGTATGCTTTCACGTTATTTGGAGCTTTGTTAACCCTTTGGAACCGCCGTATGCGGACCCGCATGTACGGTGGTGTGAGAGGACGGAGGCTAGCCGCCTCCTCCTACTCGATTATCTTCAACCACAGCGGCGGCACTTGCAGCCTCGCGTTCGCGCCGTATATGCATCCGTCCGGGGCCGAGCACGCTCGTAAGCCAGCCGAACCGAACGCGTCTGGCGTCCGTTCGTCAGCTCGGACTCGGATTTGCTCCGTTCTCGTGGTTAAGGTGGTCGTACAGCAGCTGCACCATCCGGTTTTGCTCCGTCGCCTTGCTGTTTTGCCAGATCATCTCGAAGAGCACACCGAGACCGGGGAGCGCCCGCTCGTCGCTGTTGATGGAGCTTTCGATCACGTCGGTCAATTCCTCGCCGGATTTGTTTTGCACGCGCTGCACGATAGCCTGCCGCAAATCAAGATTGTTCAAGCCTATCCCTCCATCACTTGAATTCCCGCTTAATATCTCCTCCGCGCGGGCAATTCATGCCGGGTCGACGCGGCTTGCCATTCGGTTATCACCGGCAGATATGCTATAATAAGCTAACTTGAATCGCGCGCGGGAGGGTTGCGGATTGGCGAAAAAGCAGTATGCCGTCATCGGCATGGGGAGATTCGGATCCAGCGTGGCGCACGAGCTGTCCGAGCTCGGCTTCGAGGTGCTGGCCATCGACATTAGCGAGCAGCGGATCCAGGAAGTGTCGAACTGGGTGACCCATGCGGTCTCGGTCGACACGACGGACGAGGATGCACTGCGGTCGCTCGGACTCCGCAATTTCGACGTTGTGGTCGTCGCCATCGGCGAGGACATCCAGGCGAGCATTCTGACGACCATTATCCTGAAAGAGCTCGGCGTGCCGAAGATCATCGTGAAGGCGCGAAACGACCTGCACGGCAAAGTGCTGAACAAAATCGGCGCGGACAAAGTCGTGTTCCCCGAACGGGACATGGGGCTGAGGGTCGCGCATCATCTCCTGTCGCCGAACGTTCTGGAATACATCGAGCTGTCCAGCGATTACGGCATCGTCGAATTGAAAGCGCCGGATTCTATGATCGGCCGGAATTTGCGGCAGCTCGAGATTCGGGCCAGGTACAATTGCAACGTCCTCGCCATCAAGCGGGGGACGGAGATGAACATCGCGCTGTCGGCGGAGGACATCATTCGGTCGGGGGACGTGCTCGTCATCGTCGGCCGGACCGAAGACGTGGCCGAGCTCGAGATTTCGTATGCGGAAGGCTGAGGGGAACGTGCGGAATTCAAATCATCGAACGACAAGCATTACGTCGCTGCAAAACGAAAAAGTGAAAGCGATGGCCGCCCTGCTGGACAAAAAGCACCGGGACCGGAGCGGGCGCTTCCTGATCGAAGGCGTCCATCTCGTGCTGGAGGCGCTGCAGGCCGGGGCGGACGTGGAGACGATCGTCATCGACGCGGAGCGCGGCGTGCCCGCCGAGCTGCGGGCTCCGCTCGGACAAGCCGACTGCGAGCTGATCGAGGCAACGCCGGCGATCATGGCGAAGTGCACCGGCACGGATTCGCCGCCGCCCGTCTTCGGCGTCGTGGCCAAGCCCCGCGCCGACGCTTCGGCGCTCTACCGGCCGGACTCGCTCGTCGTCGTCCTCGACGGCGTGCGCGATCCCGGCAATGCCGGCACGATCATCCGCAGCGCGGACGCCGTCGGCGCGGACGCGGTCGTGCTCGGCCGCGGAAGCGTCGACCTGTATAACCCGAAGACGGTGCGCTCGACGATGGGCTCGCTGTTCCATGTGCCCGTGGTGGAAGGCGATTTGGCCGAGCTGCTGCCGGAAGCGAAGAGGCGCGGCATTCATCTGGTCGGCACGAGCCTGCAGGCGACCGCGACGTGCTACGGCTACGACTGGCGTGGTCCGACCTGGCTGCTGCTCGGCAGCGAATCGAACGGCTTGTCGGCCGAGGCGCTCGCCATGGTGGATACGCGCATGATCATTCCGATGCACGGGCGGTCGGAATCGCTTAACGTCGCGATGGCGTCGACGGTGCTGCTGTACGAAGCGCTTCGGCAGCGGCGGTATGCGGAATAAGCGAGGTTTTGGACGCCATAGAAGCCGGTAATGGAATCGGCCAATTGTCTTCCGCGCTTGCCCGTATGAAACGAAAGGCGACCAACGATTCCCGTTGGCCGCCTTTTTGGTGTATAGCGGATATATGCCCGATTGAACGGATCACCATTATTCGCATGACTCATCTTTCTTTTCCGCTACGAACTTGCTTACGCTTTGCTTGCGCCGCTCGTTCTTGGCTTCGATGATCTGCTTCTCATCCGCGCCGATCTCGTCGGCGTGTTCGTCCAGATAGCTCTCCGCTTCGCGCAAATTCCCCAGCGTATGGTCGATATGCTGCTGCAGATGAACCTCGTTATCCGCGCGGTTATCAGGTTTTGCCATGTCGCACCCTCCTCTCGCCTAATGCTGCCAACCCGCTATATCATATCCGGAAGATTCCCGGACTATTCGGTTGTGAGGTCCTTGGGCTGCTGGCCGGTTCGCCTCCGGGCGCGCGTCCGGAGGCGCGCATTGAACGTAGAAAGACGGCACGACGCCCGCGGGCGCCGTGCCGTCTTTTGCCGTGTATCCGTTCTGCGCAGAGCCTCCGCGGCTGGCTGAAACGCCGAGGTCAAGCTGGAGGTCCCGCGTACCCGAGCTTAAGCGAGATGCCATGCGCGGCCTCCTTGACCATGCGAATGCGCTCGGCCAGGCCGTCCTCGCGAAACCGCACCTCGGGTCCGGCGATGCTGAGGCCGGCGACCATCTTCCCCGTGTGGTCGAAAATCGGAGCGCTCAGCTCCGCGGTGTAGTTCTCCAACTCGGACCGGCTGAATGCGTAGCCGTGCGCGCGCGCCGCTTCCAAAGCCTCGCGCAGCTTGGGCTTGCTGACGATCGTCCCGAGCCCGATCGCCTCCGGCTCGATCTCGTCCAAGTACGCGTCCCGTTCGTCCGCCGGCATGAACGCAAGCAGGATGCGGGATGACGCGCCGGCATAGAGCGGGGCGCGCCGCCCGATCTTGGTGAACAGCCGGACGGGATGATTGGTGTCCAGCTTCTCGATGTACATCGAGGAGTCACCGTCGCGCACCGCCAGATGGACGGCCTCGCCGATCGCGTCCCGCAGCCGCTGCATCTCCGCTGCGGCTACGCCCCGGATGTCGAGGCGCTCGGCGACGAGATTGCCGAACTGCAGGAACAGCAGGCCGAGCGAGTAGAGCCCTTCCTCGTCCTTGTGCAGCAGCCCCATGTCCGTCAGCGACCCGATCATGCGGTGGACCGACGATTTGGGGATGCCGGACAGGCGGATCATATCGTTCATGCTCAGCTTCGTATGCGTAAGAAAGAGATTCAAGAGATCCATGGAGCGGATCACGGTTTTGTTCTTGTTCTGCACGGTTGCCTCCCCGGATAGCCGCGTCGAGCGGCGATGCCCGCCAAGGTGCCAAGGCATGTCCAAACCAGTATACGCCGAATGGCGAAGGTTTGAATATGCGCTTTCATTTTAGACGGTGGTTAATTTTGCTGTTCCCCTTGATTTTTGTCGAATCCCGACTATAATTATCGTATATATTGGGTTTGAAATTCGGGATTGTTGTTCCGAATTTCGGGATTAATTATAACAGGGCGTTGATATCATGCGCAAGTCTAAAGAAACGACAACGGAGAAGGCGATCGAAACGTCAATCGAAAAGGGAACCGAAACGCTGATAGAAGGGCAGATAGAAACGCAGATAGAAACGCAGATAGAAGCGGGAATAGAAATGGCAACAAGCGATGCCTATGCCCGGTTCGGGGCCGTCCGGGCGAAGCTGTTCCCGCTTGGGGATAGCGCCGTCGCGGTACAGTTCGGCGAATCGATCGACCTCGAGACGCACGAACGGGTTCGGCAGCTGACGGAGTACCTCGAGCGGCATCCGTTCGAAGGGATGATCGAGTACGTGCCGGCCTTCTTGTCGGTCACGGTATATTACGAACCCTTCGCGCTGCAGGCGGCACACGACGGCTTCGACGAATCCGGCGCGGACGCGGCGGACCCGTACGGACTCGCCGTCCGGCTGCTGGCCGGCATCCTCGCTAAGCTGGGCGAAGCGGAGAAACGTCCGGCGCGGATCGTGGATATTCCCGTCTGCTACGGCGGCGACCTCGGGCCCGATCTGCCGGAGGTCGCGGCGCATCACGGGCTCAGCGAGCAGGACGTGATCGACATTCACGCCTCGGCCGATTACCTCGTCTACATGCTGGGCTTCGCGCCGGGCTTCGCCTATCTGGGCGGATTGCCCGCGCGCATCGCGACGCCGCGCCGGACGACGCCGCGCCTGTCCATCCCCACCGGCACCGTCGGCATCGCCGGGGACCAGACCGGCGTGTACCCGATCGTGACGCCCGGAGGCTGGCAGCTGATCGGCAAGACGCCGCTGCCGCTGTTCTTGCCCGAGGCCATGCCGCCGACGCTGCTGAAGGCCGGCGATCGCGTGCGGTTCCGCCCGATCTCCCGGGCGGAGTTCGACCGGTTGGAGGTGGCGCGGACATGAGCCTCGCGATCTTGAAGCCCGGGCTGCTGACGACGGTGCAGGACTTGGGCCGCCACGGCTCGCAGAAGTACGGCGTCATCGTCGGCGGCGCCATGGACGCCTTCGCGCTGCGCGTCGCCAACCTGCTCGTCGGCAACGCGGAGAACGATGCCGGATTGGAAATGACGATGATCGGTCCGGAGATTTACTTTACCGAGGCGGCGCTGATCGCCGTCTGCGGAGGCGATCTCGCGCCCGAGCTGAACGGGCGCGAGATCCCCGCGTGGCGGACCGTTTACGCGCCGGAGGGGAGCCGGCTGCGGTTCGGGCCGGCGCGGCTCGGCTGCCGCGCCTACCTGGCGGTCGCCGGCGGCCTCGACGTCCCGGAGCGGATGGGCAGCCGGTCCACGTATTTGCGCGCAGGCATCGGCGGCCACGAGGGCCGCGCGCTGCGCAAGGGGGACCGGCTCCCCGTCGGCGCGCGCTCGCCGGGCAGCCTCGCGCTGGCCGGGCTGCTCGCCCGCGAGGGGCAGGACGAAGCCGCGGTCAGCGGCTGGTCCGTCGCGTCCGAGCTGCGGCCGGCCTATGCCTCGCGGCCGACCATCCGGGCCATCGCCGGCCGGGAGCTGGCGCTCTTCGACGACGAGAGCCGGCTCCGCTTCTTCGGCGAAGCCTTCGCGGTGAAGACCGAGTCCGACCGGATGGGCTACCGCCTCGCGGGCACAGCGCTGGAGCTGAAGGAGAAGCGGGAAATGATCTCCTCCGCGGTGACGTTCGGCACGGTTCAGGTGCCGCCGGACGGCCAGCCGATCGTGCTCATGGCGGACCGGCAGACGACCGGCGGCTACCCCAAGATCGCGCAGGCGGCCTCGGTGGATCTGCCGCTGCTGGCCCAGACTCCGCTCGGCGGGCAAGTCCGGTTCGAAGAAATCTCCCTGGCGGAAGCGCAGCGGCAGTACCTGCTCCGGGAGAATGGCATCCGCGCGCTGCGCGGCGGGCTCGAGCAGCTGCAGACTAACAGGAACGGGAAGGTGAACGCGCATGGCGAATGACAAGGCCCCGAAGCTGTCCATTCGGGAATTGGCGGTGGAATATCGGTCGAAAGGGCAGCGGACCCTCGCGCTCGAAGGCGTTAATCTCGACGTCAAGGACGGCGAGTTCGTCTCGGTCGTCGGCCCGAGCGGCTGCGGCAAGTCCACGCTGCTGAAGGTGGTGTCCGGCTTGCTCGAGCCGGCGGCCGGGGGCGCATCGATCGACGGCGAACCGGTGACGGGCGTCCCGGACGGCGTCGGCATGGTGTTCCAGAACGACGCGCTGCTTCCGTGGAAGACGGTGCTTCAGAACGTTCGGCTGCCGCTCGCGATCAAGGGCCTGTCCGAGAGCGAGCAGGTGCGGGAAGCGAACCGCCTGCTGCGGGTGGTCGGCTTGGAGGGCTTCGCCGGCTTTTACCCGAAGCAGCTGTCCGGAGGCATGCGGAAGCGGGTCGCGCTGGCGCGCACCTTCGCCTACGACCCCGACATCTATTTGATGGACGAGCCGTTCGGTCCGCTGGACGCCCAGACGCGGGTCAAGATCGGTGAGCAGTTCCTGCACATGTGGGAGGCGGTCGGCAAGAGCGTGCTGTTCATCACGCACGACATCGAGGAAGCGATCGCGCTCTCGGACCGGGTCATCGTCATGTCGCCGACCCCAGGGCGCATCAAGGCCGAGTTCGACATCCGGCTGCCCCGTCCGCGCCCGTTCTACGACATTCGGTTCGAACCGGCGTTCAAGGAGCTGCAGAAGGAAATTTGGGCGCAGATGTCGGATGACGGCGCGGGCGCGGGAGGTGTCGGCTGATGGCGAGTCAAGCGAAAGGCAAGACCCGCGCCGCGTCGTTCCGGGCGCGCGAATATTCCCGGACGTCCGTCTGGCTGGGCCGGATCGCCGTGTTCATCGTGCTGACGGGCCTGTGGGAAGTGCTGTCCGGCCGGGCGTTCAACGCCTTCTGGCTGAGCAAGCCGTCGCTCATCGCGGGCCGGATCGCCGAGATGCTCGGAGACGGGGACCTATGGTTCCACATGAGCGCCACGCTCACGGAAGCGGTCGCCGGACTGGCGATCGGGATGGTCGGGGGCACGCTGCTCGGCATCGGGCTCGCGTTCAGCGGCATTTTCGAACGGTGGATTTATCCGTACATGATGGCGATCTACAGCCTGCCGCGCGTCTCGCTGGCGCCGCTCTTCATCGTCTGGTTCGGCATCGGCCAGTCGTCGAAAATCCTGATGGTCGTGGCGATGGTCATCTTCGTCGCTTTCTACAACGCGTTCGAGGGCATTCGCAACATCGACAAGGACCTGATGGACATGATGAGCACCTACAAAGCCAAGTGGCCGCACAAGCTGCGGTGGGTGGTGCTGCCGTCGATCACCGTATGGATATTGACGAGCATCCGGCTCAATATCGGCATGGCGCTCATCGGCTCGGTCATCGCCGAGCTCGTCGGCTCCAACCGGGGACTCGGCTACTACATCACGTATTCGTCCAACATGCTGGACACGACGGGCATCTTCACCGGCCTCGTGCTCATCATGATCATCGCCGTCGCCCTGGAGCAGCTCGTGCTGCTGCTGGAGCGGTGGCTGCTGCGGTACCGGTAGGCAGGCATTTCCGGCCTGCCCGGATGAACGAACGGCTGAGAACATAGGCTCATCGCGGCCAAGCCGTACACGCCATACCCGGCGCTTGCTTCAACCCGACAACGGGAGCGGCTAGATTTGCACTTATTTCAAGGTATCCCGAGGAGGACGTATCCATGAAAAGAATGAAACTCATCGCGTTCGCGCTTCTGCTGCTCTCGTTGACGGTGCTGGCCGCCTGCGGCGACTCCAATGCGAAACCCGCCGCGAACGGCGGAACGAACGCCGGCAACGGCTCGTCCGGGGCGCAGGAGACGCCCGCGGGCGGTTCGATCCGCCTCGGCCTCGTCGGCGGCGGCATGACGCCGATGGTCGCCCAAGTCGGCATCAGTGACGGCTCGTACGAGAAGGCCGGCATCCAGATCGACGAGAAAGACTTCACCGCGGGCGCGGACATGGTGCAGGCGCTCGTCGGCGGCAGCCTCGACGTCGTGCTCGGCTCCTACGAGCACGTGCTGCGGCAGCAGCAGAACGGGCTGGGCGTCAAGGCGTACGGCGAAATTTTCAACGGCGTCGGCTATTCGCTGATCGTGAAGAAGGACGCGCCGTACCAGTCGCTGAAGGATTTGAAGGGCAAGACGGTGGCGGTGACCAAGGTCGGCAGTCTCTCGGACACCGGCCTGCGCGAAGGGCTGAAGCAGGAAGGGCTCGATCCGGAGAAGGACGTGCATCTGATCAACGGCGGCAGCGGCGCGACGATGCTGGCGGCGATCGAGAGCGGCCAGGCGGCGGGCGGCATGGTGTCCGAGCCGACGATATCGCAGATGCTCGCGTCCGGCGATTACCGGGTGCTGTACGATCCGCCGTTCGATTTCGCGGGCATCGTCATCATGGCCAAGACCGACTGGGTGGCGAAGCACCAGGATTTGATGAAGCAGTTTTTGCAGGTGACGGCCGACGTCAACGAGCGGGCGCATCAGGATCCGGCAGGCGCGGTGGCTGCGATGCAGAAGATTTTCGATAAGATTCCGCAGGACGTCCTGAAGACGGCGGTGAGCAACCAGCTGGGTAAAGTGCCGGACGGCCTCCAGGTGACGAAGGACGGCGCCGATTACGTGCAGAAGACGCAGCTCGACCAAGGCATTCTGAAGAAGGAAATCGCATTCGAGGACGCGGTGGACTTGTCGCTGCTGCCCCACTAACGAACAGGAGATGATCGCATGGCCCAGGATTTGAGAACGTACCTCCGCCAGCTGACGGCGTTCGACGGACGCGCCGTCCGGCTCGTGGACAAGGAGGTCGACCCGCGGTTCGGCATTACCGCTTACGCTTCGGCGCTGGCGGAGAAGGGCGACTATCCCGCGCTGCTCTTCGACCGGGTGAAGGGCTCGGAATTCGCCTGCGTGTCCAATTTGCTGACCGACTACGACCGCATCGCGCTGTACTTGGGCTGCGAAGTGCCGGACATTCCCCGGGTGTACGGGGAGAAGCTGAAGAAGCCGATCGATCCGGTCGTCGTGCCCCGGGAGCGGGCAAAGGTCAAGGAAAATGTCATCGAAGCGCGGGACGTCGACCTCGCCAAGCTGCCGATTCCCGTGCATAACGAGATGGACGGCGGCCCGTACCTGTCGGCGGGCGTCATGATCATCCGCGATCCCGATTCCGGCCTGATCAACGCCGGCATCTACCGCCACCAGATCTTCAACAAGACGGACATGGGCGTCTGGTTCCTCGGCGCCCACCACGGCGGGCTGATCTACAAGAAATACAAGAAGATGGGCAAGCCCGCGCCGATCGCCATCGCCCTCGGCCACCATCCCGGCTTCGTCATGGGCTCGGTGTCCCGCGTGCAAGGCATCGGCGGGGAATACGAGGCAGCCGGCGCGCTAATGGGCGAGGCGCTGGAGCTGGTCGAGGCGGAGACGTCGGATCTGCTCGTGCCGGCGCATGCGGAGCTGATCCTAGAAGGCGAGATTTTGCCCGACGAGGATCATGTCGAGGGGCCGTTCGGGGAATGGCCGGGACATTACTTGGGCGGCGGCTCGGTGCCGACGATCCGCATCACGCGCATTACGCACCGGAACCATGCGATTTTCCAGGATATCGTGGCGTCCAGCCGGGAGCATCTCGTCGTCGGCGGCGTGCCGCGCTCCGGCAGCATCTATCAGACGGTCAAGCAGGCGGTGCCGAGCCTGAAGACGGTGCACGTGCCGTTCTACGCGCGGATGCACTGCTACATCTCGCTGCATAAGGAGCGGGAAGCGGACGTGAAGAAGGCGGCGTTCGCGGCGCTCAACACCGAGCAGGAGAATCTGCGGCACATCGTCGTGGTGGACGATGACATCGACGTGTTCAAGGGCGAGGAAGTGGCCTGGGCGATCGGCACGCGCTTCGACGCGGAGCGCGATCTGCTGGTCATTCCGCGGTGGAACGGGCCGGGCGGCCTGCTGCCGACGAACTGGGAGTACAACGCGGAGGGCAAGAACACCCCGCGGATGTCCAGCGCCGCCATCGTCGACGCCACCAAGCCAGCGCCGCCGGTCGTCTTCCCGAAACGCGCGGTCGTGCCGCGGGAGTTCGTGGAACTCGCCGATCTGGGGGCGCTGCGCGAGGCGGGCGACGAGGAGCGCGGCAAGTGGCTGGCGCCGTAACCGGGATCGGCCCGCGGGCCGCGTCCGCGCGGTCCGACGGGGCCAGCGGAGCGCGGCCGCTTGGCTTACGTTAACGGAACGTTCAGATGGATACAACACGCAACGGGAGGGAGAACGACATGAAAACCGTGGATTTGAACTGCGACCTGGGCGAAAGCTTCGGCGCCTACAAGCTGGGAAGGGACGAGGAGATACTCGGCTTCGTGACCTCGGCCAACGTCGCCTGCGGCTTCCACGCCGGCGATCCCGCGACGATGCGCCGGACGGTGCGGCTCGCGCTCGACAAGGGCGTCGCGATCGGCGCCCATCCGGGGCTGCAGGACCTGATCGGCTTCGGCCGCCGGGACATGGACATCAGCCCCGAGGAAGCCTACGATCTGGTCGTCTACCAGATCGGCGCGCTCTGGGGCTTCGTGCGCGCCGAAGGGGCCGCGCTGCAGCACGTGAAGGCGCACGGCTCCTTGTACAATATGGCGGCCCGCGACGAGCGGCTCGCGCAGGCGATCGCCGAAGCGGTCTACCGCGTCGATCCGTCGCTCGTGCTGTACGGCCTCGCCGGCAGCAAGCTGATCGAGGCGGGCAAACGGATCGGGCTGCGGACGGCCAGCGAGGTGTTCTCGGACCGGACGTACCAGGCCGACGGCTCGCTCACGCCGAGACGGCAGCCGGATTCCGTCATTACGGACGACGGCCGCGCGCTCGATCAGGTGATCCGGATGGTCGCCGAGGGCAAGGTGCGCGCGCAGCAGGGCGAGGACATCGCCATCCGGGCCGATACGATCTGCGTTCACGGAGACGGCGTGCGCGCCGTAGAGTTCGCCGGCAAGATCCGCGCATCGCTAAGCGAAGCCGGGATCGCCGTCCAGCCGGTCGGCATGACGTTGGCGGCGGGCGCGGCGGAGTAAGCGGAGAGGAGCGGCGCGTATGGAAGCATTGCAGGTGCAGACGGACGTTCTCATTATCGGAGCCGGCGCGGCCGGCATGATGGCCGCGAGAGCCGCAGCCGACGAAGGGGCAAGCGTGCTGCTGGCCGACAAAAGCTTGATCGGCCGGGGCGGGGCCACGATTCTCGCCCAGATGACTGTCGCGGTAGCGCTCGGCGAGGCCGAGGCGGACAGCCCAGACGTCCATTTCGAGGATACGATGAAGGGCAGCCGCGGGCTGGCCGACCCGCGGATCGTGCGGGCGGTCGTGGACCGCGGGCCGGAGGTCATCCTGGAAGCGGAGCATTACGGGGTCAAATGGGCGCGGACGCCGGACGGCAAACGTTCGCAGGCGTTCGCGCCGGGGCATTCCCGCGCCCGCTGCGTGTACGTGGATATTTTGAATACGGGCGGCGCGACCGTGAACGGACTGAAGCGGGCCATCTGGAAGGACGAGCGCATCCGCCGGCTCAAGAACGTCATGATGACCAAGATCGTCGTGGAGGACGGCCGCGCCGTCGGGGCCGTCGGCTTCGAGCTGGAGACGCTGCGGCCCGTCGCCGTCTCGGCCGGCTCGATCGTTCTGGCGACCGGCGGGCTGACGGAGGTATATGAACGCAACAGCGCGTCCGCGAACATGACGGGCGACGGCTTCGTCCTGGCGGCGGAGGCGGGCGCGGAGCTGCGGGACATGGAGATGGTACAGTTCTTTCCGATCGCGCATCTGTTCCCGCCGCTCGTCGGCATCGACCCCATCATGTGGGACCCGTTCCGCTACAAGCTGGGCGGGCGACTGCTGAACGGGGACCAGGAGGAATTCATGCACCGCTACAACGGCGAAGTGGCGGGCAAGTACACGGCGGCGCGCGACCAGACGACGCTCGCGATCTTCCGCGAGGTGGAGGCCGGGCGCGGCACGCCGCACGGCGGCGCGTACCTCGACTTCCGCATGGTGCCGGAGGACAAGCTGAAGGAAGCGTTCGGGCCGGTTATCGACATCCTGCGCGGACAGGGCGTCGACTTGACCCGGGACATGGTCGAAGTGGCGCCGATGGCTCACTTCATGCTCGGCGGCGTGCGCGTGGACGAAGCTATGCGCACCCGCGTGCCGGGGCTGCTCGCGTCGGGCGAGCTGATCTACGGCATGCACGGCGCGAACCGGCTGTCGGGCAACGCGATCACGGAGGCGCTCGTCACCGGGCGAATCGCCGGCGAGACGGCGGCTCGGGAGCGTGCGCTAGCGGAAGGACCGCCGGCTGCGGAGCGCGCGGCATCCGTGCTGCGCGCGCTGGAGGCGGAGCTGCCTCGGCTGGACGCGTTCTGGCATCCGTCGGCCGCGGAGCGGGACAGCGCCTCGCTGCAGGCGTTCAAGCGGAAGCTGCAGCGGATCATGTGGGACGGCGCGGGACCGCTCCGGACGGAAGCGGGGCTGACGGCGGCGCTGGCCTCGGTGCGCGCGCTGCGCGGCGAGCTGGGGGCGATCGCGCTGGCGAAGCCGTCGGCGTTCGCCCTGTCGCGGGTTGAGAAGCTGGAGGCGGCCAACATGCTGAAGGTCGGGGAAGCGGTTATCTTAGGCGCGATCGAACGGCGCGAATCGCGCGGGGCGCATGTGCGCCTCGATTACGAGGAGACGCTGGAGAACGCGGACGGCTTCAGCTTGTCGCTGGATGCCAACGGGGAATGGCTGCTTGCCCGGGCGGAACGCGGCGAATAGCGCGGTCTTGCGGTGGCGAGGGCGTGACGCGGCGCAGCGCCGATAGACATCATTGAAGCTGATAGACGGAGCAAGGCTGACAGACGAAGGAGGAATGCGGCATGTCCACCGTGAAGCTGCGGGTGACCCGCGGCGAGGCCGGCTCCGAGCCGGCCGCCGCGTCGTACGAGGTGCCTTACCGGGACGGGATGAGCCTGCTGGACGCGATCTTCTGGATCCGCGAGCACCAGGATCCTTCCCTGGCGGTGCGGTATTCGTGCCGCTCGGCCAATGCGTGCAAGGAGTGCTCGGCCCTCGTGGACGGCAAGGCCGGCTTCCTGTGCAGCATTCGCGCGCAGGCCGGCAGCGAAGTGCGCGTCGAGCCGCTGACCGGGCGGCCGTGGATCAAGGATCTGGCGACTTCGCTCGACTAGCGAAGGGCGCCGGCCAACCGGTCAATCGCAACGCTAGAAATGATTGAAAGATAGACGGAAGGAGCCGACCGAGGATGACGGAACCACTACTGACGATGGCGATGTCGGACAGCGACCGGACACAGAAGCTGCTGTCCGGCGCCCGCCGCCTGCCCGGTTTCGGGCTGGAGGCGCGGCACGAGACGATCGAGCATATTTTCATCGAGCAAATTTCAAGCGCGGCGTACGATATTTCGGAGCTGTCGCTGGCTTCGTACTTGATCGCCAAGGGGGGCGGAGATGAGCGGCTGACGGCCGTTCCCGTCTTCCTCTCCCGCGCGTTCCGGCACAACGCGATCTACGTGCGCGCGGACAGTCCGTGGCGCCATCCGTCCGAGCTGAAGGGGCGGCGCTTCGGATTTCCGGAATACCAAATGACGGCCGCCGTGTGGATCAGAGGCCTGTTCCGGGAGGAATGGGGCATCGGCACGGACGACATGGAATGGTTCACGTTCCGGCCGGAACGGGTGCCGGTGGACATTCCGGCGACGCTGGCGGAGGGCGACCTGTTCGAAGCGCTGCTCGAGGGCCGCGTGGACGCCGTGATGTCGGCCCGCCGCCCGCCGGCGAAGTACTTCCCGGCCTCGGGCGAAGGCGGCGCGATTCGCCGGCTGATCCCGGACGTCTGGGACGAAGAGCGGGCTTACTTCGGCCGCACGGGCATTTTCCCGATCATGCACCTCGTCTCGCTGAAGGCGGATACCATTCGGCAGCATCCCGAACTGCCGTCGCGGCTGTACGATCTCATGCTGGGCATGAAGAACGACGGCGTCGCGGCGCTGCTGGAAACGATTAAGAACCAGACGTCGGATCCATGGCTCTGGGAATCGGTCGAGCGCTCGGCGCGGCTGACGGAAGGCGAGCTGTGGCCGTACGGGGTTGCCGCGAACTGGCCGCAGATCGTCAAGTTCATGGGGTATCTGCGCGCGGACGGCCTGCTGAAGCGGGAGCTGGCCTTGGCAGAGGTCTTCCATCCGTCGGTGCTGCATACGTGATACGCGCCAGACAGGCGGCGCCGGTCGTCTGCTTCCAGGGGACCGGAACGCCGCCATATTTTTTTGGATAGGAGTAGGTACACGATGAGCGCATCCCAACAATCGGAAACGCAGCTTTGGGCGGCCGAGGAGCCGCAGAACCATCCGGACAGCCCGCTGTCCAAGGCGTTCGCCCAGCCGCTGATGCTCGGCTTGTTCCTGCCGCTGCAGACGGGCGGCTGGTCGCAATCGACGCTGCCGCGGGGAACCGACTGGACGTTCGACTATAACGCGCGGCTGACGCAGCAGGCGGAGCGGCTTGGTTTTGACATCGCCTTCGGGCTGTCGCAGTGGCTGCCGAAAGGCGGCTTCGGCGGGGAAACCGGCTACCGGGAAAACTTTCTCGACCCGTTCGTGTCCGCGGTCGCGCTCGCGTCGGTGACGAGCCGGATCCTGCTGATGGGGACGATCCACGTGCTATACGGACCGTGGCATCCGATGCATCTGGCGCGCTTCCTGGCGACGGCCGACCATATCTCGCAAGGGCGCTTCGGGGCGAACATCGTCACGGGCTACGCGGAGAACGAGCCGCGCATGTTCGGCATGACCCGGGCCGATCACGACCGGCGCTACGCCCAGTCGGCGGAATTCACCCGCATCTGCAACGCGCTGTGGGCCGGCGTCGACAACCTGACGTACGAAGGGGAATTCTACTCCCTCGAGAACGCGTACGTTTCGCCGCGTCCGAAGTACGGCCGTCCCGTGCTGGCGACGGCATCGGGCTCGCCGGCAGGCTTCGATTACGCATCCCGGTACTCGGACGTCGTCTTCGTCTCCAGCCCGGCCGGCGAGCAGCTCGCGGACGCGCTGCCGAGGCTGCCCGCCCACGTCGCGACGGTCAAGAACGCCGCGGCCGCCCGCAACCGTCAGGTGAGGGTCATCATCAACCCGACGATCATCGTGCGCCCGACGCGCGAGGAAGCGTTCGCCTACTACCGGGCGATCATGGACCATGCCGACCTCGGCGCGATCGGCAATTTCTCCGCGCGCCACGCCGCCGGGGACAGCCAATCCTGGCTGGAGCACTCGGCGCGGGGCCGCGCCGTCGGCGGGCATCTGCACATCGTCGGCTCGCCGGAGGACGTGGCGGAGCAGCTGAAGCAGCTCCACGCGACCGGCATCGACGGCATTCAGATCACCTTCTACGATTACGAGCCGGAGCTGGCGTACTTCGGCGAGAGCGTCATCCCGCTGCTCGAGCAGGCGGGGCTGCGGCTGCCGGTCGCGCCTTGACCGGGCGCCGCGAGCGAGCCTAGGCATCGAGCGGATGGCGCGAATCGCGAAGCGAGTTGAACGAACGGCAATAACCCTCATGTCCTGGACATGAGGGTTATTGCCGTTGCGATAGAGCGGCGCGCCCTGCCGTGACCGCGCGCTCAGGGCTTCTCGACGATCGCCACCGTGCAGCGGGAAATGCAGACGAGCTTGCCGGCTTCGTCGGCGATCCGGATGTCCCACACCATCGTCCTGCGTCCCCGGTGAAGCGGGGTCGCGGCGGCGGTGAGGCGGCCGTCCGTCTTCGGGCGCAAGTGGTTGGCGTTGATCTCCAGCCCGACGGCCGCGTATCGCGCCGGGTCGACGTTAAGCTCGGACGCGATGGACGCCGCGGTCTCGGCGAGCAGCACGGAGACGCCGCCGTGCAGGATGCCCGCGGGCTGATGGACCTTCGGGACGACAGGCATCTCGAGCACGACGCGATCCAGGGACAGCTCGGCGAATTCGATGCCCATGAGCCCGATCACGGATTTCGCGGCTTTCTCCCTCATCCAATCGGCGAACGAATCGTAGGACATGCGATGCGCGTCCAGGACTTCTTGAGCGACTATCATGCGCGGGTCCCTCCTTGGGTTAGGCTTGTTCCAGGATTACTTCATCGTATGGAGGGGCGGCGGGGTTCATGACGGGGAGCGGGGAAATTTCATAACGGCTGCCCGAGTTGAGCGCGGCTAGGCGCGAACGCTATAATAAGCCAAAGCATAGGTTCCCAATTATTTCGCCCAAGGAGGAATGCCCATGTCCATGAGAACCGCCAAAGTCGTCAAGGCGCCCCGGGAGCTCGCGGCCGCGCCGATCGGCCGGAGCCAGCTGAAGCTGAACGGGCTGACCGTCATCGAATCGTGTACCTACACGGAAGGGCTGACGGGCGAGCTGTTCCTGGAGCATCATCTGCTGCTCTTCGTGCTGAAGGGCAGCTACACCGTCCGGTACGGCAGCCAATGCTACGTCGTGCGGGAGAACGAGATGGTGCTGCTGCAGAAGGCTATCGTCGTCGAATACGAGAAGCATGGCGAGCCGGGCGCCGATTATTTGCTCGATTATATGATGTTCTTCCTCCACGACGACCTCATCCGCGAATTCGCGAAGCTGGCCGATCTCAAATCCCGCCCCGCTGAAGCCGTGCCCGTCACGGTCAAGCCCGCGTCCGAGCGGCTGATCGGCTACGCCGCGTCGCTCAAGCCGCTCTTCCGGGAACCGGAACGCGTCGACAACGCCCTCGTCAAAATCAAGCTGCTCGAGCTGCTGTTCGACGCGGCGGCGGCCGACGAGAGGTTCCTCTTCCAGTTCGCGCAGCTGAAGCGGAAGGGGAAGCGGAACATCGCCGAAGTCGTCGAGGAAAATCTGTTCAACCCGGTGACGCTGAGCGATCTGGCGTATTTGTCCGGCATGGGGCTCTCGACGTTCAAGCGCGAATTCAGCGATCGGTTCAATACGTCGCCGCTCCAGTGGATTCGCGCCCGCCGCTTGGACAAGGCGAGGGAGCTGCTGCTCCATTCGCCGATGTCAGTGACGGATGTCTGCTTCGCGACAGGGTTCGAGAACGTCGCGCATTTCTCCAAGGCGTTCAAGGAAAAGTACGGCGTCTCCCCGTCCGCATTCAAGCAGCGGTCGCGCCAGCTGCACGCCTGAGGGCATCATTCGTCTCCCATAGGCACCGTTGAGCCGAATTCACAAGCCGCTTGGACCGCACAGCGAAGCCGCGGCGGCGCAACTCAGGTATAGTGAAGTCATCGGCAAGGCAGGGCGCGGTTTTCCAAGCCGGCACGAATCGCCAAGCGCGTATCCGCAAACAATAAACGATGCGGAAAGCCTGCTTCGCCCTGTGGCCGATAAGCCAACTTACGGAGGAGAGACGAATTCATGCATACAACCGATCAGAAGGTATGGTTTATTACAGGCGCTGCCCGGGGCTTCGGATACGAGATCGCGAAAACGGTGCTCGCGTCGGGCGACAAGGTCGTCGCCACGGTGCGCAGCCAGCCCGACAAGCTGGCGGCCCAGCTGAACAATCCGGAGAACTTGTTCGTAACCCAGCTTGACATCACCGATGAAGAACAGGCGCGCACAGCAGCGGGCGAGGCGGTGGCGCATTTCGGCCGCATCGACGTGCTCGTCAACAATGCCGGCTCCGGCTTATTAAGCGCCGTCGAGGAAGCCACGGCGAACGAAGTGCGGCGGAATTTCGAGATCAACGTCTTCGGCGTCCTGAACGTCATTCGGGCCGTGCTGCCATATATGCGCGAACGCCGTTCGGGCCACGTCATCAACATATCGTCCATTGGCGGGCTCAGCGGCTATATCGGCTGGGGCGTCTACGGCGCGGCCAAATTCGCCGTCGAGGGCTTAACGGAAGCGCTGGCGCTGGAGCTCGCGCCGCTCGGCATCCACGCGACGGTGGTCGCCCCGGGCTTCTTCCGGACGGATTTCCTCGATTCCTCATCCCTCTCCCGCTCCGAGCGCGTCATCGACGATTACGCCGCCACGGTCGGCGAGATGCGCAGCTTCGCCGCGCAGGCGAACCATCGGCAGCCGGGCGACCCGGCCAAGCTCGGCCAAGCGTTCGTCCGTCTGGCGAATGCCGAGAAGCCGCCGGTTCACCTGCTGCTCGGGAACGATACGCTGGCCCGGTACCGCGAGAAGGCTGCGGCGCTCGAGATGGATATCCGCGAATGGCAGGACGTCGTGACGTCGACCGACCACGACGACGCGCGGGCATGATCAATCAGGGAATGCGGCCCGCGGCGCGCAGGCGTAAGGTTGCCTTTATTGTGCCTTGCAGCGGCCGATTCCATCAGCGATGACCCGGCGATGTTCCGGCTTGCGGGCGGACGAACCGTCTGCGTCCAGGCGAAGTGCCCGCGTCCGGGTGAAGTGCCCGCAGCAGGCGCCGCCAGTTCGGCGAAACACGACAAAGAGCTCCCGGCGGAAGGACTCGCCGGGAGCTGTTCGTATTGCCAGGCGAAGGCGGTTCGATTAGAAGAAGCGTTCCAGCTGCTCCGCGACCGCTTCGTTCGTGCCCGCCACGCGGGTTTGGAACTGCGGCTTGTCGCTCAGCGCCGCGATCTGCGCCGGGGCCGTCTGCACGATGTCGACGAGGCGGATCGCTTCGTCGAACTTCGCGGGATGCGCCGTCGACAGGGCGACGGTGACTTCGCCGTCCGCGGACAGCCGGTTCGCCGCCGCGACGCCGCAGGCCGTATGCGGGTCGAGCAGGTAGCCGTATTCGTCGTAGCAGTCCTTGATCTCGCGCAGGCATTCGTCGTTGCCGACGCCGTACGCCGCGAAATCGGCCTGCACTTGGCGCAGCGCATCGCCTTCGACGGCGATGCGTCCGTCGCGCTTGAACGCGTCCATCAGCGCGGCCACGGCGCGCGGATTCTCGCCGTTCAGATAATACAGGTAGCGCTCGAAGTTGCTCGCCACCTGGATGTCCATCGACGGGCTGTGCGTGCCGCGGAATTCGCCGGGCTGATAGACGCCTTCGGTCACGAAGCGTTCGAGGATGTTGTTCTCGTTCGTCGCGAGCATGAGCTTATGGATCGGCAGCCCCATGCGCTTGGCGAGGTAGCCGGCGAAGATGTCGCCGAAGTTGCCCGTCGGCACGCTGAAGTTGACGGATGCCCGGACGCCCTGCTCCGCCAAGCGGAAGTAGGCGTAGAAGTAGTACACCGTCTGCGCCAGAATCCGCGCGATGTTGATGGAGTTGATCGCGCGCAGGTGGTAGCGCTGCTTGAACGCCACGTCCGCGAACAGCTCCTTGATGATGCGCTGGCAGTCGTCGAAATTGCCTTCGACGGCCAGGTTCAGCACGTTGGCGTCGTCGACCGTCGTCATTTGCAGCTCCTGCACCCGGCTGACCTTGCCGTGCGGATGCAGGATGCAGATGCGGATGCCTTCCTTTCCGCGGACGCCCTCGATCGCCGAGGCGCCGGTGTCGCCGGACGTCGCGCCGAGGATATGGATGGTGGACCCGTTCTTCTTGGAGATGTAGCCGTACAGGTTGCCGAGAAACTGCAGGGCGATGTCCTTGAACGCGAAGGTCGGCCCGTGGAACAGCTCGAGCACGTGCAGGCGGTCGTGAATGCGGCGGACGGGCGTCACGGCTTCGTCGCGGAACGTGCCGTAGCTGTCGTCGACGAGCCGCTTCAGGTCGGCGCGGGGAATCTCGCCGTCGACGAAGCGCGAGAACAGTTCGAGCGCCAGCTCCGGGTAGGACAGCCCCCGCCACGCTTCGAGCTCGGCTTCGGATAGCTGCGGGATATGCTTCGGAACGAGCAGGCCGCCGTCGTCCGCGAGTCCCATGAGAACGGCGTCGACGAAGCCGACGGGTGCGATGTTGCCTCGTGTGCTGATGTAGTCCATAACGATCTCCTTCACCAAATTTTCAACCATTGTATCAAAAATCGCGTCCGATGCCCATTACAAAATTGCTCGGAAGCCGGATTGGAAATTTGGTCCGGGGCGCCCGCCTGCCGTATGCAAGCGCAGGAGAGGCGCATCGGTTTCCTGCGATTTGACAGCCTTCCCTCCCGGCGGGATACTGATTCCAGAACGGGAAGCATTCGCCTTCCCGCAATCACGAGAATGGAGC
The DNA here is from genome assembly GCF_042653205.1 of Paenibacillus sp. GCM10023250. Taxonomy (NCBI): domain Bacteria; kingdom Bacillati; phylum Bacillota; class Bacilli; order Caryophanales; family Paenibacillaceae; genus Paenibacillus; species Paenibacillus sp. GCM10023250. The sequence continues at coordinate 83,870 of NZ_JBHSHY010000022.1, read as the reverse complement.
GATGGACATGCAGTACAGAAGACTCGGGGGAAGCGGGCTCGCCGTCTCGGCGCTCGGGCTCGGGACGAACGCGTTCGGCAAGCGCTGCGGCCGCGAGGCGTCGGCCGCGATCCTCGATTGCGCCCTCGACGCGGGCGTGAATTTCATCGATACGGCCAACATCTACGCGGGCACGGAATCGGAGACGATCATCGGGCACGCGCTCAAAGGCAGGCGCGACCGGGCGGTGCTCGCCACCAAAGCCGGTCTTCCGCGGCGCGAAGGCCCGAACGGCGCCGGCTCCTCGCGGCAGCATCTGCAGCGGGAGCTGGACGAGAGCCTGGCGCGGCTGCAGACCGATTATGTCGACTTGTACCAGATTCATACGTTCGACCCGTACACGCCGCTCGAGGAGACGCTGCGCGCGCTGGATGACTTCGTGCGCGCGGGCAAGGTGCGCTACATTGGCGCGTCCAACTACGCCGCGTGGGAGCTGACCAAGGCGCTCGGCATCAGCGAGCTGAAGGGGTTGAACCGGTATGCGTCCGTGCAGACGAGCTATTCGCTCGCCGACCGGACGCCGGAGCGCGAGCTCGTGCCGGCCTGCCTCGACCAAGGCGTCGGCATCATTCCGTACTTCCCGCTCGCCGGCGGCATCCTGAGCGGCAAGTACGCGGGCGAGGCGTCGGCCGCGGCGCCGCAGGGCTCGCGGGCCGACACGGATCAGGGCTTCACCCGCTTCATGCGGGATCGCGAGCTGTCGCTCGGCCAGGCGGTGAAGCGGATCGCGGACGCGCACGGCGTTCGTCCCGGCGCGCTCTCGCTGGCCTGGCTCATGGCCCGTCCCGCCGTCTCCACGGTCATCGTGGGCGCGACGAAGGCCGAGCAGCTGGCGGACAACCTGGCCGCGCTGTCCATCGTTCTCACGCCTGAGCTGCAGGCGGAGCTGAACGCGGTCAGCGAGCCGTTCCGCAGCGGCGAGCCGTTCGCGACGTACCGGCTGCCCTGACGGGCGGCCTGCGCGTCCGCGCCAGCTCAGCCGCCCGGACGCCGACCGCCCGGCGTCCCCAACCGTCAAGCCGCCCCGCGCCGGAACTTCCCGTTCCGGGCGCGGGGTGGTTTATTGGCGTTCGGTTGGTACGGCCGGCGAAGCGCTCCGAACGATTGCCGCGGGAGCGTTTAGCGATGGGGAAAGATGGAAAAATTAGTAGGTAACACCGACAAGGAGACTGCCTATGAACGCCGAAGCATCCCTGCAGCCGATCTCACCTATGCTGGCCGACAACAAGGACACCTTGAGCGGCATTTATTCCAAATGCAACGACGTCATCTTTCGCGATCTGAGAATCGGCAATGAGGCGGATGCCTTCGTGCTGTTCATCGACGGTCTGGTCAACGTCGAGGTGCTCGACCAGCATATTATCCGGGCGCTTCAGCGCGTGTCGATGTCGCTTGGCGACCTGAACGCGCGGGAGAAGCTGGAATCGACGCTGTCGATCTCGAACCTGCTGTCGGTAGACGCCATCGAGGACGCCTGCTGGCATGTCGGCAACGGCTGCATCCTGCTGTTCATCGACGGATTGTCGGTCTGTTTCGCGATGGGGCTGGCGAAGTGGGAGAAGCGGGCGATCGAGGAGCCGACCGCCGAATCGGTCGTCCGCGGCCCGCGCGAAGGGTTCACGGAGACGCTCAGCGTCAACCGGTCCATGCTGCGCCGCAAAATCAAAACCCCCGCGCTCAAAATGGTGCCCTTCCGGCTCGGCCGCCAAACCGATACGGAGGTCAACCTCACCTATATCGAGGGCACGGCGAGCGAATCGCTCGTGATGGAGGCGAACCAGCGGATCGCCGGCATCGACATCGACGGCATCCTCGAAAGCGGGTACGTGGAGGGACTGATCGAAGACAGCCCCTTTTCTCCATTTCCCCAGATGCAGGTGACGGAACGGCCCGACGTCGTCGCCGCGGCGCTGTTGGAAGGCAGAATCGCCATCCTCGTCGACGGCACGCCGTTCGTGCTGATCGCGCCCGCGACGCTGTTCTCCATGCTGCAGTCGCCGGAGGACTATTACCAGCGCTTCTACGTCGGCTCGCTCATTCGGTGGCTTCGTTATCTCTTCTTCGTCATCACGCTCGTCCTGCCGTCCCTGTACGTCGCCATTCTGACGTTCCACCAGGAGATGGTGCCGACTTCGCTGCTCCTCAGCATCGCCAAATCGCGGGAAGACATCCCGTTCCCGGCGCTCGTGGAGGCGCTGCTGATGGAAGTGTCCTTCGAGGCGCTCCGGGAGGCCGGGGTCCGCCTGCCGAAGCAGGTCGGCGCCGCGGTCAGCATCGTCGGCGCGCTGGTCATCGGCCAGGCGGCCACGTCCGCGGGCCTCGTGTCCGCGCCGATGGTCATGGTCGTCGCCATCACCGGGATCGCGTCCTTCATGATGCCGCAGTACAGCGCGGGCATCGCCATCCGGATGCTGCGGTTTCCGATCATGTTCCTCTCCGGCATGCTTGGCTTGCTCGGCTTGATGCTGGGCATTATTTTCATCGTCGTGCATCTCTGCTCGCTGCGGTCGTTCGGCGTGCCGTACCTGCAGCCGATCGCGCCGATGAAGGGCTTCGAGCTGAAAGACGTGCTGATGCGCCCGCCGATCTGGATGCAGCGCAGGCGTCCGAGCCTGACGGGCGACTCGCCGAACCCCATCCGCCAAGTGCAGGGCCTGAAGCCGAAGCCGCCGCAGGGCAACGCGCCGCAGGGCAAGGGGCAGGGGCAGCAAGGCAGCGCGTCGCAAGGCAGCGCGCCGCAAGGGAATGCGCCGCAGGGCGGCGCGTCGCAGAGCGGCGGGCCGCAGCAAGGGATGACGCCGCAGGGCAACGGCTCCCAGGGCAGTTCGCCGCAAAGCGGCGCACCACAGGGCAACGCGCCGCAGCAGGGCAGCGCGCCGCAAGGCAATACGCCGCAAGGCGGCGATTCGCAAGGGACTGAGACTTCATGATCGAAAAAGGGCGCATAACGCCGCTGCAGCTTGCCATTTTCATGCATCCGACCATCCTGGCCACGGCTTCGCTCTCCGTCCCCGCCATCACCATGAAGACGGCGGGCCGCGATATGTGGGCCGCGCCGATCGTCTCTTCCGTGATCGGCTTTTTGGTCGTGTTCGTCGTCTACAAGCTGCACGAACGCTACCCGAACGATACGTTCATTCAATACAGCGAATCCATCCTGGGGCCGTACCTCGGTCGCTTGATCGCGGTGTCCTACCTCTTCTCGTTCGTGTATACGAACGGGATCGTCATCCGCGAATACGGCGAATTCATCGCCGCGACGTTCCTGCTGGAAACCCCGACGGTATTCGTGATCATCTGTCTGATGTTCGTCTGCGCCTACGCGCTTCACCAAGGCATTGAAGTGTGGGCCAGGGCGTCGCAGCTGCTCATTCCGGCCGCGCTCGTCATCATCGTCCTGATGCTGATCATCATGGTGCCGGACATGCACGTAAAGGAGATGTTTCCGATGATGGAGTTCGGGCCGCTGCCGCTGCTGCGGTCGTCCATCGTGCCGTCCTCCTGGTACTCGCAGTTTTTTATCATCGCGATTTTCCTGCCGTATTTGACGAAGAGCCGCGTCTCGGCGTTCAAGTGGTGCATGATCAGCGTAGCCTCCGTGCTGGCCACAATGACGTGCATCAACCTGGCGGTGCTGTATATTTTCGGCGACATCAACAAGGGGTACAACTACCCGTTCCTGATCGCCGTCCGCTACATCTCGCTGTCCGACTTCATCGAGCATGTCGAGTCGCTGCTGATGGCGGCGTGGCTGGTCGCGATCTTCATCAAAATCACGGTCGTATATTACGCCGCCGCCCTCGGAACGGCGCAGCTGTTCCGGTTGTCCAATTACCGCGTGCTCATCGCGCCGATCGGTCTGCTGATGACGCTGCTCAGCCTGTGGTGCGCGCCGAACTTGGAGGAGCTGCTGGAGCTGCTCGGCAACAGCGTGCCGTTCTTCTCGTTCATCTTCCAGCTGATCATTCCGACCGCCATGCTCGGCATCGCCGCGGCGAGAGGGGCGAGGGCGTCATGAGCGCACGCCGAGCGGGCCGGATCGTCCTGCTGCTGGCGGTCCTCGCCGGCGCTCTGCCGCTGGCAGGCTGCTGGGACCGGACGGAAATCAACGACCTGGGGCTGATCACGGGGGCAGCCATCGACCGGTACAACAGCAAGCTGATTCAGCTGTCCGTGCAGATTTACATTCCCCGTGCATCGGGAGGCGGCGGAACCGGCGGCGGGGCAGGGGGAGCCGGCATGGACATGAAAGGCGGCGGCAATTCCAATACCTTCGTGCATTCCGGCATTGGCGAGAATATCGCCGACGCGCTGTCGCACATTCAGGAACGGCTCCCGCGCAGGTTATTCTGGGGGCACGCCGAGGTGATCATATTCGGGGAAGAGCAAGCCCGGCATGGCATCGGGGACGACGTCGATTATTTGATGCGGGCGCCGCAGCCCCGCGAACGGGCGTATATCTACGTGTGCGACGGCATGGCGAAGAAGGCGCTCGAGATGCAGGCGGTGCTCGAGCGCGATTCCTCCGAAGCGCTTCGGGAAATCGCCAAAAGCAAGCTGACCATGAGCGTGACCATGACGGAGCTCGCGCAGATGCTGACGAGCGATTCCGGCGCGGCCGCGCTGCCCTGGCTCCGGATGAATCCGCCGCATACCAAGCGAAACCCGGACTCCACGGCCAATTACGCGAACGGTACGGCGATCTTCAAGGGAGACAAGATGGTCGGCGTCGTGGACGCGGCGACCACGAGGGGCATCCTCTGGCTGCGGAACGAAGTGAAGATGGGCGTCGTCACGGTCAAGCCTGAGAAATCCACGGGTACGGTGTCCGCGAAGCTGCTGCGGAGCAAGACGAAGCTGTATCCGCATATCCAGGGCGGCAAATGGAGCATGACCGTCCGCATCAAATCCGAATTGGAGGCGCTGCAGAACGCCTCGTCCGCGAATTTGCTGTCCAACCCCACGGATGTCAAGTACGTGGAAGGCGCCATGGACAAAGACATGACCGACCGCGTCGAGCAAGCGCTGCGGCGGGTGCAGAACGGGCTGAAGGCGGACGTCTTCGATTTTGCGGGGGAATTCCACCGGGCCTACCCGAAGGAGTGGCACCGCAGCAAGGCTCGATGGGACGAGATTTTTCCGGAGGTGGACGTGAAGGTGGAACCGTCTTCCCTGCTGCTGCGCCCCGGCTTGACCAACGTGCAGTCGACGACGACGAACGGGGATGAGCAGGAGCGCGCGGCGAAGGACGGGGAAGATCAGAGCGGCGGCGAGAAGGAAGGAGAGGATGCGGAATGATATGGTATGCCATTCCGAGTCTATTGACGACGAGCTTTTTTTTGGCGGCCGCGCAGTGGCGGTGGACGCGGAGCGCGCCTCGCCGCGAGAAGGCCGCGTATTGGGTGCTGACCGCCATCGGCTGGGCGGTCGGCGTGCTGCTCTACCTATTCCCTCGTCTGCCGGGTCCGAGCGAGTTCGTCGATTTTTTGTTCGAGCGCCTCGGTACGATGCTCATTAATCGAGGGCAGGCCGGCACATGAAGACGAGGGAACGGATCGGCGGCAAGCAGCTGTTCTGTCTGATCGCCGTCATGCAATCGGGCATGAACGTCCTGCTGACCATCAACCCGACCATCGCGGCCGCCAGACAGGATGCCTGGCTCTCGGAGATTCTCGCGGGCGCGGCCGGCATGTTCATGGTCTTCGTGCATGCCCGGCTCAGCCTGCTCTATCCCGGCATGACCTTCGTCGAATACGTCGTGAAGATCGTCGGCAAATGGGCGGGCAACGCGCTTATCGGATTTTACATGCTGTTCTGGTACGTGGTCCTAGCGATGATCCTCCGGCAGTACACGGAATTCATCTTGTCCACCATTCTGCCCCGCACGCCGCTGCTCGTCCCGCTTCTCGGCTTGCTGCTGGCGGCCGTCTACGTGACGGCGGCGGGCATCGAGGTGCTGGCGCGCTGCGCAGAGCTGTTCGGGCCGTTCATCCTGCTCGGCATCTTCCTGCCGCTGCTGTTATCGATCAGCGACATGAAGATGATTAACGTGCTGCCCGTCTACGCGGACACGGGCTTCCTTAAGATTTTCGAAGGCTCGCTGCCGACCATGACGTTTCTCGGCGATTGCGTCATCATGTGCATGCTCTACAAGTTCGTGGATAGGCCGAAGCGCGGCTCGCGTTTCGTCCTGCTCGGCGTCGCCGTCTCATCGTTTCTCACCTGCGTCAGCACCTTTCTCGTCGTTGCCGTGCTGGGTTCGGCGCAGGGCGCGGTCATTACCTATCCGTACTTTAACTTGATCCGCAACACCTCGTATTTCGATTTCGTGCAAAACCTCGACTCGCTCGTCATCGCGATCTGGATCGTCAGCGTGTTCATCAAGGTATCGCTCTATTTCTTCGTATGCGCGCACGGGACGGCGCAGTGGTTCGGCGTGCGGCGCTGGCGGCGGATGATCTGGTTCACGGCCCCCGCGGTCGTGGCCATCGCGCTCGTCCCGCGCGATTTCGTGGAGAGCTCCGTCATTTTCCCGCAGCGGATCGCGATTCCGTACATCCTGCCGTACCACATGTTCGGCATTCCGTTGATCCTGTGGGCGATCGCCAAGCTTCGCGGCGCCGGCCGCCCGGCAGCGGGCAAAAATTAACCCTTGCGCCGGAAGGCGGGTTCTTGCGATACTGGACGTAAGCAAACGACGGAATACGGCATCCCTCTCTCGGCTTCGGAAGAGGGATGTTTTCGCGTCCGTACGGAAGGAAGGAAAGCATGGCCGCAGGCATGGATTTTTTTGAGCGCAAGCAGGCGGAGCTCGGCGTACGGTTGAACGAGGTGCAGCGCAGGGCGGTGCTGCATACGGAGGGCGCGCTGCTGCTGCTCGCCTCGCCGGGCTCCGGCAAGACGACGACGATTATTATGCGCATCGGCTACCTGATCGAGGTGAAGCGGGTCCATCCGTCCCGGATCAAGGCGGTGACGTTCAGCCGGGCGTCGGCGCAGGATATGAAGGAGCGGTACGCGCGCTTTTTTCCGGATCATCCGGAGGGCGGCGTGCAGTTCTCCACCATCCACAGCTTCGCGTTCGAGGTCATGCGGGACTATCTGCGCCGCGCGCGCACGTCGTTCCAGATCATCGAGGGGGACGTCGATCCCGAGGCGGGCGAGGAGCTGCCGCTTCATAAGAAGCTGATTCTCCGCGACCTCTATCGCAAGGCGAAGGGCGAGAACCTGACGGAGGAGCAGATGGAGGAGCTGACGACGTTCATCAGCTTCGCGAAGAACAAGCTCCTGCCCGAAGAAGAGTGGACGGACGTGCCGTGCGACGTGCCCGAGGCGGCGCGGGTCATGCGCGAATACGAAGCGTTCAAGCGGTCGTTCGAGGGCAAGCTGCTGGTCGATTACGACGACATGCTCGTCCTCGCGAACGAAGCGCTCGAGAAGAACGGCGAGCTGCTGTGGAAATACCAGAACCGGTACGACTACGTCCTAACCGACGAAAGCCAGGACACGTCGCTTGTGCAGCACGCCATCATTGAGAAGCTGGCGCGGCGGCACGGCTGCCTGTGCGTCGTGGCGGACGACGATCAGAGCATCTATACGTGGCGGGCCGCGGAGCCGCAGTATTTGCTGGACTTCCGCCGGGTGTTCCCGGATGCGGCGGTGCTGAAGATGGAGCAGAATTACCGGTCCTCGCGCAACATCGTGGACGTCGCGAACCGGTTCATCAAGCGCAACGAGAAGCGCTACGACAAAAACATGTTCACCCGCAATCCCGGCAGCCGGCCCGTATATCTGAAGCAGCTGGACGACTACAAGGGCCAGGCGAAATACGTGGCCGCGGCCGTCGAAGGCAAGGAACCGCTGCGCGAGACGGCTGTACTGTACCGCAACAACGCTTCGTCGATCATGCTCATGAACGAATTCGACCGCCGCGGCATCCCGTTCTACATGAAGGACGGCGATAACCGCTTCTTCTCGCATTGGGTGGTGGAGGACGTGCTCGGCTTCATGCGGATGGCTTACACGGACAAGCGTCCCGATCTGCTCGAGAAGATCCATACCAAGATGGCCGGCTACGTATCGAAGGCGCAGATGGCCGCGCTGCAGGCGATCGACAACGGCGAATCCGTCTTCGACAACCTGATCGCGCTCGTTCCGCTCCAGCCCTACCAGCCGAAGCAGCTGCAGGAGTGCAAGGAAGCGTTCCGGGCGATGCGGGGGATGGAGCCGCGCGCGGCGATCCGCCTCATCCGCTTCAAGCTCGGCTACGAGCGGGCGCTCGACCGGATGTGCGAGCGGCTCGGCTTCCGCAAGGAGGGGCTGACCGGCATCCTGAACACGCTCGAGGACATCGCCGACGGGCTGCCGGCGCTGGAGGATTTCGCGGCTCGGCTGAAGCATCTCGAGACGGCGATGAAGGCCTCGAAGAAGAACCGGCAGGCCGACGCCGTCACCTTCTCCACGCTGCACAGCGCGAAAGGGCTGGAGTTCGAGCGCGTGTTCATCGTCGACCTCATCGATGGCATCCTGCCGTCCAAGGAAGACGCGAAGAAGGTGAACGGCGAAACGTCCGACCTGATGGAGGAGGCGGTCCGCCTGTTCTACGTCGGCATGACGCGGGCCAAGCGCGAGCTCACGCTGCTCAGCTACGCGCGGCGCGACGGCGAGGACGTGAAGGAATCGCCGTTCATGGCGGCGGTGCGCGAGCTTCAGGCGCCGCCGAAGGCGGCGGAGCCGGCCGCGCCCGCCGGCTCCGGGTCCGCGCGGCCGGAAGCCGCCTGGCAGACGGAAGCGGCCGACGGCCGGCCGGACCGCGCCGGGCGGAAGGCCGCGCCCGGCGGCAAGCGCCCGGCCGCGCGCGAACGCGCCGGCGCGCGGCCCGTGCCGGGCGGCTCGGGCGTGACCGTCACCGAAGGCCGGCCGGGCGATGCGCGGGGCGAGCGCAATCCGCGCGCGCTGCGCAGCTTCGACGGCTTGAAGCCCGGCGATGCGCTCGTCCATTCGGCCTTCGGCGAAGGCGAATTTCTCTCCGCCGGCCGGGACTACGTCGAGATCCGCTTCGGCATCGGCGTGCGCAAGCTGTCGGCCGCGGCCTGCATCGGCGCGGGCATGCTGACGCGCCGCTAGCCGCCTTCTTTTTTGGACGCCTCCCGCATAAGCTTGGAAAGGGAAGCGGACAAACGCTCGGAAGGGGGACGTGCGATGCGCAGATGGGGAAGAAGAGGCTGGCGGAGCAGAGGCGTCCGGCGCCGGTCCGGCGGCGCCGCGGGCGGCAAGAAGCCGAACCGCCGCCGGAGGCTGGTGCTGCTTCTGACCCTGCTGTTCCTGATCTTCTTCTTCCAGACGTTCATCTTCGTCGAGCGGAATTTGCAGAAACCGCTGATGGCCGTCGCGAAGGTGCGCGTCAAGCAGGAGGCGACGCAGGCGATCAACAAGTCGATCACCGAGCAGGTGGCGGAGAGAACGAACGCCGACAGGCTGATCGATTGGAAGACCAACGCCGCCGGCAAAATCTCCGGCTTCATGCTCAATTATTCCGAGCATATGCGGATCACGTCCGAGACGATCGACACGGTGCAGCAGACGCTGGACCGGATGGGGGACATTCCCGAGAAGATTCCGCTCGGGCAGGCGCTCGGCAGCGCGATCATCGCGTCGTTCGGCCCGCGCATCCCGGTCAAGTTCGAGCCGATCGGCGCCGTGAAGGTGGATTTGAGCACCCGGCAGAAAGACGCCGGCATCAATATGATTCTCGTGGAAGTGTACATGCACATCGCGGCGGAGGTGTCCATCATCATTCCGTTCGACACGAAGCCGGAGCTCGTGGAGACGGAGATTCCGATCTCCTATCTGCTCGTCGTGGGCGACGTGCCGACGTATTATTACGACGGGAAAGGCAATCCCGTCGGCGATACCGCCCCGAACGCCCCGAGCATCGCCATTCCGGCGAATCCCGGCGACAAGCAGGGCGGCGCCGGCGGCGCGGGCGAAGGCGCGGAGGCGGACGGTGGTTCCGCGCCGGACGAGGACGCGCTGCCGGCGGACGCGTATGGGCACGCGGACGCGGACGAGGCGGACGCCGAATCGTGACGTCCGGCCACGCGAAGAAGAGCGCTTATCGGCTTGGGACCGGATAAGCGCTCTTCTTGTTTTGCGCGCACGATGCCCGGAGCGAGGCCGGGGGGAGTCGCGCGGTGCGGCTACCGCCGCGCGGCGCGCAGCGCGCGGCGTTCTTCGGCTTCCCACTGCCGCAGGCTCGGATACGGGTCGAACGACCATTCCACGAGCCCGCGGTCGCGGTAGATGCCGTAATGCAGATGCGGCGGGAATTTGCCCTGCGTGCCGGGGCGGCCGTAGCCCGAGCTGCCCACCCAGCCGATCGTCTGCCCCGGCTTGACGATGGAGCCGACCGCGATCGTCTTGTCATAGCCGGACAGATGCGCATAGTAATGATAGTAATTGTTGAGGTCGCGGATGCCGATCCGCCAGCCGCCGTAAGGGTTCCAGCCCTTCACCTCGACAACGCCGAAGCAGGTGCTCCGCACGGGCACGCCGTGGTTCGCGAAGATGTCCGTGCCCTCGTGGATCCGGTAGCCGCCCCAGCTGCGGCGCGTCCCCCATGTCCCTTTGTACGAATAATTGTTGCCGAGCGGCAGAGGGAAGGCGTGCCGGAACAGGTCGAGCTTGCCGTAGGATTCGTACAGGCGCGAGAACTGCCGGATGCGCTGCACGGCCCGCGTGTTGTGGTAATACTGCCACAGCCCGATGGCGAAGTCGTCCTCCTCCGTGCCGTACTGCAGCAGATGGTTGGCGACGGCGTACAGCAGATCGGTATCGTCCGTGCGCTTGGCGAGCCCGTCGCCGTCGCCGTCTTCCCCGAGGCCGTGGAACCAATGGATGGACAGCGGCGACTGGTCGCCGCTGTCCGGGTTCAGCTCGCCGGCCCATTGCGTGTCGGTGACGAACACGCCGATGTACGCGCCGAGCTGCTCGCGCGTCTTCGGGCGGGCTTTGGTCATCGTCCGCTCGTACTGATCCACGGCGGCCAGCCGATACCAGGGGATGCCCGTCACGATGCTGATCTCGTCATACAGCACGCGACGTTTGGCGTAGATGTCCTCTTGGGATTCTTTTTTTCCGGGCTCCGCCGCGGCCGCCCGTCCTGCGGCCGGCTGCAGGAGCAGCGCGAGCGCGAGCGGGAGCACCGCCATGAGGCGGAAAGCATATGATTTCACATGGTTCAGCCTCCAAGCATGGGGGCCGTCCGTCAGCCGCGCCGATTCCGTCGCCGGCACGTGCCGCGTCGGGCCGTTTGTCTTAAATTGGACGCCGCGCGAAGCGGCGCCTTCCTGCAGTTATGGTTTGCAAATCATTGGTTTTTATCCGAAACATGCTATAATAAGACGGAATCATCGAACAGGAAAGCAGGTACTAGCGGATGAAAACCAAAGAGAAGCAACCCAAGCCGGAATGGCTGCGAATAAAGTTAACGACGGGCGGCAATTACGCCGAACTCAAAGATATGATGCGTTCCAAGACTTTGCATACGGTATGCGAAGAAGCCCGCTGCCCGAATATTTACGAATGCTGGGCGAATCGGACCGCGACCTTCATGATTCTCGGCGACATTTGCACGCGGGCGTGCCGGTTCTGCGCAGTGAAGACCGGACTGCCGACGGAGCTCGACCTGCAGGAGCCGGAGCGCGTGGCGGAAGCCGCGGAGCAAATGGGCCTGCGCCACTGCGTGGTCACCTCCGTGGCGCGCGACGATTTGAAAGACGGCGGCGCGAGCATTTTCGTGGAGACGATCAAGGCGATCCGCCGTAAGCTGCCGTTCTGCAGCGTGGAAGTGCTCATTCCCGATTTCATGGGGAACTGGGACGCGCTGCAGGCGGTCATGGATGCCAAGCCGGATATTTTGAATCATAATATCGAGACCGTGGCCCGGCTCTCGGACCGCGTCCGCGCGAAGGCCAAATACGCGCGTTCCATGGAGCTCCTGAAGCGGGCCAAGGAGATGCAGCCCGATATCCCGACCAAATCGAGCATCATGCTCGGCGTCGGCGAGGAATGGGACGAAATTTTGGAAGCGATGGATGATTTGCGCGCCGTGGATTGCAATATTTTGACGCTCGGCCAATATCTGCAGCCATCGCCGAACCATATGCCGATCGCGCGTTATGTGCATCCCGACGAATTTGCGAAGCTGAAGGAAGAGGGTTTGAAGCGCGGCTTCAGCCACGTGGAATCGGCGCCGCTCGTCCGCAGCTCGTACCACGCGCACGAGCAGGTGAAATCCGCGGAGGAAGCCCGTACCGCATCCTTGTGAGAAGGAGTGAGAAGCACCCTTGATCCATATTAGCGGCAGAACCTACGCATTAATTCACGAAAACAGAAACGGCTGGAATCTGGAAGCGTTCCGCGAACGGTACAGCGACGTGCTGGAACGGTACGATTACGTCGTCGGGGACTGGGGTTACAATCAGCTGCGTCTCAAGGGGTTCTTCCGCGACGGCCATCCGAAGGCGACGCGGGACACCGTGATCTCCTCGATGGCGGATTATATCAACGAATACTGCAATTTCGGCTGCGCCTATTTCGTGCTCGAGAAGCAGCCCGGCGGCTCGAAGCAGGGCGAGGACGGCAACGCGGGCAATGACGGCGAGATCGAGATCATCGAGGTGCCGGACAGCGCCGAGGAGGTCTATCTGACGGCTTCCCGCGCGATCGCGGCCGCCAAGGCGGTCGAGGCGCCGGCTGCGGAGAACCCGCACGTGAAGTTCATGCCCCGCCACGAACGGGACCTGCGCCGCGAGCAGCAGCGCAACCGGCACCGGGACACGGGGAAGGAAACGGACAAAGAGAAGGACGGCGGACGCGAGAACCGCAAGCCGGCCGGCAAGGACCGCGACCATGGAGGCCGTCAAGGCCAGCAGGGCGGACGCGGCCAGCAGCATGACCGCGGGGAGCGCCAGGAACGCGGCGAGCGTCAGGACCGGCCGAACCGCGGCGAGCGGCAGGAACGCGGGGAACGGCAGGACCGCGGCGAGCGCCAGGAACGCGGGGAACGTCAGGAACGCAGCGAGCATCGCGGCGAACGTCCCGACCGAGGCGACCGCCCGGAGCGGTCGGACCGCAACCGGGGCAAGCGTCATTTCAATCCGAACCAGCAGCATCCGAAGGCGCCCGCAGCGGCGGCTTCCGAGCCCAAGCAGCAGCATTCGCCGGCGAAGAATAAAGACACCGCGCCGAAGCAGCAGTAGCTGCGAGCGCGTCGCATGCCAAACGGCCCTGCAGGCCTCGAGCCTGCAGGGCCGTTTTTTCGCAGGCGCGGCGGCCGGCGGACTGAACACAGCAAGGACCGGGTCGGCCAATGCCGCCCGGTCCTTGCTTCACGTTCCGGCGTCCGCCCGGAAGCTATAGATACTGCACGTTATAGAGCCGGGCATACGCCCCGTTCCGGGCCATCAGCTCGTCGTGCGTCCCCAGCTCGACGATTTCCCCGTGCTCCATGACGACGATGGGATTGGCATGCGTGATGGTCGACAGCCGATGGGCGACGACGATCGTCGTCCGGTTGCGGGCCAGCTCCGCGAGCGATTCCTGGATCGCGTGCTCCGACTCGAGATCGAGCGCCGACGTCGCTTCGTCCAGCACGAGAATGGCGGGATCCTTCAGGAAGACGCGGGCGATGGCGATGCGCTGCTTTTGCCCGCCGGACAGCTTGACGCCCCGTTCGCCGATCTCGGTATCGTAGCCTTGGGGCAGCGACTGGATGAACGCGTGGGCGTTGGCCCGCTTGGCCGCTTCGACGACGGCTTCATCGGAAGCCTCGGGATTGCCGAGCAAAATATTGTCGCGGACGGAGCCGCTGAACAGGATGTTGTCCTGCAGCACCATTCCGATATGCGCGCGCAAGCTCCGCTGCGTGACGCGGTCGATCGGCACGCCGTCGATCCGAATGCAGCCTTCCTGCACGTCGTAGAACCGGGCGAGCAGGCTGACCATTGACGACTTGCCCCCGCCGCTCATGCCGACGAGCGCGGCGGTCGCCCCGCGCGGAATCGTCAGGTTGATGCGCCGCAGCACCCAATCCGTCTCGTGCTGATAGCGGAACGAGACGTTCTCGAACGCGATGTCGCCGCGGACCGCAGGCAGCGCGGCGGCGTCCGGCGCGTCCTTCACCTCCGGCCGTTCGTCCAGCAGCTCCATGACCCGCTCGAGGGAAGCCGACGCCTGCGTCAGCTCGGTCGACGCATTGACCAGCCGGCGCAGCGGCGCGTAGAGCCGGTCCAGATACCCGTAGAATGCGACGAATTCGCCGAGGGTGAGCGCGCCCCGGATCACGAGGTAGCCGCCGGCGGCCAGCACGAGCAGCGGCGCGATTTCGGTCAGCGTGTTGATGATCGACTGCGTGAGGGCGTTCCAGCGCGTCAGCGCGAAGGCGCGCTCGAGGAACGCGTTATTCCGTCGGCCGAACTGCTGCTCCTCGTGGCGCTCGAGCGTGAAGCTCTTGATGACCGGGACGCCGTTCACGTGCTCGTTCAGGTAGCCCTGCATGTCGGCGAGCGCCTGCGAGCGGGACTTGGAATAGCCGCGGAGCCGCTTGTACAGCTTCTTCACCGCGTAGCCGTAGAAGGGCAGAATGGCGATCGCGACGAACGTCAGCGGCACGTTCATGCCGAACATGATGACGAGCGCGATGACGAGCGTGAAGATGTCCAGCCAGACGTTCATGAGGCCGGTCTCCACGAGCGCCTTCGTCTGTTCGGCGTCGTTCATCATCCGGGAGATGATCTCGCCGGACTTGCGGTTCTGGTAGAACCGCAGCGACAGGTGCTGCAGATGCACGTACAGCTTGTTGCGCAGGTCATACAAGACCCGGCTCGTCGTGAACTGGGCGAAATACTGCCGGAAATATTCAATCGGATACCGAAGGACGACGAAGATCAAAAAGGCCAGCCCGACTGCTTTGAACAGCCGGGCGGTTTTGTCGGCGGCGGGCAGCTTGGCGAGCAGCACGTCGTCGACGACGTATTTGATGAACAGCGGCAGCGTCAGCGGAATCGCGAACTTGACGGCGCCGATAAGCAGCGTCAGCGCGACGAGCCACTTGTACGGCTGGACGAGGCGGTAAAAGGCGCGATACCGGTTCATGTCACTTCAGTTCGTAGCCCAGGAATGCTTCCCGGACCCGGTTCCAGAACGGGAACGGCCGGTAGCGGGCGAAGCTGATTTTCCGCGCGGACACGCTGCACCGGATGGATCGGATGTCGTCGCGCGTGATGTTCAGGTGGTCGAACGTCAGCTGCAGCCGCTGGTCCTTGCGCGAAATGATGTCACAGTGATGATGCTGGGGGAGCACGACGGACGAGCCGAGCGTACGGTACACCCGGTTGTTGATGGACGCGATCTCGGCGATTTGCAGGCAGTCGATGGAAGGATGGATGACCGCGCCGCCGAGGCTCTTGTTGTAGGCGGTGCTGCCGCACGGCGTCGAGACGACGATGCCGTCGCCGCGGAACATCTCGAAGAGCTCGTCGTTGATGTCGATCTCCGCGACGAGCGTATTGTCCACGCCCTTCAGCGTGAATTCGTTGACTGCGATATAGGTGGACAGCCCCTCGGACGTGTCGAGCACGATTTCCGCGAGCGGGTAGCGCACGATCTTCGGCTCGTCCTCCGCCATCATGCCGACCAGCGTCTCCAGCTCGTCGGCTTTCCAGTCGGCGAAGAAGCCGAGATGGCCGGTGTGGATGCCGACGAAGGCGACGTCGTCGATCCGGTCGATGTGGGTATGGAAAGCTTGCAGCAGCGTCCCGTCGCCGCCGATGGAGATGACCGTTTCGGGCCGTTCCTCGTTGCGCTTCAGGCCGCGGGCTGCCGCGAGCGTATGGAAATCGGCGGCCAGCTGCTTGGACAGCTTGTCGCCTCTGTCAATGACGTCGTAATTCAAAAGTTCTAGCCCCTTCCGCACGGCCGGGCGTTCCGAAGGGACGGTCCGCGCCGCGTTCGGGCGGCGGCCGCTTCGGGGCGCGTCAGCCTGTTTCTTCTTGCATCATAGCCGAAAACGGGGCTGAACACAACGTCACGCGGCCGGTCCGAGCCATCCCCAAAGCGCGTAGATGAGCGCGGCGGCGATGAGCCCGTGCAGCAGGCGGGCCAGGAGAAAAGGCTTATAGCGCAAGTCCGTGCGGCTGAGCAGGCTGGCGACCTGGGCATGGACGGACAGGCCGGCCCAGGAGAGCACGAACGCGGCGATCGCCGCCTGGTGCGCGAGCCCGCCGCCCGCGGCTTCGCCCGCGGCGCGCGCGCCGAGCGTCACCTCGAAGAGGCCGCTCACGACGGCGTCGGACAGCGCGTCCGGCATGCCCGCGAAGCCGAGCAGCAACCGGATCGCGGCGGCGAGCACCCCGATGCCGCCGGTCTGCCGGAGCAGCTCCATGACGACGGAGAAGACGACGACGAGGCCGCCGACGACGATCATGAGGCGCAGCGCGGCCTGCACCGCGTCCTGCAGCAGCGTGCCGAGGGAGCGGCCGTCCTGCAGGCGCGCCTCGTGCATGGCCCGGATCGCATCGGCGAACCGGCCGCGCCCGCGACTGCCGGGAGCTGCCGCCTTTGCCTCGGCGCTAGCCGGCGAATGGCGGTCGTGGAACCGCATCAGCAGCCCGATGATCAGGCCGCCGCCGTAATGCGCCGCGGCCAGGATGGGCGCGAGTGCGGCGCTGTGGAAGAACCCGACCGATACGGCGCCGATCAGGAAGATCGGATCCGACGTCGTCGTGAAGGCCACGAGCCGCTCGCCTTCGGCGCGGTTGATGAGCCGCTGCTCCCAGAGCTGTGCCGTTAGCCGGGCGCCGACGGGATACCCCGACGCGTAGCCCATCGTGACGACGAAGCCGCCGATGCCCGGGATGCGGAAGAGCGGCCGCATGAACGGATCGAGCATTTTGCCGAAGAAGTGGACGATGCCGAAGCCGAGCAGCAGCTCGGAGATGACGAAGAAGGGGAAGAGCGCCGGGAACAGCACCTCCCACCAGATCGCAAGCCCCCGGAGGGAAGCCTCGAACGCCTGGGCGGGAAACGCCGCGAGCAGCAGCGCGAGCAGCGCCGTCGACCAGGCGGGAACGACGGACGGCCGAAGCAGGAACCGAACGATATGCAAAGGGTGTTCCCTCCTATGGACGAATGGAAATCGGGCTTACTACTGCTATATGTTCCCGCTCGGACAATCATCACTTGTCCTCCGGCGATCTTGTCCGGAAAAGCCTGGAAAATGCCGGGTTCACGAAAAATTATTTTTTTGAGAACGCTTGCAAAACCTGCTGTCTTTTTGATTCCGATATGGTACAATCGGAGTAAGACAAACGCTAGAGGTGATGGGTATGAGTATTCTAGCCGGCATTCTTGTCTGCGCCTTCGTGTACGTCATCCGCGAGTCGCTGGTGGCTCCGGGGGAAGAGGATTACGAGAGTTGATCCGTCGTTCAACAGTTTCATACTACGCCGCAATGCCCTCTTGCGAGAGGGCATTTTTTTGATGTTTTCGTCCCGGCCGGAAGGCCGAAATGTTTGGTATAATAATCTCAAACACCTAATTAACGGAGATGAAGTTGACAATGAATAACTATAGCACTATTTTCGAAGCCGTTGGAGGCGTCGCAGGAATCAGGCGGATCGTGGAGGCCTTTTATCCCAAGGTGCAGCGCAATCCGCTGATCGGGCCGCTGTTCCCGGCCGACATCGACCCCGTCATGGACCGGCAGACGCTGTTTCTGTCGCAGTTCTTCGGCGGTCCGCCTCTGTATTCGGACGAGTACGGCCACCCCATGATGCGCGCCAGACATCTGCCTTTCCCCATCACGCCGGAACGAGCGGAAGCATGGCTGGGGTGCATGAAGGAGGCGCTGGCCGAGACCGATCTGCCGCAGGAGCTGCAGGCGATCATCTTGGAGCGGCTCTCGGGGCCGGCGCATCATTTTATTAACCAACCCTGAATGATCTGGAGACGTGTTGACGAGACCCGGATTATTACTCAACGCCACGCTGATGTATGTGATCGGGGAGCTGCACCGGCGCCTCGGCGAGCCGCGGGACGTCGTCCGCTGGTTCTCCCGCGTCGTGAACGACAAGCAGATCACCGACGCCTCGATGATTCGCGCGAGCCGCGAGCAGTGGCAGCTGGTTCGCGAGAGCAGACGGGCCTCGGCGAGGGTGCGGCCGCCGGCATCGCGTAACGGCAGCGCGAACAAGCCGCCCGGACTTGGGAGTCCGGGCGGCTTTCCGTCGCGTTCGTTTTTCGGTTCCCGGTTCGGCAAGTGTCCGGCTATGCCCTCGCGTTCAGCCATCCGGGGTGCGGCCGGGGCCGGCAAGCGCGGCTCAGGCGCGGCGCAGCACGGTGTCCGTCAGCAGGTAGTCCTGGTCCGTGTCCAGGACGGTCACTTTATTATGGCAGCACGGAAAGACGAGCAGCTTCTTCTTGCCGCCGCGGATCTCGGCCAGCTCCTTCGGCCGCATCGGGAGCAGGACGTTGTCCTGCCCGCAGAACGGACAGGAGGCGACGTATACGTCCTTCATGACGACGTCGTACGGCCAGGCGCGCTCGAACGGGATCACGGCTTGCCGTCTCCTTCGGCGCCGTCGCCTGCCGCGGGCTTGGCGTCGGCCTTCGCCAGCTCAGCGATTTTTTGCAGCAAAATATGCTTCGGCATATGCATGAGATGCTCCAGCGGCACGTTCAGTTCCTTGGCCAGCTTCACGGCCGTCTCGGGGGACAGCTGCAGCGGTTGGGACATCGTCGTCAACTCCTTCGTCGCGTCTAATCGCGTCTAATCGTAAGCGCGGAAAACTTGTCTGTATAGGATTGGTAAAAGGACGGCCTTTGCCGTTATAATCAGTTATACACCGATGCGCTTCGTTGCGCAACGCGTACGCCTTCGGGCTGATGCCGGAAGGCCGCGCCCGAGGCCGTTCGCGAGGGTTCGGTTCGGCCTTGCGCGAATCTGTTCTCGACGCAGGCGGCCGGATGTCCGGCTTGGTTTGGCTTCATAGACGAATACGAACTTATTTTGAGGAGGCACCCACAATGACAACCACTTATCCGTTGACTTGGGACTTAGACGCGATTTATCCGGGCGGCTCGGGTTCCGCAGCATTCCTGGCGGAACTGGCCGGCATGGAACGCGACATCGAAGCGTTGACCGGCGAGCTTGCCGCGCTGCCGGCGGACGCATCGCCGAATGGGGCGCAATTGAGCGCATGGACGGCCGCCGTGCAGTCGATCCTGCTGCGGCTGCGCCAGTCCGACTCGTTTGTCTCCTGCCTGCAGGCGCAGCAGATGAAGGACGCCGCAGCGAACGGCCTGAACGACCGCGTGAAGACGATGTCCGCGAAGTTCAACGCCGCGCTGACCCGCTACGACGAGCAGCTGCTGCGCGTCGACGGCGCTTCGTGGGAGGCGTGGCTGAAGGAAGGCGACGCGGCGCAGGTCGCGTTCGTGTTGAACGAGCGCCGCGAAGCTGCGAAGGAGAAGCTGCCGCCGGAGCAGGAGGCGCTGGCCGGCGAGCTGGCGGTCGACGGCTACCACGGCTGGGGCGACTTCTATAACACGATCGTCTCGCGCATCCGCTTCGACGTGACGGAGGAAGACGGCACCGCGAAGGCGCTGTCCGCGGGGCAAATGTTCAACCGGTTGTCGAACGCCGACCGTTCCGTGCGCGAAACCGCCTTTAAAGAATGGGAACGCGGCTGGGGCGAGCAGGCCGATCTGTGCGCTGATACGCTGAACCGCATTGCCGGCTTCCGCCTGAAGCTCTACGACAAGCGCGGCTGGGAGAACGTGCTGAAGGAGCCGCTCGACATCAACCGGATGAGCGCCGCGACGCTGGACGCGATGTGGGCGGCGGTCGAAGAAGGCAAGCCGAAGCTCGTGCGCTACCTGGAGCGCAAGGCGAAGCTGCTCGGACTGGACAAGCTCGATTGGCACGACGTCCACGCGCCGCTCGGCCAAGTCGAGAAGAAGGTGTCCTACGACGAAGCGGCCGCGCTCATCAAGGCGCAGTTCGGCGCGTTCAGCCCGGATCTGGCGGCATTTACGGAAATGGCCTTCCGCGACGCGTGGATCGAGGCGGAGGATCGCCCCGGCAAGCGGCCAGGCGGCTTCTGCACCGCGTTCCCGAAGAGCGGGCAGACGCGCATCTTCATGACGTACTCCGGTACGCCGGACAACGTCTCGACGCTGGCGCACGAGCTCGGCCACGCGTACCATCAGCACGTCATGAACGACCTGCCTCCGCTGGCACAGGAGTACGCGATGAATGTGGCGGAGACCGCGTCGACGTTCGCCGAAATGATCGTGTCGGATTCCGCGCTGGAAGCGGCGACCGAACGCGAAGAGAAGCTGGCGCTGCTCGACGAGAAGCTGCAGAGCACGGTCGCATTCTTCATGAACATCCACACGCGGTTTATTTTCGAGAACCGGTTCTACGCGAAGCGCCGCGAAGGCATGGTCAGCCACGAGGAATTGAGCGCGCTGATGGCGGACGCGCAGCGGGAAGGCTTCGGCGGTGCGCTGGGCGAGCTGCATCCGCATTTCTGGGCGTCGAAGCTGCATTTCTACTTGACGGACGTGCCGTTCTACAATTTCCCGTATACCTTCGGCTATCTGTTCAGCGGCGGCATCTACGCCATCGCCAAGAAGGAAGGCGCGTCGTTCGCGGACAAGTACGTCTCCCTGCTGCGGGACACGGGCCTCATGACGGTCGAAGAGCTGGCCGCGAAGCATCTGGACGTGCGGCTCGACGAGCCGGGCTTCTGGCGCGAAGCGGTAGCGCTGCTGCTGGCGGACGTGGACGCGTTCCTGGCTCTGACCGAAGCGTAAGGCGGCAGAGGAAGACTGAGGGAATACGGAAGGCAAGTTTTGGCGCCGCAGTGGAGGAATGAAAGCTCCCTTGGCGTGGCATACTAAGCACAGAGGGAACGGTGCGGCCCGAGGGCGCGCGCCGTTTTTCTGTCCCTTCGCGGGATGCTGCGATCGGATGATCACGGAAGGAGAGGTTGGCATGCAGCAGCAAGAGCAGACGTTTGTGATGGTAAAGCCGGACGGGGTTCGGAGAGGGCTGATCGGCGCGATCGTGTCCCGCTTCGAGCAGAAGGGCTTCCAGCTGGCGGCCATCGAAATGCGGACGATCGACCGCGCCTTGGCGGAGCGGCATTACGGGGAGCTGCGGTCGAAGCCGTTCTTCGGCGAGCTGGTGGCATATTTGACGTCGGGCCCCGTGTGCGCCATGATCTGGCAGGGTGAGCACGCGGTGGAGAACGCCCGCGCCCTGATCGGGAAGACGAATCCCGTCGAAGCGGCGCCCGGAACGATTCGCGGCGATTTCGCGATGGACATCGCGGGCAACATCGTGCACGGCTCGGATTCGGCGGCAAGCGCGGAACGGGAGATCGGACTGTTTTTCGGCCGGACGCCCGCCGACCACAGCGCAGGCTGGCTGGCGGGGCTCGACGAAGCGCACGGGGGCGAGCATACGGTGCATTGAGCGCTGCGTTCGGCCGGCGAGCGGCTGCATGTCGATGCAGAGTAAAGGAAAGCCCTCGCGGTCGCGCATTCGGGACCGGAGGGCTTTCGTTATATAAACGGGTTATGGGGCAGCGCTTGTGATTGGATCGATTAGAACGACTCGTTGATGACCAGCTGGCTGAGCGGAAGGCGGCCGGACGGACGCGCAGGCGCAGCCGCTTCGCCGATCGGGATCATCATCACCGGAATGTAGCGGGACGGAATGTTGAGCGCTTCGACCAGCTTTTCTTTATCGAAGCCGCCCATCGGCACGGTGTCGTAGCCTTTCGCCTTGGCCGCCAGCATTAGCTGCATAGCCGCCAGACCCGCGTTTTTGTTCGCTTCGTCGCGCGCGACTTGCTCAAACGCGTACGCGCCTTCGATTTGCTTGATCAGGTTGTCGGCCACGTCCTGCGGTACGTATCCGTTTTTCGCAGCGGCTTCATAGATCTCGCGGCCCGTGAGGTGCGCCTGCAGGTCGCCGAGCACGACGACGACGACGGAAGCGTCGGATACTTGCTTTTGGCCGTAGGCGATCGGAACGATCAGATCCTTTTGCTCTTGCTTTTGAATCACGAGGAAACGCCATTGCTGCAGGTTCCACGAAGACGGAGCGGACGCGGCCAGCTCCAGGATTTCGTTCAGCGTTTTTTGCGGAATCGCGACGCCGCGTTTG
The DNA here is from genome assembly GCF_042653205.1 of Paenibacillus sp. GCM10023250. Taxonomy (NCBI): domain Bacteria; kingdom Bacillati; phylum Bacillota; class Bacilli; order Caryophanales; family Paenibacillaceae; genus Paenibacillus; species Paenibacillus sp. GCM10023250. The sequence goes on along the minus strand of NZ_JBHSHY010000022.1, from coordinate 61,591 downwards.
TATTCGCGCACGGACCCGCGCGCGCGCATGACCTCTTCGGCCGTCAGGTTAGCGGTCGTATTAGTTTGGCTCATAGATATTGTTCTCCCTTTCCTATTGGAATACTTGTATTTAGATAAAGCATATACGATGCATCAGCTATGCGATCGTGTAAGGTCATTATAGTTAACTTACAAAAGATAAGCAACTAATTTAATTGGGGAATAAATGATGCTATTGACCTAAAAAATGGTTGACTCCGAACGTATGTCCGTGGTAAATTATGCTCAAATCAACCGATCTTACGCTACGGAAGCACCGTAACGCGCAGAAACCCTGCGATGTTATGGTGCTTTTTTGCGTTCGTTTCATTCTTGAAGGAGAGTGGCAATCGTCAACATGAGCAAACGACATTTGATCGTGGCGGTCAAAGAAGGCGACTATGTCGAGCGGTTCGCAGAGTATATCCGGGATTCCGCGTTCGGCGAGAGCTGGCAGCTGACGGCGTTCACGAATCCGGCGGCGCTTCGCGGCTTCGTCCGCGGGGGCTACGCAATCGACCTGCTGGCCGCCCAGCCCGCCATGCTCGGCGAGCTGGGCGAGCTGCCTGCCGATCTGCCCGTGGCCGCGCTCGTCGAGTATCTCGGCCAGTCGCGGCACGAGCAAGAAGTGCTGCAGTTTCAGCCGCTGCCGCAGCTGCTGCAGGCGTTCGCCGCGCTGTACGCCGCGGGCGGCAACCGCCTGCCGAAGCCCGTCCGGGAGGGCAAAGGCCCTGCGGTCGTCGCGGTTTATTCGGCTTCCGGCGGCACGGGCAAGACGACGCTGGCCATGCAGGCGGCCAAGCAGGCCGGCATTTTGGGCATGCCCGGCTTTTATTTGAACCTGGAACAGTGGAACGCCTCCTGGATCGAGGGCGACGGCGGTGGCGAAGATTTGGCGAAGCTGCTCTACACGCTGCAGTCCGATGCCGAGCAAGGCGCATCCGCCGTCGCCGCGCTGCGAAGAAGGCATCCGTCGCTCGGCCTCGACATGATCGCGCCGAGCGACAATCCGGACGAGCGGCTCGCGCTCGGCGCGGAGCAGGCGAAACGGCTGATTGCCGCGATTGCCGGCACCGGTGAGTACGGCTGCATCGCCGTCGATTTGGATTGCCGGCTCGACTCGCTGCACGCCGGCGTCTTCGAAGCAAGCGACGCCGTGCTGTGGCTGATGACACCGGATGCCGTCAGCTTGCGCAAAAACGAGCTCGCGCTGGGCTACGGCGAGCGGAAGTTCGGCGACGCGTTCGCATCCCAGAGGCCGAAGTTCCGGTTCGTGCAGCTAGGCGGATCGTCACACGAGCCGGTCGTGTACGGCGGACGGGACTTGCGGATCGACGCGGTGCTCCCGTACGTCGAGGAATGGGCGAGCGGCGGCCATTTAAGCGGCACAGGTGCGATGGCGCCCCATTACCGCGGAGCCGTCGAGACGCTCATCCGCCGGCTCGGGATCGCGTGAGGGGGCGACCGCATGCACGAAGACACGGTACAGCGCCTGAAGGAGCGCATCCGCGGCCAGCTTGAACTCGACAGCGCGCTCACGGACGCGGAGCTCAAGGCGCGGATCGAAGCCGCCGTATTCCGCTGGTGCGCCGATCACCCGCTTCCGGCCGGCGAGAAGGTACAGCTGGTGCGGCGGCTGTTTCACGCATTCCGCGGGCTCGACCTGATCCAGCCGCTGATGGACGACCCCGCCGTGACGGAAATCATGATCAACGGGCACGAGGAACTGTTCGTCGAGCGGGAAGGCCGGCTCGAGCGGCTGCCGTTCGCTTTCGAGAGCCGCGAGCGACTGGAGGATCTGATTCAATCCGTCGTGGCCGGGGTGAACCGCGTCGTCAACGAATCGACGCCGATCGTCGACGCCCGGCTGAAGGACGGCTCGCGCGTGCACGTCGTGCTGCCGCCGGTCGCGCTGAAGGGACCGACGATGACGATTCGTAAGTTCCCGGAGAAGCCGCTGCTGATGAGGGACTTGGTCGCGCTCGGAGCGATCCCGGAAGAGGCGGCTGCGCTGCTCGAGAAGCTGGTCAAGGCGAAGTATAACATTTTCATCAGCGGGGGGACGGGTTCCGGCAAGACGACGTTTCTGAACGCCTTGTCCCAGTTCATCCCCGAGGACGAGCGGCTCGTCACGATCGAGGACGCGGCGGAGCTGCGGATCGTATCCGTGCCGAACCTCGTCTCGCTCGAGACGCGCAACGCCAACACCGAGGGCAAGGGAGCGATTTCGATGCGCGAGCTGATTCGGGCTTCGCTGCGGATGCGTCCGAACCGGATCATCGTCGGGGAAGTGCGGGGCGGCGAAGCGATCGACATGCTGCAGGCGATGAATACCGGGCATGATGGTTCGTTGTCCACGGGTCACGCCAACAGCGCCCGCGACATGATCGCCCGTCTCGAGACGATGGCGCTCGGCGGCGCGGACCTGCCCGTCGCGGTCATCCGTCAGCAGATCGCGTCGGCCATCGACATCATCGTGCATTTGGCCCGGCTGCGAGACCGGTCCCGGCGCGTGACGGAGATATGCGAAGTGACCGGAATGGCAGGGGGCGAGGTCGACGTCTCGCCGCTGTTTCGCTTTGAGGAAGAAGGTGAACGGAACGGCCGCGTCATCGGCGGGTTGAAGCGCTGCCGGAACGGGCTGGCTAGAACATGGAAGCTGAGGATGGCAGGCATGCCGGAGACGATCGGAGGCGAGCAAGGATGAAGAAGAAGCGGAGCGAGGGCCGCCCGCGGCGGGATTGGCCGGATTGGCTCGCATGGCCGGACGCGGCGGCCGCGAAGGCGCGTGCCCGGTCTTCCGAGGGCCTGGTCCGCTATGGCGATTACCGGCTGACCAAGCGGCAGTTCGCGGCGGCGGCACTGACCGGCGGCGCTGCCGTGTTCGCGGCGGCATATCTATTTTATCGCTCGGTGCCGGCCGCACTGCTTTTGGCGGTCCTCGGCATCGCGGCCCCGCGGTTGTACCGCGCGTTTTTGCTGGGGCGGCGAAAGCTTCGCCTGACGCAGCAGTTTAAAGAAGCGCTGTATTCCATCGCTTCCTCGCTCGCGGCCGGGCGATCCGTCGAGAACGCGTTTTTGGCCGCGCAGGAGGATTTGAAATTGCTGTATCCCGATCCGGGGACGGAGATTCTGGCCGAATTCGAGATTCTCGCCGCCCGGATGGGGTACGGCGAACCGCTCGAATTCGCTCTCGCGGATTTCAGCAAGCGGGCGGAGATCGAGGACATCGCCCAGTTCACCGACGTCTTCACGACCTGCAAGCGGTCGGGCGGGGACATGGTGGACGTCATCCGGAGAACATCCCAAATGATCGGCGAGAAGCTGGAGGTCCAGCAGGAAATCTCGGTCATGATCGCCCAGAAGCGGTTCGAGTCCCGAATTATGATGGCGGTGCCGTTCGTGTTTCTCGCGTTTCTGAGCCTGGCCGCGCCGGAATACATGAAGCCGCTCTACAGCGGCGCCGGCTACGTCCTGCTGACCGGCGCATTGCTGGCCCTTGGGCTGTGCTACGCGCTCATGTCGAAGATCATGAATATCCGCTTGTAAGGAGAATGGACATATGGTGGGAGCGTGGGCGGCGGGCTCGGCCATGACGTTAGTGTGGCTCTATGGAATCGTATTGAACGAGCGTTCCGGGGACGGAACCAAGGAACCGAAACGGCGGTGGATCGCGGGTCCCGCTCTCAAGCTGCTGCAGCTGAGCGGGCTGTTAGACCGCATGCAGCCGCTTGCCGCGGGACTGCACGGAAGGCTGCTGCTCCTGCATGGACAAGGCTGGACCGCCGAGGCGAGCCGGACGTATGTCGCCGAAGCCGTCGGCATGGGATACGCGGCGGTTTGCGGCGGGGCTTGGCTCGGTGTCTTAAGCGGGGAACCCGCGATGCCGGTGATCGGCCTGCTGCTCGGATTCGTTCTTCCCGCGGCGAAGTGGCGGGATGTTGCCCGGAAGCTGGCTCGGCGCAAGCAGGACATCGTCCTGCTGCTCCCGGAGCTGCTGAATAAATTGATGCTTCTGCTCGGCGCGGGAGAGACGCTGCAGCGGTCGCTAGTCCGCTGCGCGGAACGAAGCGGTGCTCCCGAAGACCATCCGCTGCTCGCGGAGCTGCGGCGCGTGAACGAAACCGTTCGGAACGGGGAGTCGTTCGCGGGGGCGATGGAGCAGTTCAGCCGGCGCTGCGGCGTGCAGGAGGTTTCGATATTCACGACGACGCTGCTGCTGAACTATCGGCGCGGCGGCGATCGTCTCGTGCTGTCGCTGAAGGAGCTGTCCTACTCGTTGTGGGAGAAACGCAAAGCCGTCATCCGCTCCCGGGGGGAAGAGGCTTCATCGAAGCTGGTGTTTCCGCTCGTCGGCATTTTTTTGGTGCTTATGGTCGTGGTCGCTGCGCCTGCCGTTCTGATGATGGGCGGATAGCGGCCGAAATTCGAATCGAGGGAGAGAAAACGTAAATGCGCAAATGGGGACAAGCGGTACGCCGATTTTGGAAGAACGAGGACGGCTTGGGGACGTTGGAGGTCGTGCTCATCATAGCGGTCGTCATCATCTTGGCGTTGATTTTCAAGGATTGGATTATCGGACTGCTGCAAAAGTTGATGGACAACGCGGATGAGAAGGCAAGCGGGATTTTCGATGACAAGTAATCGCTCACTTGCGGCGCTGTTTAAGCGCGAAGAGGGCAGTTTCACGGTCGAGGCGAGTCTTGTGTTTCCGGTGCTGTTCATAGCGCTGATCGCGCTGCTGATGCTGAGCATGTACGTGTACCAGACGGTCGCGGCGTATCACGGCGCTTCGCTTGCGGCGGAACGGACGGCTTTCCGATGGGATAACAGCTATCGGGACCCCGTCAGCGGCATCGGGCCGACGGGAAGCTACGACGGCTTGTATTGGCGCATAACGGATAACGGCGCACTCCGGTCCTTGTTCGACTTGGCCTCTAGCGGCGCAGGGGAAGAAGGCATCGAGATCGCCATCGGCGAGAACGGGTCTGCCGGAGCCGATGACGGCGAAGAAGAAGATGCGTCCCTGCCGGTTCTCAAGATGCGGACGGAAGGCGCCCGCGTCGCCGGGCCATTCCAAGGCTCGATGCGCTACTCCGGCTCGCTGGAGAAGCGGGTGGACGCGAAGCTGCGGCAGCCGATTTCGATACCGGTGCTGGAGGCGTTTTTGGGCCATTCGGAACCCGCGGCGGAAGCTGCCGCCTCGATCGTCGATCCGGTCGAGCTGATCCGGAACGTCGAGCTCGTACGTTATTACGCCGGCAAGTTCAAGGGCGGCATGAACGGCGACCAGCGAAAGCAGGCGCAGGCGATCCTGATCGGGCGGCAGGAGATGGACCATGGCTAGGCTCGGGGAAGGGCGGAGCATGATTCGGCCGGGCATGCCAGGAACCTCCCGCAAGGAAGCGAGGCTGCGGGAATGGCATCGAGCATTCCGCCGGGAGGACGGATCCGTGTCGCTGTATATGATCGTCGCCACGGCGGCAATGCTGCTGTTCACGGCGCTGCTGGCCGATTACGCGAGAATCGCCGCGTTCAACAAGCAAACCGAGCTCGCGGCGCAGTCCGGCGTCCGTTCGGCTTTGTCGGCTTACGACGAAGCATTATATGCCCGTTACGGTTTATTCGGCGCGGGCGGCTCCGATCGCGGCGAGCTGTTCGCGCAAGCCGCGGAGCGCAATTGGCAGCCCGAGGACGGGAACGGTTTTCAGCTTCTCCGCATCCGGCGGGAGGCCTCCCACGTCGACGCGTACGAGGTGCTCGGGAATCAGACGGTGTTCACCCGCCAAGTGCTGGAAGAGATGAAGTACAAAGCGCCGATCGATTTCACGATGGAAATCGCCTCCCGCTTCGCGCCTATGGGCTCCGCCTTGAAGGAGGCCTCCGCGACGGTGGGCGCGCTGGAGGATGTCAAGAAACTATACGAGGAACGAGAGCGGCATCTCGAACGCGTCGAGGAGATCCGGCGCGATGGCGCCGGGCGGCTGCCCGGCCTTGCTTCCAAGCTCGATGCCGCATCCGGTATCGTGGAAGACTACGGCAGCTACGAGAATTGGCTGCGCGAGGACGCTGCGATCGGCGAGAACGAGCAGCCGAAGCACGCGGCTGCCATCGGGGCTTACCGCGTCCGCGCTTTGAACGATGCGGCGGCTATGGCGGCCGCATCGTCGTCGGAGCTGGAGCGGCTCATGATCGGGCTCGCGCAAGCGCTGACCGAGCTCCAGTCGGCGGAGCGGTTGAACGCGTCAATCGCGGAGGCGGCCAAGCGGATGGAGGAAGCGCAGGACGGCGGCGGGTTCGATCAGCTCGCCGGGACGCAGATCGGCGGACAGACCGCCTCGTCCATGACGCCGGACGAGCTTGCGGGGTTCGGCGACACGCGAAAGTCCATCGGCGGATTGACGATGGAAGCGGACTGGTTCGAGCGTTACCGCAAGGAACTGAACGGGCAGCTTGAAGCTTTTCAAGGATTGGATGCCGCGGCCGCGGGATTTGACGCCGCGGTCCGGTCCGCCTTAGCGGCACCGGGCGGCGGCGCTTTGCTCGATCAAGCATGGGCGAGCGTGAGCCGTGCCGTTCAGGATTACGACCGCCTCTACGGCGATTCGGGAACGGCGCTGCAGGCGAGGCGGGAGGAGCTGCGCCGCCGGCATGCCGGCGATGAGGAACGCAAATCGAACGAGGCGGCGGCGCAGTCGAAGTGGGGCCAAGTTAAGGCGATGATCGGCGGCCTGTCTGCCGAACCCGGCTCGGAGGAGCAGCGTCAAGCGTTTGAGGATGCGAAGCGGCTGGCGGCGGAAAATTTGACGTTCAATCAGGCGGCCGAGAGCGGGGACGCTTCCAATGGCGAGCCGTCCGGCAGCGGAGCGGGAGATTCCGGCGATGCCGCGAAGTCCGCGCTGTCCTCGATGGGGGCGATGTTCGGAGGGATGGGAGATCTGCTCCAGGGCATCCGCGATCCGCTGTACGTCAACGAATACATTGCGCATCGTTTCAGCAGGTTCGATCCCGAGCAGCTTCGCGAGGTGTTCGCCGGCGGCAGCCGGGACGCGTTCGCGCAATCGTTGGCGCTGGAAAACCAGGAAACGGAATTTATTTTATACGGCTTCGGCGAGCCGGGGGCGAATATCGCCGCCGCGTACGGGGAAATTTTCGCCGCACGGCTGGCGATACGGACCATGGAAGGCTTGATTGCCAGCCGCGCGCTCGTGAACCCGCTTCTGATTCTGTCGGCGGCCGTGCTCTATGGCGTCGAGAAATCGATCGCGGACATGACGGCGCTGACGGAAACCGGTAAAGTGCAGCTCTCGAAGTATGTTCCCGTCGAATTGACGTACGCGGATTATTTGCGCCTCTTTCTCTTGCTTCACGGGAGCGGCGGCCAAGCGAGGACGGCTCGCGTCATCGCCGTCATCGAGCACAACACGGGGGTGGATCTGTCGAACGTCGCGACGGGATTGTCGGGCGAACTGACGTCCTCGGTCAATCTTTGGTTTTTGCCGGGACTTATGAGGAGCTTCACGGCGACCGGCATTCTAAGCGGAAAGGTTAAGGATGGCCGTTATGAGAAAACGCAGACGATCGGCAGCTCTTACGGCTAGATGGCGGAGCGAGTCCGGCAGCATCGCGCTCGAAGCGAGCTTGACGCTTCCGATCGTGCTGATGGTGATCATTTTCTTCATTTGTTTGATTCGGCTGAACGCGGCGCAGATGGCGCTTCACGGCGCCGTTTCCCAGACGGCCCGGCAGGCTGCGGCGAATATTCATCCGATCGATCTTGCCGTGAACCGGCTCGCCGAGAGCGGGAACGGAGCGGATTCAAGCGGCGGGACGCAAGGGAATCCAACCGGAAATGGCGACTCCGGCGGCGAGGTTTCGCCGGGCGAATTCTCGGACGGCAGCCCTGTTTCTCCCGGAGGCCCGAGGAACGCACAATCCGCTGGCTCCTCTTCGGACGAACCGCTTCCGGCCGTCGAGTACCTGGCGGATAAGCTCGAGGAGTGGCTCCCGTCGCCGGCCGGCCCTTTGCTCTCCGCAGCTTTGAAGGGGGATTGGCAATCGATCCGGGACACCGCCGCCGCGACGGTCGGCCGGCCCGTTATCGAACCGCTGCTCCGCCGCGAAGCGGACGCTTCTGTGCTTGATCCGGAGCGGATCCGGCTCACGAAGCTCTCCCTTCCCGACCTGAAGGACAAGACCGATCTCACGCTGACGATCGAAGCGGAATATTCGTTTCCGCTCGGCTTTCCGTTCACGAAGAAGGCGATCGTGCTGCGGGAACGGGCGGAGGAACGGGTCTGGACGCCGGATACCGTCCCGGCGCCGCGAGGCGGTGCTTCGGATGACGAGCATGCGCCGATCCAAATCGTGCTGGTCGAGCCTTCCCCGGCGCGTCCGGGACATAAGGCCCGCGTGGTGGTCAAGACGAGCCCGGGCCGAAGCCTGTCCATTCAAGTGCGCTACAAGAGCGGGAATAGCGTCGCCAAGCACTTGGGCGATACGGTCACGGACAGCGAGGGACTTGCCGAATGGACCTGGCTGGTATCCGGCAACACGACGCCGGGCGTATGGGAAATCGTCGTGACGGCTTCCGACGGCGGATCCGCGGCGCGGCATTTCGTCATTCAGAAGAAACCGAAGGAGGGGGAAAATGGCTAGCTGGGCAGTCGTTGCTTTGGCTGCGCCGTTCGTCGCAGCAGCGTTCGCAAGCGACATCCGGAAGATGACGATTCCGAATCGTCTGAATGCCGTTTTTTTTGCGGCGGGAGCGCTTTACCATTTAGCCGCGGGCGGCTGGAATGGAGGCTTGCAGGCGCTGCTGGGCGCCGCCGCCGGCTTGATTCCTATGCTGCTGCTTTACGGGCTGAAAGGCATCGGAGCGGGTGACGTGAAGTTTTTCGCGGCTCTGGGCGCGATCGTCGGAGCGGCGGCCGTTTTGCAGGTGATGATGTACGCCATTTTGTACGGCGGACTGCTGGGACTTGCCTTTTTGCTGCTGAGGAGGAACTTCGCCCGGCGGCTGCTGCTCGGCGCCGTGTCGGTCATCGCCGCCGAATCCCGCCTTGCTGCGGCTTGGGAGACGAATATTGCCGGTTCCGGCGGCCTGCGGTTTCCATTCATGGTTGCGGTTTTGCCGGGAGCCGTTACGGCGTGGTGCATAGCGCCGTTTTAATTTCATCAAGGAGGAATTGCTATGCTGCATGACGATCTTCGGGTCGATTACGCCATGAAACGCGGCCATGAAATGATCGTGGACCTAAAATCCGGCATCGAACGAGCCGACCTCGACGCCGTCGAAATTCAAATGCTGCAGGGCCAGCGCATACCGAAGCTGCTGCCGATCGAATGGATCGACATCGATGGCGGAATCACATTCCGCTACCAGTTGAACGGGAGGCGCATGCTGTCGCACCGGCTGCAGACGCAGCAGCTGACGATGCTCCAGTTTTACGCTCTGCTGCTTGCCGTCGTCGAAGCGCTGGACGACAGCCGGCATTACATGCTTCGCGCGGAGTGTTTTCTGCTCCATGAACAATACATCTTCATCGGGGAAAATTGGGACGATGCCGTTCTCGCTTACGTTCCGCTACGCGGCAAACGCATGGTGGCGTCAGCGGGCGAAGCGCTGCTCGCGATGGCGATCCGCTGGATCGGCGCCGTCGCGGAACCGGACGGCATCGGCCTCCAGCAGGTGTTCCGGCATTTGCGCGGCGAATTCATTTCGTGGCCGCTGCTTAGGCAAACGCTGCTTTCGCTGCTCGGGTCGAGCTATCGGGCAGGACTGGCGGGCGATGCCGCCGATGTTCGCGAGTACCCGGCGGCGGTACGGAATGCCGTCTCTCCACCGGCAGCGCAGCAGCCCGCTGAAGTTCAAGGCGCCTTCGAGAATCCAGCCATGTTCATGGACAAGCACGAGCACTCGCCGCTCGAGGCGGCATGGAACAACGCGATCGGCCGCGAACGGGTGCGCCCCCCGGCGGAAGAAGAACTGCCGCTGACGGAACTGCCGGAGGAAGCCGCGAAGGAGCCGTCGCGTTTGGGATGGCTGATCGGAGCAGGGTGGATCCTTGCGGCGGCCGTCATTTGGCGGTTTCTGTACTTGGCTTCACCTTCGCGGACGAATTTGTTGCTATGCGCAGGGCTGACGCTGCTCACGGGAACGTTGGCGATCGTTGTTCTGAAGCGGGCCGGAAGAAGTTCATCCTCCGCCGAAGATATGGAATCCGGCAAAGCGTGGGACTCCGAGGATGCGTTCGTGCCGAATTCCGGTCAAATCGGTTCCGGCCCGGGCCATTCGCCGCAATCGTCCAAGCAACGTGCCCTGGAGCCAGCGGCGATGAAGGCGCAAGGGACGCGAGACCGGGAAACGCCGATCGCCGCTTCGTCTTCGGAAGGCCATATGTCCGCCGCCGCGCTATCCGGCGGTACGCTGCCGGGCGCCGCGATGCCCAAGAGCCGATTGTCCGCTGGTTCTTCCGGAATCGCGATTTCGCCAGCTGCATCGGGCGGCAGCCAATTATCCGCCCCGCACGCAAACGGCGTCCGAACCGCTGAAGCGTCTTCAAGCCCCGCGCAGCCATTCGCGAAATCGGCGGGAACCGAAGACGTGACGGTGCTGCTCGGGCAAGACGCCAAGGACGGCTCCGGCGCGGAGAAGCGGATTCCTTGGCTGGAGCGTCGGGTCGATGAAGGCGTGGCAGAGAAGATTCCGCTAGAACAGCAGCAATTCGTCATCGGCCGCTCCCGCGAAGGCGTGCATTACATCGATCGCTCGTCGGGCATCTCTCGCGCGCACGTAGAGCTGCTCGCCAGCGGAGGACGCTGGTCCGTCAAGGACATGGGCTCCCGGAACGGCAGCACGCTGAATGGGAGCAACATGGTGCCTTATAAGACGTACGAGCTGTCCGATACGGACAAGTTGCAGCTGGCTGGCGAACAGGGACCGGTGTACGTGTTTCGGGCCGGATGACGATGGGCCAGCATCGTGCCGGGGTAGAGCGTGCCGAGCGGCAGGCAATCGTCGGCGCCAGCGGCGGCTAAGCAGATCAAGGACGGGAAAGACGACATTCGCGGAAGCTGAAGTTGAAAGAGAAGTTGAACGCTTGAAGGAAGCGGCATAAAGAGCGCTCAGGCGACGCTAGGCGCTTGAAGGAAGCGCCATAAAGAGCGCTCAACGACGCTGAGCGCTCAATGCCCGCCGCAGCGTAAGGGCTAATCGGATCGGCCCTAGCCGTGCTGGCGTCCGAACAACTGCCTCAAGGCGGCGTCTGCCGTCGGGTAGCTGAACGTAAATCCGTGCTCAATCGCCTTGCGGGGGATCGCGCGCGAGCCCTCGAGCAGCAGGAAGGACATTTTCCCGAGCATGCCTTTCAGGACGAACGAAGGCAGCGGGAGCCAATGCGGTTTGCGGGCCGCAGCCCCGACGGCGCGTCCGAAATCGTCGTTCGTCAACGGCTCGGGGGCGCAGGCATTGACGGGGCCTTCTACGTCGGAACGGTCGAGACAGAACAAGACGAGCCGCACCATGTCTTCCTCGTGGATCCATGGAATCCATTGCTTTCCGCTGCCGATTCTCCCGCCGGCGAATAACCGGTAAGGCAGCAGCATTTTCGGGAACGCGCCGCCTTCCAGGCCGAGCACGAGCCCGATGCGCAGCTTGACGAGGCGGCGCACGGGGATGCGGTCGGCCGCGGCTTCCCATTGCTCCACGACGGACGCGAGAAAGTCCGTTCCCCGCGCCGTGCTTTCCTCATCGTGCGCGGCGCCGCCGCTCGTGCCGTAGACGGAGATGCCGGAGGCGTTCACGACGACGCCGGGCTTCCGTCTTAGCGCCGCGATGGCTTTCGCGAGCGCATCGACGGCGTCCAGCCGCGATTGCACAATCGCGCGCTTGCCGCGATCGTTCCACCGGCGGCTGATCGTCTCCCCGGCCAGATTCACGATCGCGTCGAAACCCTCCAAGACGTCGGGCGACGCTTCGAGCTCCGCCCACGTGATCCGGCGCGGTCCCGAAGCCGCCGCTCCTCCCGAACGGGAAATCAGCGCGACCTCGTCCCCGCGCGCCATTAGCGCGGCGACGAGCAGGCGCCCCACATAGCCGGTCCCGCCGGCAACGGCCACTTTCATGCTATTCCCTCCTGTTTTCCAATCGTTCCCACTTATGTATTCATGGTACAACAAAAGCCGCCCGAGCGGGCGGCTTATTTATTCAGCAGATGAGTATACGGCTGATAGTCGATCTGTTCCTTCTCCAGAAACGTAATCAAACTGCGGTAGTCGCGTTTGGGCGTGGCCCGGATGTAGCCTTCGATGCAGTGACTTTGCGAGACTTCGGTCGCGCCGCCTTCGACCGCCACCTGCGCGATTTTGGCGGCGATGGAATGCCTAGCGATATCGCGGAACGCGCCCGGTACCGGCGACACGAGCTTCTCGAGGAACGCCTTGGCCTCGTCGGACCACATGCCGCGGCTGCGCTCGACCCAATAGTTTTGCCAGTCCAGCTTGGACTTCCCGTCCCGCTGGGGAAGCACTTTCAGAAACTTGCGGAACATGAAATAGCCGCCGATCGACATGAAAACGATCATGACGACCGCCCAGAACACGATGAAATACATGAACCAATTCGGAGCCATCGCTACCCTCACCTCTTGCGGCACTCTCTGCCTCGAAAAATATCGGCAAATCATGCCTATTATAAGCCAAGCCGGCCTTCGGCCGCAACAATCGGTCATGATCGGAACCTAGATTTATTTCGCCGTTCCCTGTAAGATAGGAAGGACAAGCATTGAACCAGGACCTGCCCCTTCGCAGGCTTCCGCCTTATAAACGAAAGGAGCGATTATACGTCCATGTTGAAAATCGGTTCGCACGTTTCTTTTTCCGATAAAGGATTGCTCACCGCCACGAACGAAGCCGTCTCGTACGGCTCCAGCTCGTTCATGATTTACACCGGCGCCCCGCAGAACACGCGGCGCAAGCCGATGGAGGACCTCTATATTCCGGAAGGCAAGGCCGCGATGGGCGAGGCCGGAATCGACGAAATCGTCGTGCACGCCCCCTATATTATTAACCTCGGTTCCTATAAAGAAGACACGTTCGAGCTCGCCGTGCGGTTCCTCCAGGAGGAAATCCGCCGCACCGACGCGATCGGCGTGCGCAATATCGTGCTGCATCCCGGCGCCTACACGGACAAGGACGCGGAATACGGCATCGCCCGCATTGCCGAAGGCTTGAACGAAGTGCTGAACGGCACGAAAGAAACGAACGTGAACATCGCGCTCGAAACGATGGCCGGCAAAGGTACGGAAATCGGCCGCAGCTTCGAGGAAATCGCGTCCATTATCGATAAAGTCGCCGCGAACGACCGGCTGACCGTCTGCATGGACACCTGCCATATGCATGACGCCGGCTACGACATCGTGAACGACCCCGACGGCGTGCTGAGCGATTTCGACCGCATCGTCGGGCTCGATCGCGTAGCCGTCGTCCACGTCAACGACAGCAAAAACCCGCGCGGCGCCGCGAAAGATCGCCACGCCCCGATTGGCGCGGGCTGGATCGGATACGACGCGATCCGCAATTTCGTGCACCATGAGGCGCTGAAGGGCCGTCCGTTCATTCTCGAGACGCCTTGGATCGGCCAGGAGAGCAAGACGCAGCGTCCGATGTACGAAGCGGAAATCGCACTGCTCCGGGGCGACATGTCGAACCGCTTCGGCGGCGAGTTCCTGGAAGACGTCGAGCGCCTGCACCATTTCTTCGGCAAGCAGGACATCGACCACCGCCAATTCGTGCTGAACGTCTGGGACGTGCTCAAAACCGACGCGAAAGCGAAGAAAGCCGACCCGCGCGAGCCGATGGACCGGCTGTACGATCTCGTGGCCGAGCACCGCGTGCTGCCCGAGCTGTCCGAGGAAGCGGTCAACCAGCGCATCACGGCTTGGTTCGCCGGCAAGACGCTGCTCGTAAACGCCTGATTCCGCCCGGCCTAGGCCGGCTTTCGCCTTACCCAATCGTCGACGGAAGGAAGACTGTCTCTCATGCAAACCATTCATCAAACCCCGCGGCCGTCGCAGCCGGATAACGCCAACCGCGCTCGGATGCTCATCTCGTGCCCGGACCGTAACGGCATCGTTGCCGCGGTGTCGCAATTCCTGTACGAACACGGCGCGAATATCGTGCAATCGGACCAATACACGCTGAATCCCGGCGGCGGCATGTTTTTTATCCGTTTCGAATTCGATCTGAACGACCTGGAGCGCGAGCTGCCGGTGCTTCAGGAAGATTTCGCCCGCGTGGCGGACCGCTTCGACATGAAATGGAACACGTTCCGCGCCAGCCGCAAGAAGCGTCTCGCGATCTTCGTTTCCAAGGAAGACCACTGCCTGCTGGAGCTGCTCTGGCAATGGCAAGCCGGCGACCTCGATACGGAGATCGCGATGGTCGTGAGCAATCATCCCGACATGCAGGGGCTCGTGGAATCGTTCGGCATCCCGTTCCATCACATTCCGGTCACCCCGGACACGAAGGCGGAAGCCGAGAAACGCCAGCTCGAAGCGGTCAAAGGCAAAGCCGATTTGATCGTGCTGGCCCGGTACATGCAGATCATCTCGCCGAAATTCATCGAGCAGTTCCCAAACCGGATCATTAACATCCATCATTCCTTCCTGCCGGCTTTCGTCGGCGGCAAGCCTTATGCGCAAGCGTACCAGCGGGGCGTCAAGATCATCGGCGCCACGGCGCACTACGTGACGGAAGAGCTCGACGGCGGTCCGATCATCGAGCAGGACGTGCAGCGCGTCACGCACCGCGACGACGTCGGCAGCCTGAAGCGGATCGGCCGGACCATCGAACGCGTCGTGCTCGCGCGCGCCGTCAAATGGCATGCCGAGGACCGGATTCTCGTGCATCAAAACAAAACGGTCGTCTTCAATTAATTTTTCGTTGGTTCGTTCGCAAGCCTACGTGAATTTTCTGCATATAAATCGTGTCCGGCGTGCCGTTCTCCAAGGAACGGCACGTTTTTTTGCGTTCTCCGCCGATGGTCCGGGCGGTCCGCATAATGAGGTACGAGTAGCAATAAGAATGAAAAAGTTAGGCCATAATTTAATGTGTCGAATCTTAGAACAGCACCGCAATAAAGATGGCAATGGCTGAGAGGTAATGGTACAATATTTCAAAGCCAGTGCGGGATTCCCTGCCAATAATAGAAATAGAGAGAAATGCGAAAGCTGTACCCATTGCGATTTAGGAGGAGTATTTGAATGACAGTCACGCAGAAAACCATCGATCAACTTTCCGTCGACACTATTCGCACCCTGGCGATCGACTCGGTCGAGAAAGCGAACTCCGGCCATCCGGGCATGCCAATGGGCGCGGCGCCGATGGGCTATCAATTGTTCGCGAAGACGATGAAGCACAATCCGTCCAATCCGACCTGGATCAACCGCGACCGCTTCGTGCTGTCCGCTGGCCACGGCTCCATGCTGCTGTACAGCCTGCTTCACCTCACGGGCTACGGCCTTCCGATGGAAGAACTGCAACAGTTCCGCCAATGGGGCTCCCTGACGCCAGGCCACCCGGAGTACGGCCACACGGCCGGCGTGGACGCCACCACAGGCCCGCTCGGGCAAGGCTTCGCGATGGCGGTCGGCATGGCTATGGCGGAAGCGCACTTGGGCGCGACTTACAATAAGCAGGACCTGAATATCGTCGACCACTTCACATTCGCGATTTGCGGCGACGGCGACCTGATGGAAGGCGTGGCGAGCGAAGCGGCTTCGCTGGCGGCTCACCTGAAGCTCGGCAAGCTCGTCGTGCTGTACGATTCCAACGACATCTCGCTCGACGGCGAGCTGAACCTCGCGTTCTCGGAGAACGTGCAGGGCCGCTTCCAAGCGTATGGCTGGCAGGTGCTTCGCGTCGAGGACGGCAACGACCTGAACGCGCTCGCGCAGGCCGTCGCGACGGCGCAAGCGGAGCTCGGCCGCCCGACGCTCATCGAAGTCAAGACGACGATCGGCTACGGCAGCCCGAACAAAGGCGGCAAAGGCGGTCACCTCGGCACGCACGGCAGCCCGCTCGGCGCCGAAGAGACGGTGCTGACGAAGCAATTTTACGGCTGGGAGCATGAAGCGTTCTTCGTGCCGGACGAGGTTCGCGCTCACTTCGCGGAAGTGAAGGCGCGCGGCGAGCAAGTGAACGCAGCGTGGGACAAGCTGTTCGCGTCCTACAAATCCGCCTATCCGGAACTGGCGGCCCAATTCGAAACGGCGATCAGCGGCAAGCTGCCCGCAGGCTGGGACAAGGAGCTGCCGGCGTACACGACGTCGGATAAGGCGGTATCGACGCGCGTGGCGTCCGGCAACGCGCTGAACGGCCTGGCGAAGAACGTGCCGAACCTGATCGGCGGCTCCGCCGACTTGGAGAGCTCCACGATGACGCATCTGAAAGGCTTGCCGGTGTTCAAGCCGGGCAGCTACGAAGGCCGCAACGTGTACTTCGGCGTCCGGGAATTCGCTATGGCGGCCGCAGTGAACGGCATGAGCCTGCACGGCGGCGTGAAGCCGTACGGCGCGACCTTCTTCGTATTCACGGACTACCTCCGCCCGGCGGTACGTCTCTCCGCGCTGATGAAGCAGCCGGTCACGTACGTGCTGACGCACGACAGCATCGCGGTCGGCGAAGACGGCCCGACGCACGAGCCGATCGAGCAGCTGGCCTCCCTGCGCATCATTCCGCAGCTGACGGTCATCCGTCCGGCGGACGCGAACGAGACGTCCTCGGCTTGGGCCTACGCGCTCTCGCAAGCGGACCAGCCGGTCGCGCTCGTGCTGACGCGGCAAAACCTGCCGATCCTCGAAGGCACGAACGAAAAATCGCGTGAAGGCATCACGAAGGGCGCGTACGTCATCGCCGACGCGGCGAACGGCAAGCCGCAGGCGCAGCTGATTGCGACGGGCTCCGAGGTTCAGTTGGCCGTAGCCGCACAGAAGGCGCTGGCGGAAGAAGGCATTCACGTGCGCGTCATCAGCATGCCGAGCTTCGACCTGTTCGAGCGGCAATCCAAGGCGTACAAGGATTCCGTCCTGCTGCCTGACGTCAAGGCGCGCCTGGCGATCGAAATGGCGTCGCCGTTCGGCTGGGAGCGTTACGTCGGCGACCAAGGCGCGGTGCTCGGCATCAACAAGTTCGGCGCGTCCGCGAAGGGCGACCGCGTCATCCAGGAATACGGCTTCACGGTCGAGAACGTCGTCAGCCACGTCAAAGGGCTGCTGTAATCGGCGCATAATCGGTTCCAATCGCGGGGCTTAAGGCCGCTTCGGCGGCCGTGAGCCCCGCTTTTTACATATTGCCATCATCCCATCCGCAGAGGAGTATATGCCCTTATGTCCCAGTACGATAACGTCACCGTCATTAAAAAAGCCAACCTGTACTTCGACGGCAAAGTATCCAGCCGCACCGTCCTGTTTCCGGACGGCACGAAAAAAACGCTCGGCATCATGCTGCCGGGCGATTACGAATTCGGCACGGACGCCAAAGAGATCATGGAGATTCTCGCCGGCGATCTGAAGGTGCTGCTGCCGGGCGATACGGAATGGCTCCATATTGCCGGCGAAGGCGAGTTCACCGTTCCGGCCAATGCCAAGTTCAAACTGCAGGTCGCGGCAATTACCGACTACGCCTGCTCGTACATCCAAGAATAATCCGGCACGCTCGACCCGCCGCTCGGCATCCGGCCGCGGCTCCGAGCCTGGCCAAGCATGCAAAAAAGGCTGCTCCGCGTTCACCCGCC
The DNA here is from genome assembly GCF_042653205.1 of Paenibacillus sp. GCM10023250. Taxonomy (NCBI): domain Bacteria; kingdom Bacillati; phylum Bacillota; class Bacilli; order Caryophanales; family Paenibacillaceae; genus Paenibacillus; species Paenibacillus sp. GCM10023250. The sequence continues at coordinate 43,777 of NZ_JBHSHY010000022.1, read as the reverse complement.
AATAGCGGGGCTCGGAGCAGCCTTTTGTCTTCGTTGCGGCACTAGCAGGACACCATGCGAATCGCTTTAAGCTTTCGCGCCGCCATGGTTCGTGATCGGCTTGTTAATCCATTGCTCGTAGCTGTGCGCCAGCGCGGAGAGGTCCAAGTCGGCGAAGCCCATCGCGTCGCCGATTTGGTACAGGCTTTTGACCGTTTCCAGGATCGGCGTCGGCGTCTTCAGCTCGTCCGACAGCACCGAGGCGAGGCGCAGGTCCTTCAGCATCAGTCCGAGCGAGAACTGCACGCTGAAATCGCGTTCCAGCAGCTTCGGCGTTTTCAACTCGGCCATTTTGCTCGCGGCGCCGCCGGATTGGACGAGCTCGAGGAACGAAGCGGCGTCGATGCCGCCGCTGGCCGCGATGGCCATCCCTTCCAGCAGCGCGGCCACGTTAATGCCGACGATCGCGTTATGGGCAAGCTTGGCGGTCGAGCCGCTGCCGCCTGGGCCGATCGGGATGATCTTGCGGCCCATCGCGCTCAGCACGTCGTGGACCTTCGCCAATACCTGCGCGTCCCCGCCGACCATGAACGTCAGCGAACCGCTTTCCGCCGCCGGCTTGCTGCCCGTGACCGGGGCGTCAAGGAAGGAGGCGGACTTGGCCGCGATGTCCTGGTGCAGCTGGCGGGAGAGGGCGGGCGAGATGGTGCTGCTGTCGATGGCGATGGAGCCCGGCTTCAGCGCGCCAAGCACGCCGTTGTCGCCGTAGTAGACTTCGCGGATTGAATCGTCGTTGCTGATCATGGTCATGATGATATCGGAAGCTTCGGCGACCGCCGCGGGCGTCTTCGCTTCCGCCGCGCCGAGCTCGAGCAGCTGGGCCGCCTTGCCAGGGGTGCGGTTGTAGACCGTGACCGGGTAGCCTTTGCGCAGCAGGTTGGCCGCCATGGGCTCGCCCATGACGCCGAGGCCGATAAAGCCGATTTTGAACATGGTACGTCATCTCCTAGTTTCCGTTTGTGCAAAGCTCCAACCATTTTACCATACTTTTCGGCCAAGCTGCATGCTTGCCGGGGTTCCCTTGTTTTTGGGTAGGAAATCCATTATCCTTATCGTGACGTAAGCAGGACATGCCCGCGGCGGCCGAACGCGCACGTCTTGGAGCCAAGCCGAGCCGGAACGGGTCCGCCATACATAATGCACGCTTTCGAAGCGAGTTTTTCGCTCGCATTGAAGAATATCCACAGTAGCATCGCAAAAAACTTAAGCCTATGCTTTCGAAGCGAGTTTTTCGCTCGCATTGAAGAATATCCACGAAGCATCGCAAAAAACTTTCAGGAGGTTCCATCATGACGAAAGCAGTTTCCTTCGATTACAGCAAAGCGCTCGGGTTCATCGGCCAGCACGAGATCGACAATCTGGCGCAGCAGGTGCGCACGGCGCACGACCAGCTCCGCAGCGGCACCGGCGCGGGCTCGGACTATCTCGGCTGGATCGACCTGCCGACGAATTACGATAAAGACGAATTCGCGCGCATCCAACAGGCGGCGAACAAAATCCAATCCGACTCCCAAGTGCTCGTCGTCATCGGCATCGGCGGCTCCTACCTCGGCGCGCGCGCCGCGATCGAAATGCTGTCGCATTCCTTCTACAACCTTCTCCCGCAGGAGCAGCGCAAGACGCCGCAAATTCTGTTCGCGGGCAACAATATCAGCTCCACGTACGTGACGCATCTGCTTCAGCTGCTGGAAGGCCGCGACTGGTCGATCAACGTCATTTCCAAATCCGGCACGACGACGGAGCCGGCGATCGCGTTCCGCATTTTCCGCGAAGCGCTGGAAGCCAAGTACGGCAAGGCCGAAGCGCGCAAGCGCATCTACGCCACGACGGACCGCGAGAAGGGCGCTCTGAAGAAGCTCGCGACCGAAGAGGGCTACGAGTCCTTCATCATTCCGGACGACGTCGGCGGACGCTACTCCGTGCTGACGGCCGTCGGCCTGCTGCCGATCGCGGCGGCGGGCATCGACATCGAAGCCATGATGAAAGGCGCGGCGGACGCGTCCGTCGCCTACAACAACCCGGCCTTGGCCGAGAACGAGGCATACCAATACGCCGCGGCCCGCAACGCGCTCTACCGCAAAGGCAAAGTGACGGAAATCCTCGTCAACTACGAGCCGGCGCTGCACTTCGTGTCGGAATGGTGGAAGCAGCTGTACGGCGAAAGCGAAGGCAAGGATTACAAAGGCATTTTCCCGGCGGCCGTCGATTTCTCGACCGACCTGCACTCCATGGGCCAGTTCATTCAGGAGGGCAACCGGAATATTTTCGAAACGGTCATCCAAGTCGGCACCGTCGCCGAGCAAATCACGATCGGGCACGACGAAAGCAACCTGGACGGCTTGAACTTCCTGACCGGCAAGACGATGGACTTCGTCAACAAGAAGGCGTTCGAAGGAACGTTGCTCGCGCACACGGACGGCCAAGTGCCGAACTTCGTCGTGAACATCGCCGACATGACGCCGTACACGTTCGGCTACCTGGTCTACTTCTTTGAGATCGCCTGCGGCATCAGCGGCTACCTGTCGGGCGTGAACCCGTTCGACCAGCCGGGCGTCGAAGCGTACAAGAAGAACATGTTCGCGCTGCTCGGCAAGCCGGGCTACGAGAAAGAAAAAGCCGAGCTCGAAGCTCGGCTGTAAGCGGCGGACATGTTGAACCGCTACCGGACGCTGCGGCAGCCGGGAAGCAAGGAGATCGTCATCAAGAAGTCGCGTTTCATCGGCCACGGCAGACCCGTCGCCTCGGAGGAAGAAGCGATCGCCTTCATCGAGGAGATCAAGAAGCTCCATTGGAACGCGACGCACAACTGCTCGGCCTACGTCGTTGGCGAACGCGACGAATGCCAGAAGCAGTCCGATGACGGCGAGCCGAGCGGCACGGCCGGCAAACCGATTCTTGAAGTGATCAAGCATCAAGGGCTCAAAAACGTCGCCGTCGTCGTAACCCGCTATTTCGGCGGCATCATGCTTGGCGCGGGCGGATTGATCCGCGCTTACACCGACGGCGCGGTCGCGGCGATCGAAGCGTCGGAGGCCATTACGCAAGTGCTGCACCGGGAGGTGGTCGTCGATGTCGACTACACCTGGTACGGCAAGCTCGAGAACGAATTCCACGCGCGCGGCGTGCGCGTCGACGGCACCGAGTTCACCGACCGCGTCGTCATCACGTGCCTGCCCGAGGCGCCGGGCGCGGAGGCGTTCGCGGCGTGGATCACGGACCTGACGCAGGGCCAGGCGGTCATCGCGATCGGCGAGGACCGTTATTATATCGAAGGCGAGTAGATTCGGGCGCACTGCCGTGTGCCCCGGCCCGAGAACGGGCGACCAGCTCCCCGGAGGTTCCGAATGGACCTCTGGGGAGCTTTTCGTTTTCGCCGGCTGCGCGAGATTTTCACTGTTCCAAGGATTGACTAGACATCCCGCGGTCTGCTAAAGTGTGAATACCAAGTATTTTAATGGGGATTATCTATACCGCACCGCGATTCCTCAAGGAAAGCGTCAGGGGGTTATTCAGCTTGAATTTCATAATGCGCGGCCGCTTGTGGAGCTTCGGGTTTCGCAGCACCATTATGCTTTATTTCATTCTGCTGATCGTCTTGCCGATCATCGGCATCTACACCCAGTCGTTCAAGCTGGGCTGGGCGCCGTTCTGGCAAAGCGTGACGGACCAGCTGGCATGGGAAGCCGTTCTTCTTACGATGAAGCTGTCCGTGTTCGCCGCGCTGATCAACGTCCTTCTGGGCACGATGATCGGCTGGGTGCTGATCCGGTACCGGTTCCCCGGGCGGAGCATTCTGAACAGCCTCGTGGATTTGCCGTTTGCGCTGCCGACCGCGGTCGGCGGCTTGATGATATTGCTGCTGCTCGGCCCCAACAGCATCGCCGGCGGCCTGGCCGGCAAGCTCGGTTTTGAAATCGTATTCCATGAGCCCGCGATCGTGATCGCGATGGTGTTCGTGACGTTTCCGTTCGTCATTCGCGGCGTGCAGCCGCTGCTCGAGGAATTGGACAAATCCGAGGAGGAAGCCTCCTATACCCTCGGAGCGTCCAGAACGCGGACGTTTCTGCAGGTGATCTTCCCGTCGATGCTGCCGGGCATCATCAGCGGCGCGATGCTGGCGTTCTCCCGGGCGCTGGCGGAATTCGGCGCCGTCGTGCTCGTGGCCGGCAACATTCCGGGCAAGACGCTGATCGCGTCGGTCTATATTTTCGGCGAAATCGAAAGCGATAACGCGCAGGGTGCCGCGGCCGTGTCCGTGCTGCTCCTGACGCTCTCGTTCCTCATCCTCGGCGCCGTCAACCTCGTTCAGGCGAGGAGGCACGCCAAATGAAAAAACTGTGGATTGCACTGACGTATCTCGTGTTCCTGATTCTGATCGTCGCGCCGCTGGGGAAGATTTTCATCGGCTCCTGGGGCGACGGCTGGAGCGGCTTCGCGGCGTCGCTCACGCGCGAGCAATCACTGCACGCGCTTATGATGACGGGCATACTCGTCGTGATCGTGACGCTGCTGAACACGCTGTTCGGCGTCATGCTCGCGCTGTACCTCGTCCGGGCGACCTGGCTGTCCCGCCGGATCAAGGGCCTCCTGAACAGCATCGTCGACCTGCCGTTCGCGGTCTCCCCCGTCATCGGCGGACTCATGATCGTCCTCGTGCTGGGACCGAGCTCGGCGCTCGGCGCGTTCTTCGAGGATATCGGCTTCAAAGTCGTGTACGCGCTTCCCGGCATGATCCTGGCGACGCTGTTCGTCACGTTCCCGCTGATGGTGCGCGAAGTCATGCCGGTGCTGCAGGAGATCGGCGCGCAGCAGGAAGAAGCCGCGTCGACGCTCGGCGCCTACTCGTGGTACACCTTCTGGAAGGTGACGTGGCCGTCGATCCGCTGGGGCGTCATCTACGGCGTGGTACTGACAGTCGCCCGGTCACTCGGGGAGTTCGGCGCGGTGCTCGTCGTGTCCGGCAATATTATGAACAAGACACAGACGGCGACAACGCTCGTCTACCAGGACGTGGAGAACTTCAACGTGACCGAGGCCAGCAGCGTCGCGCTGGTGCTCGCGGCGTTCTCCGTCGGCCTGCTGCTGCTCATGGAATGGGCGAAGAAGAGAAAGGAAGTGCATTGAACGATGCATATCGAGGTGCGCGGCTTAAATAAACAGTTCGGCGATTTCCACGCCGTACGGGATGTCAGTTTCGACATCGCCAAAGGCCAGCTGATCGGCCTGCTCGGCCCGAGCGGCGGCGGCAAGACGTCGATTCTCCGCATGCTCGCGGGGCTGGAATCCCCGTCGTCAGGCGACATCGTGTTCCACGGCAAGCGGGTCAACGACCTGCCGCCGCAGGAGCGGGGCATCGGCTTCGTCTTCCAGAACTATGCGCTGTTCAAGCACATGACCGTGTACGACAACGTCGCGTTCGGCCTGAAGGTGAAGAAGGAGAAGAAGGACGTCATCCGCGAGCGCGTCATGTCGCTGATCGAGCTGACGGGCCTGAAGGGCTTCGAGCACCGCTACCCGCATCAGCTCTCCGGCGGCCAGCGGCAGCGTGTTGCGTTCGCGCGGGCGCTCGCCCCGCAGCCGCAGCTGCTGCTGCTCGACGAGCCGTTCGCGGCCATCGACGCCAAGATCCGGACGGAGCTGCGCACGTGGCTGAAGGATATGATCGAGCGCCTCGGCATCACCTCGATCTTCGTGACGCACGACCAAGACGAGGCGATCGAGGTCGCCGACGAGATCATGATCATCAACAAAGGGCGGCTGGAACAGAAGGGCACGCCTTGGGATATCTACAAAAGCCCGCAAACGCAGTTCGTGGCCAGCTTCATCGGCGAATCGACGATCGTCGAGAACGTCCAGCGGCTGCGAGGTTTCGAGGAGGCGGCCAACTGGCCGTCGACGAAGGCGCTGATCCGGCCGGAGTATATCGAGATCGGCAAGCGGAGCGACTTCCGCATACCTTCGGCGACCGTGGACGGCATCGTGCGGCATTTGCATTTCCGCGGCAGCGAGTGGATGGTGGAGGTCGAGATCGGCGACATCAAGCTGATCACGTACCGTTCGCTCGAGAAGGACGTCCTGACACCGGGCGAGCCGGTGAGCGTCCTCATCCACCGCGCGTACCTGTTCAACGACGACGACACGTGGATCATGGAGAACAAGCTGAAGGAAGACCCGATGCCGATCTATATCTAGCCGCATCTAGGCATCCCGGCCGCGCGCGAAGCCGGCCGTCCTATCCTGGCGACTCGCTTGCCGAAACAGAAAGTGTTGTGTGCACAATGAAACCTACCCTACTCAAAGGATGGCGGATTGCGGGTACGGCGCTTCTCGCGCTGACGCTTCTCCTGACGGCGGCCTGCGGGAAGGACGGCGGCGCGGAGGGCGCAGCGGACGGCGGCGCGCAGACGGCGCCCGTGGGCGGCGCGACGCTCGTCATCGGCGCGTATTCCGTCGTGAAGGACTCGTTCGCGGAGCTGCTGCCCGCGTTCGCGAAGCAGTGGAAGGCCGAGACGGGGCAGACGGTGACATTCCAGGAATCGTACGAGGCCTCCGGTACGCAGGCCCGCGCCATCGCCGGCGGATTCGAAGCGGACGTGGCCGTGCTCGCGATGGAAAGCGACATCGACAAAATTCAAAAGGCCGGCTTCATCACGACCGACTGGCGCAAACAGTTCGGCGACGCCGGCATGATCACGCGATCGATCGCCGTTATGGGCACCCGCGAAGGAAACCCGAAGGGGATCAAGGACTGGGACGATCTGACCCGCAAAGGCGTCAAGGTGCTCTATCCGAACCCGAAGACGTCCGGGGGCGCGCAATGGGACATCAATGCGATGTACGGCGCGGGGCTGAAAGAAGCCGAGGCGAAGACGGGCAAGAAGGATCCGGCGTATGCCAAGGCGTTCCTGGAACGCATCCACCGGAACGTCGAGTCGCTCGACAAGAGCGGGCGCGCCTCCATGGCCGCGTTCGAATACGGCTTCGGCGACGTGATCGTCACCTACGAGAACGAATTGCTCGGCCGGAAGCGGCAGGGCGTTCCTTACGAGGAAGTCATTCCGTCCTCGACGATCCTGATCGAAAACCCCGCGGCGGTCGTCGACAAGAACGTCGACAAGCACGGGACGCGCAAGGTCGCGGAAGCGCTCGTCGCCTACCTGCACGGCCCGGACGCGCAGCGGATACTCGCCAAGTACGGCTTCCGCCCCGTGAACGCCTCCGTCATGGAGGAGGTCAAGGACAAGTTCGTCACGCCGCCGGGGCTGTTCGATATCTCGTACCTGGGCGGCTGGGCGGAAGTCCGCAATACGCTCTATTCGCCGAAAGGCGTCTGGTATCAAATCCTGGCGGGCATTTGACGCATGTCTCATTGAACCGAACAAGGCCCTGCCGCTTCGATGGAAGCGGCAGGGCCTTGTTCATGCTAGTTTCAAGCCGGTTAGATGCACGCACGCTAGCTCGCCGACGCGCGGGGCGACGACGACCTAGCGTGCGGCATGCGGCAGCGGCTAAAGGGAGGCTGCGCGCATTAGTTCGCCGGCGCGGACGTCAGGACGATGGCTTGCTTCGTGTACGCCAGGTCGGCGTGCAGCACCTTCGCGAAGAAATCCAGCGGTACGTAGAGCGTGCCGTTCTTCGTCGCCGGTGCGGCGCCAAGCGCGAAGGAGGCCATGTCTTTGAAGGCGTAACGGTTCAGGCCGGCCGATATTTTCGCCCAGTCGTTGCCTTTGGTTGCTTTGGTCTGGTGCGTGCGCGCGTCGTAGCTGATCGTGTAGCCGAGCGCGGAGGCGACCGTACGCAGCGGCGCCATGACGGTACCGCCCGGAGCCGCGTACAAGGCGGCTTTCACGTTTTGGCCGTTCGCCACGACCGGCAGCTTGACCGCGCCTGCGGGCACGGCGGCGCCATCCGGAATGACGACTGCGATTTCCGGCATGCCTGCGGCATACGGAGCGATCTCGTATTGCTGGAAGATGACGTACGCGACGCCGTTCTTGATATAGAACGCTTGATCATCGGCAATTGAGCGGAACTGATCGGCGAAGAAGTCGCCCGGCCGCGCCTTTATCTCTGCTTGCACCGCGCGGTTGACGATGCTCTTGTAGTTCGCGCCGAAGAGATCCTTCAGCTTGATCGGGGACGCCTTCGCCTCGTTGCGGACGTTGTACGTCTCCGCGAGGGTGACGCCGTGCGCACCGCCCGTGTACGTATACGTGAGGACGCGGAGCGAGAGGACGCCGTCCGCGGCTGCGCTGCCGTTCGAGATCAGCTCGGCTTTCACGGTGACGCCGTAAGGGCGGAGCTCGTCCGAACCGGCGCCTGCGGCCGCTTGCTTAGCGATCGCGTCGGCGGCCGCTTTCGCGCGCGCGGCGATGTTCGCGTTCAGTGCGTTTTGGTAGGCGGCGTCCTTCATGCCCTTCAGGACCGGAATCTCGAGATCGGTCTCGAGCTGGTTCGTCGAATTCTTGATGACGGTCGTCGTCATCTGTATGGCACCGTTCGCCTGCGCGACGACGGCCACTGGGGCGGCGGACGATTGGCCCGTCTCCGCGGCAAATGCGAACGGTGCGGCTGCCGAGAGAAGAAGCGCCGTGCCGAGGACGGTGGCGGTCATCGTTTTGACGGGGCGGTTGTGCGTGCGGTGGTTCATGGAAATCCCTCCTGTATAGGTCTGCTTATACTATAAACGCTTGACCCCGGGATGATCGTAACAAAACGGTAACGAACCCGATCGTTCGCCCGGCATAACAAATGCTGATCCGATTCATCATAAGGATTGATTTCTCTTATCGAAGAACGGCCGGTATAATGGGAACCATCCCGAACGTACGGAGGCGGTACAGACATGACGATCCCTTACTCGCTGAAACGGCCGCCCGGCGTTCCCCACGCCCTGCTCCGCGCCTGCCGGCTGCGGCTCGGCGGCCTTGCGTTCACGCTGCTGATCGCGTCGGCCGGCTGCGGCCTCGCGTTCCTGCCCGGATTTCGCTACGCCGGCCAAATGGCCTGCGCCATCCTGCTGGCGGTCGTCTACCGGCAGCTGCGGGGCTACCCCGCGCGGCAGAAGGCTGGCATCCAGTTCGCGAGCAAGCATCTGCTGCGGCTGGCCATCGTGCTCTACGGCCTCAAGCTGAACGTCGTCGCGGTCTACGAGGAAGGCCTCGGGCTGCTAGTCCGGGACGCGGCCGTCGTGCTGTTCGCGGTCGGCTGCACGATGCTGTTCGCAAGATGGCTGCGGGCGGATCCGCGGCTGTCGCTGCTGCTCGGCATCGGCACGGGCATCTGCGGCGCGGCGGCGATCGCGGCCGTCTCGCCGATTCTGCGCGCGAAGGAGGAGGACACGGCGATCGGCGCCGGCCTGATCGCGCTGGTCGGCACGGCGTTCGCCGTCGCGTATGCGCTGCTTCGCCCGCTGCTCGGGCTGACCGATGCGCAGTACGGCATCTGGTCCGGCGCGAGCCTGCACGAGATCGCGCATGCCGCGCTCGCCGCGTCGCCGGCAGGGCAGGACGCGCTGGCGCTGGCGCTGCTCGCCAAGCTCGGCCGCGTCTTCCTGCTCGTGCCGGTCTGCCTCGCGATCGTGTACGTGCAGCGGCGCCTGCGCCGCCGCGGCGGCGAGGCGCAGGGCGGAGAAGCGAAGACGCCGCTGCCGTTCCCGTGGTTCCTGCTCGGCTTCGCGGCCATGAGCCTGTTCGGCAGCAGCGCGTTCGGCCATCGTCTCCTGCAAGCGGCGCCTGGCGCCGTCGACGCCTTGACCGTCGCGACGACGTTCCTGCTCACGATGGCGATGATCGGACTCGGCTTGAACGTCGACCTGCGCAAGCTCGGGGGCGAGGTGCTGAAGGCGCTCGCGGCCATGGTCGCGGCGTCGCTGCTGCTGTCGGCGTGGACGTATTTCACGGTATAAGCCGCGGCGCGCAAGCGCAAAAAAGAGCCGCATGCCTCGTCCTTCGGACGGGAGGCAGCGGCTCTTCGCGTTTACACCGTTTGCAGAATGAATTTGTCAATGACGTGCTTGACGCCCTCTTCGTTGTTCGTCTTCGTGACGTACTGCGCGATTTCCTTCAGCTTCGGGAGGGCGTTGCCCATCGCGACGCCGAGGCCGGCGGCTTCGATCATCTCGTGATCGTTCCAGGAATCCCCGATGGCGATGACCTCGTCCAGCGTGCAGCCGATATGCTCGGCCATGAACGCGATCGCGTGGCCCTTCGTGCCTTCCTTGTTCGTCACTTCCAGGTAATGCGGCTTGGACTTCGTGATATGCACGCGGTTGCCGATGAGCGGGGCCAGCTGCTCCGCCACCTCGTCCAGACGGGCGGGCTCGTCGATCATGAGCATTTTTGCCGACGGTTTGGCCAGCAGCGACTCGAAGTCCGGCTCTACCACGAACGGGATGTTCGACAGCGCGGAATAGGCGCGGGCTTTATCATTGTCCTCCTGCACGTACAGGATATCGTCGATGTACAGCTGCAGATGAAGGCCGTTTGCTTTGCAAAAGGCGTACAGCTCGCGGGCCGCGTCCTCCGGCACGTAGCGTTCGTACAGCACCTGCTCGTCGAGCAGCGTCTTCACCATGGAGCCTTGGTACGTAATGATCGGCACGTTCAGCTCGATTTGCTTCGCGATCTTCTTCGCCGACGGGAACATCCGGCCCGTGGCCAGCGTCACGAAGACGCCGCGCTCGATCGCGGCGGCCAGCGCCGCCTTGGTGCCCGGCGTGACGACGATGTCGTCCGTCAGCAGCGTGTCGTCGATGTCGATGGCAATCAGTTTGTAAATCATGCTCTCCGCTCCTTCTCTCTATGGCTTGCATTGTCCTTGATTGTAGCGGAAATCGGGGGCGGGAACAAGCGTTATCTTCGTCCGGCGCGGCGTCCCGCGAACTGCTGCCGGTAGGCGGTCGGCGTCATGTTTTCGCTCTCCTGGAACCGCTTGTTGAAGTAGCCGGCCGTCTCGTAGCCGGACTGGCGGGCGACCTCGCCGATGCTCAGCTCCGGCCGTTCCACGAGCAGCGCTTTGGCCCGCTGGATGCGGCAGAGCGTGACGAATTGCAGCGGCGTCCGGCCGACGGCGCGGCGGAACCAGCGGCAAAAGGCGTAGCGGTTCGTCTCCGCCCGCCCGGCCCAGGCGTCGAGGTCGAACGGCTCGGCCGCGGCGGCCTGCAGCTCCGGCAGCAGGGCGAGGATGCGCCGCGCGGCGGCGGCCGGCGGACCGGCGGCGGGCGCGGACAACGGCTCGGCCTGCTCGATGAATTCCGCGAGCACGCCGTACAGCAGCATGGCGACACGGCTCGGGTGAAGCAGCTTGTGCCGTTCGATTTCGGCGAGCAGGTCGTCGAACCGGGCCTCCAGCTCCGCCGCCGTGCGCGGCCGCCACGGCACGGCGCGGCGGAAGCCGCGCGCCTTCAAGTCCGCCTCGATCCCGCTGCCATAGAAGTGAATCCACTTGATCGCCCACGGATGGTCGGGATGGGCGTAATAGACCTGCGGGTCGCCGGGGAAATAGAGAAAGCAGTCGCCCGCCCGCAGCTCCCGGCGCCGGCCGTCCTGCTCGACGAAGCCGCTGCCGGCGGTCACGAGATGCAGGTTGAACGCCTGCATCGTGCCGGCCTCGCGCCGGACCTCGTGTTCGGGGTCGGGCTGATAATGGCCGGCCGACTCCGGGAAGCAATAGAACCGGCCGGGCGGCTGCAGCGGCAGGGTAAGATGGTTGCGGAACACGTCGTCGCCTCCCGTTCATGTCGATGTAAACGTCAATATCGTGGTAACGCAAGCAATATATTTCGATATGGCGCGGCGGAATCCTTTACTATAATAAGCAATATAGCTCAATCTATAGGTGCAAAGGAGAACGAATCGCATGAAACGAATCGAGATCGCGGGCATTCCGCAAGGCGTCACGCAGCTGATCCAGGGCTCCATGATGCTGAAGACCGAAGACATGGACTACTCGGGCGGGCTGCTCGACGCGTACGCCGCCGCCGGCGGCAACGCGATCGACACTGGCCACATCTACGGCGTCAGCTCGGCGCAGGCCATCGGCAAATGGATGGAAGCGCGGGGCAACCGCGCCGACATCGTCGTGATCGGCAAGGGCGCGCATCCGTACGAGCAGTCGCGCATGACGAAGACATGCATTCAGAACGACCTGATCGAATCGCTGGAACGGTTAGGCACGGATTACATGGATCTGTATCTGCTGCACCGCGACGATCCCAACGTCCACGTGGGCTACATCCTCGAAGGTCTGAACGATCAGCTGGCAGCCGGCCGCTGCCGGGCGATCGGCGCGTCCAACTGGAGCGTCGCGCGTATCCGCGAGGCCAACGCCTATGCGGAGAAGCACGGCATGACGGGCTTCAGCTGCAGCAGCCCGAACCTCGGCCTCGCCCGTCCGATCGAGCCGCGCTGGGCCGGCTGCGTGTCGACGACGGCCGAAGACGAAGCATGGCACGAGCAGTCCCGCCTGCCGATCCTGTCCTGGTCGTCGCAGTCCGGCGGCTTCTTCACGGACCGGTGCGCCCCGGACAAGCGCGGCGACGCCGACATGGTCCGCGTCTACTACAGCGACGAGAACTGGGAGCGGAAGCGCCGTGCCGGCGTCCTTGGCGAGAAGTACGGCGTTACCGCGAACCAGATCGCGCTCGCGTACGTGCTGAACCAGCCGTTCCCGGTCGCGGCGATCATCGGGCCGCAGTCGCCGGCGGAGCTGAAGGACAGCGTCGACGCGCTGCCGATCGCGCTGAGCGCCGAAGAGCGCGCTTGGCTCGCGCTCGCGACGGAGACCGTGCCGCTGTAAATCCGCATTCGCGGCCCGCGCCGCCTCCCGCGTCGCGCGGCGCCGGGCAGCTTCTTCACATCGCAACGAAGACCCTTTTCGAGCACGCGAGAACGACGGCCGCGCCGTCCTTCCGCAAGTCTCGGGAGGGGTCTTTTTCGCTGGGGATCGCGCGAACTTGCGGCGGCTCTCCGAATGCGATAGAGTGAGGAAACAGGTTCAATTGCGGAAGAGGTGTGGGGATGAATAGGTTCGGTGAGAAGGCCGCGAAGCAGCGGCGCGTGACGCTCGTCGCGATCATGGCGATATTGCTGTTGGGCGGCTTCGTCGTCGGCCGGCTGAGCATGCTGGTGCAGTATCCGATCATCAAGGATCAGGCGTTCGGCAATTTATCGTACGCGTACAAGGAAATCATGAACGATTATTTGGACGGGGCGAAGTCCAAGGCGCTCGTCGACGGCGCGGCGGAAGGGATGGTCGGCTCGCTGCAGGATCCATATTCCGTGTACCTGTCGGAGGACAAGGGCGAGGCGTACATGCAGTCGTACGAGGACCATTTCGTCGGGATCGGCGTGGAGATCCGGCAGGAGGACGGCGCGTTCATCATCGACAATATCATTAAAGGAGCGCCCTCCGAGAAATCGGGGCTTCAGAAGGAAGACGCCATCGAGACGGTTGACGGCAAGAGCGTGAAGGGCTTGACCTTCGACGAGCTGAAGAGCAAGCTGCAGGGCAAGACGGGCTCGACGGTCAAGCTGGAGGTGCAGCGGCCCGGCCGCAGCGGCATGGTGACCGTCTCGGTGAAGCGCGGCGACGTGCCGGTGCTGACGGTCTCCTCGGCGATGAAGGCGGACGGCATCGGCGAGATCACGATCAGCCGGTTCGCGGAGAAGACGGCGAAGGAATTCGACGCGGCGGTCCAGAGCCTGCAGAAGCAGGGCATGAAGGCGCTGCTGCTGGATCTGCGAGGCAATCCTGGCGGGCTGCTCAACCCGACGATCGAGATCGCGAACCGGTTCGTGCCGAAAGGGAAGACGATCGTGCAGGTCGTGTACAAGGATGAGAAGCAGGTGCTCACGCACACGTCGAGCCAGAAGGAGCCGTGGACGCTGCCGATCGCGATTCTCGTGGACGGGCATACGGCCAGCTCCGCCGAGGTGCTGACCGCGGCGCTCAAGGATACGGCAGGCGCGCAGGTCGTCGGCGAGAAGACGTTCGGCAAGGGCATCGTGCAGAACTTCAACCAGCTGAAGGACGGTTCCGTGCTGAAGCTGACCGAAGCGCAGTGGCGGACGCCGAACGGGCAGTGGATCCACAAGAAAGGCATCGAGCCGAACGTGGCGGTCGCGCCGCCGGATTACGCGCTGCTGCCGCGCCTTGACCCGGGCCTGAAGCTGAGGGCCGGGGATTACGGCGACAAGGTCGTCACCGTGCAGAAGATGCTGCAGGCGATCGGCTACGGCACCGGGACGGGGTCGGGCATCTTCGACGAGGCGACGGAATCGGCCGTGCGCGCCTTCCAGCAGAAGGAGTCGCTGCCGGTGACCGGCGAGATGAACGACCGGACGGCCTACCGGATTTTGGATCGGCTGACGGCCAAATTCCAGACCGAGGATCCGCAGCGAAACAAAGCGATCGAGCTGCTGAAGGCGGCGGAAGCGGCCGCCTCGTCCGGCAAATAGGTTTAACAGAACTTCCATTGCTTGTTCGCGGGTGCTGTGATATGCTTGTAAAAATTTATTCGGAATCCATCATTCCAGGAGGCGCATTGTTTTGGCTTATTATTACATGGAACCGTCCCGCACCTTCAGCGAATTTCTGCTGGTGCCGAATCTGACGACGAAGGCGTGCAACCCGGCGAACGTGTCGCTCAAGACCCCGCTCGTCAAATTCAAGAAAGGCGAGCAGCCGGCGTATTCGCTCAACATTCCGTTCTCGTCGGCGGTCATGCAGGCCGTCTCGGACGACCGCATGGCTGTGGCGCTGGCGCGCAGCGGCGGCATCTCGTTCATCTTCGGATCGCAATCCGTCGAGAGTCAGGCGGAGATGGTCCGCAGGGCGAAGAGCTACAAGGCCGGCTTCGTCGTCAGCCGCTCCAACCTGACGCCGGACCATACGCTGAAGGACGTGCTGGAGCTGAAGGAGCGGACGGGCCATTCCACCGTGGCGATCACGCACGACGGTTCCCCGAACGGCAAGCTGCTCGGCATCGTGACGGGCCGCGATTACCGGGTCAGCCGGGATCCGCAGTCCAAGTCCGTCGCCGACTTCATGACGCCGTTCGAGAAGCTGGTATACGGCAAATCCGGCATGACGCTGTCGGAAGCGAATGATCTGATCTGGGACCATAAGCTGAACTGCCTGCCGGTCGTGAATGATGAAGGCAACTTGGAGTACCTGGTCTTCCGCAAGGACTATGACGAGCATAAAGTGAACCCGATGGAGCTGCTCGACGCCAACAAGAGCTACATCGTGGGCGCGGGCATCAACACGAAGGATTACCAGGACCGCGTGCCGGCGCTCGTGGCGGCGGGCGTGGACGTGCTGGTCATCGACTCCTCGGACGGCTATTCCGAATGGCAGAAGGACACGATCGAGTTCGTCAAGGCGAACTTCCCGGACGTCAAGATCGGCGCCGGCAACGTCGTCGACAAGGAAGGCTTCCAATACTTGGTCGACGCCGGCGCGGACTTCGTGAAGATCGGCATCGGCGGCGGTTCCATCTGCATCACGCGCGAACAGAAGGGCATCGGCCGCGGACAAGCTTCCGCGCTGATCGAGGTCTCCGCGGCGCGCGACGCGTATTACGAGCAAACCGGAGTGTATGTGCCGATCTGCTCCGACGGCGGCATCGTGCACGACTATCACATCACGCTGGCGCTCGCGATGGGCGCGGACTTCGTCATGATGGGGCGCTACTTCGCGCGGTTCGACGAGAGCCCGACGCGCAAGCTCAAGGTCGGCAACAACTTCGTGAAGGAATTCTGGGGCGAGGGCTCGAACCGCGCCCGCAACTGGGAGCGGTACGACACCGGCGGCAAGGCGGGGCTCATGTTCGAGGAGGGCGTCGACTCCTACGTGCCGTACGCGGGCAGTTTGCAGGAGAATTTGGGCAAGACGCTGCACAAGATCAAATCGACGATGTGCAACTGTGGCTCCATTTCCATTCCGGAGCTCCAGCGCAACGCGCGGATCACGCTCGTTTCCGCGACCAGCATTGTCGAGGGCGGCGCGCACGACGTCATACTGAAGGAAAACAACATCGCCGGCGAGTAAGGCCGGATCGAAAATATCAATCGAAGCTATTAATTGAAGCAATCGAAGCAAGAAGGCTGCACGGACCCGATCGGGTTCGCGCAGCCTTCTGTTTTTTGGCGCGTGCGACGTTTACCCGCAGTCGCGGTCAGGGGGCGTCGCGGACCTTTGCCTTGCCGTGTACGTTGTCATTGTCTAGCCGAGCGCCAATCCGTTCGCCTTGCCGGTTGCGCTCCCGCGCGCGATCACGCCAGCGTCTCCCAGCGCTCCCACATCTCGCGCGGATTGCGTTCGTACACTTCCCGCTCCCGGTACAGGTACGCGTGCATGATGAATTCCCGCCGGATCGTGGCGAAGTCGGGATGGTAGTCTTGGATGAAGGCGTTCAATTCCTTCTCCGTGTAGCTGCGGCCTTCCTGCAGCCGTTCCGCCAGATGCTCCAGCACGATGCGTTTCTTCTTCAGCTGGGCGGGAATATGCTTCAGCCTGCCTTCCGCGGTAAAGAAATTGCGCAGCACGGACTGCTTCAGTTTCTCGTTCCTCTCGTCCTTCTCGTTCTTCTCGTTCTTCTCGTCCATCGGTTCCGCCTCCTTCCTCGTATCGGCCTCCGCCGGTTTGGCCAGCATGGCCTGCAGCGCCCCCTCGTACTGCTTCACGAAATACCGGTCCAGCGAGAAATAGATCGCGTTCTTGTCGCGGCGCTCGCGAATCAGGCTCACGGCCCGAAGCTTCCCGGCGTGATGCGTGATCGTGGCGGGGGAGAGGTACAGCTTCTCGGCCAGCTCCTGGCCGGTCAGCTCGCCTTCCGCCAGCAGGATCAGCATGCGGACGCGGGTCGGATCGGCCAGCGCTTTGTGATAATTGACGATTTTGTCGAGCTGCATCATAGCGGTCGCCGCCTTTCGGTGGTATGGCATTTCTCAAATTCGTCACTCATTAAATTTGTCATTTATCAAATTTAACGAATATCTAATTAGATATTAATCTAATCTGATTGACGGAGTCAAGCGGCTCAAGCCTAAATGTTCGCTAAAGCTCGGACCTAAGCATCCTGGGCCGATCCGCGAAAGCGCGGCGAGCGGGACGGGAACCGCGGTCATGAAGAAGCGAGCAATAAATGGAGCATTGACAGCCGGTGGAATATGTTTTATATTATAACCAACGGTTAGTAACCACTGGTTATAACAAGGCAATCCTAATGAGAGGCTGGGGATACGGATGAAAGTCGAACGGATTTCGGAGCATGTTTGGAGTTTGAGCACGTGGGTCATTATTCCGATTCATGTCTGGGCGGTCGTGGAGAAGGACGGCATTACGCTGGTGGACGCGGGGATCTCGACGATGACGAAGGGGATTGCGGCATTTGCCGAGAAACGGCTCGGGCTGCCGCTGCGGCGCATCGTGCTGACGCACGGCCATGCGGACCACATAGGGGCGGTCAAGAAGCTGGTCGAACGCTACCCGGACGTGGCCGTCTATGCGCACGAGATCGAAATTCCGTACATGGAAGGGCGGCTGCCTTACCCGCGGCGCAAAAAGCCGCAGCAGTTCGTCGCTCCGGGGCTGGCGAAGCCGCTGCCCATGGAAGCGGACGGCACGGTTGCCCGCGTGGGCGGGTTGTCGGCGCATTTGACGCCGGGCCACTCTCCGGGCCACGTCGTTTACTTCCACGAGGCGGACGGCGTTCTGCTCGCGGGCGATCTCTTCACGTCGAAGGGCGGACGGCTCCGCAAGCCGATGCCGATGTTCACGGCGGACATGGCGGAAGCGGTCCGCAGCAGCGAGATCGTGCGCAAGCTTCTCCCGTCGCGGCTCGAGGTGTGCCATGGCGGCTCCGTCCCGAATCCGGCGGATCAGCTGGATGCGTACCAGCGGAGCCTGGGCTTCGCGGCCGGAGGCGGCGTTTCACTACAGCATTGAGGTGTAATGCTCGTGCAGCTCCAGGGCGAGGCTCGCCATGCGCGCCTTCAGCTCGGGCGGACCGAGAACGGTCAGCCTGGCGCCGAAGCCGAGCAGGTAGTAGGGGACGTAGGTGAGCACGGCGTTCTCTTCCAGCAGAAAATGCGCCCGGTCCTTCGTGCGCTCGACGAGCGAATCGCCGAACGGCCCCATTTCGCAAAGCGAATTGAGCGTCTCCGGCTTGCCCTCCACGACGACCGCAATCAGCTTCTCGCCGTCGGCGCTGCTCCACGGCTTCAGGAATTGCAGCAGGTAGCTGCGGGCGGAGAAGTCCGTGGGCCGCTCGAAGCGCGCGTCGGTCGGCTCAGCCGAGACGATGCGGTCGACGCGGAAGCTGCGGATCTCCTCCCTCAGATGGCAATGGGCGACGACGTACCATTTGCTCTTCCAATGCACGAGGCCGTATGGGTCGATGTGCCGCCGCTGCGGTTCGAGCCCGACGCCCTTGTGATGCTCGATCAGCATCGTGCCGTTCCCGGCGACGGCCGCTTCGAGCAGCCGCAGCACCGGGGCCATGCCTTCGTCCGGGCCGGAGCTGATGACGTCGAAGCCGACGAGGTGGCGGTCGATCGCGGTCCGCTGCTCCTCGTTCGTATACCGCTTCAGCTTCGTCAGTGCCTGCCGAAGGACGTCGCCGTACGGGTAGCCGGCTTCTTGGGCGAAGACGGCCGCCTGCAGCAGCGCCTTTTGCTCCTCGAGATCGAAGAAGAGCGGCGACTCCTTGAACTGCGGCAGGAGGCTGTAGCCCCCGTTGTGGCCGGAGTCCGCCACGATCGGCACGCCGCTCGCGCACAACGCGTCGATGTAGCGGTACACCGTGCGAACATGCATTTCCAGCGCATCGGCCAGCTGTTTGGCCGTCATGCGCTTGTTTGCTTTGAGCAGCCAGAGGATCGCGAGCATGTTGTCGGCTTTGGACACTGGGCGCACCTCCTTGGAAAAAATGGAAATCGGCGGGCCGAAGCCATTCGAAATTCGGACGCGGACACGATCGAGCCGGCGGGAGCGTCCGCTTAATGCGGGCCGGCGTTTTCTTTGAACGGCTGCAGGAACGCTTTCGGAATCGGCGTCTCGAACCGCAGCGTCTCGCCGGTCCGGGGATGCTTGAACGCCAGCACCCGGGCGTGCAGGCCGAGCCGGCCGATCGCTTTCGATCGGGCGCCGTATTTCTTGTCGCCGACGATCGGATGGCCGATATCCTCCATGTGCACGCGGATCTGGTTTTTGCGCCCGGTTTCGAGCGACAATTCGAGCAGGGAAAACTGCGACCCGCTCTGCAGCACCTTGAAGTGCGTGACCGCGCGCTGCGCGCCCTCCGGATTGTTCGTCGAGTACATCTTGAGCGTCTTGGTCTCCTTCAAGTACGAGGTAATCGTGCCCTCCGGCTTTTTGACCTTCCCTTCGACGAGCGCGACGTATGTGCGCTCCTCCACGTCGTCCTGCCAAGCGTGCTGCAGCTGCTGCTGCACGTGCTCGCTCTTCGCGAACATCATGACCCCGGACGTGTCGCGGTCGAGCCGGTGCAGCACGAAAATCCGGCTGTTCGGATCGGCCGCGCGCACATGCGCGGTCAGCTGCCGGTACGCGGTCAGCTCGTTCTCCTGCCCGGTGGAGACGGAGAGCAGGCCCGCGTCCTTGACGACGACGATGACGTCGTCGTCCTCGTGCAGAATCGCGAGGCCGATCAGCGGCGGCTTCTCGGAGATGCGTTCTTTGGAGATGGTAACGGTCTGGCCGGGCCGCAGGGCATGGTTGTACAGTTTGACCGGCGTGCCGTCGACGGCGATCTGGCCGCGGCTCAGCATCGATTTGAGGGCGTTGCGGCCTTCGCCCGCGACATGTTGAAGCAGGAAAGCGAGCAGCTCCGACGGCTCGTTCACCTGGTACGCGCGGACCGGAGGCTTAACCGGGCCGCGCAGCTGCGCCGCGGGGTTGGCGGCTTTGCCGCGCTGCGCCGCGGATTTGCCGGCCGGCTGCGGCCGGCCTGCGGGCTTGCCGTGCGCGCGGGGTGAGGCGCCGCGCGGGGCGGATTTGCCCCGAGCTGCCGGGTGGCCGGCTTTTTTGGCGGCGGGGGTATGCGATACGTTCTTATCCATGGGGTACATGCGCTCCTATACGTGCAATCTGATTTCTACTATACCGAAAGCGGCGGAGGCTTACAAACGGAATGCGGCCAGGCCGCTGACCTGGGGAGGGAGCTGGGAGGCGGCGAGGCGTCTGTGGAGGACGGGCGGGAGTTGGCGGGCGAGCAGTGACGTGGAAGCGGCGGCGCCCCTGTGGAGGAGCAGCGGGCGGGGCGGGGATGGTGATCGAACCGAATGGAGCACCTGGACGTTGGAACGGAAGCGGAGCCTGGGCGTCACCCTGCAATTCGCGGCCACCAGAGCCGCTATATTGACAAAACAAGGAATCTGGCGAAATAAGCGGCCACAGATGCAGCTATTCACCACTAAGGCGTGGATTCTGCCGTGAAAATAGGCCAATAACGTCATCTGTGTCCGCCAAATCCGTGATAATCGCGAAAGTTCACAAATAACGGAAATGCTGGCCGCCAACGCGCCGGAGCTTCGGTCTCGGCGATAGCATGGCGCTATGAATAGTTGCGGCACCACCGCCTGCGCCTCACTCGCGCCGCATCGCGCGTACTCGTGCCGCATCGCGCGTACTCACGCCGCATCCGCGCGTACTCCCGCCGCATCCGCAGCGCATTCGTGTTGTACCCCCGCCATACCCCCGAATCGCACCGCACCGTTCCCGACGCCAAGACTGGCGCCTCTCTACGCGCATGCCGCTCTGCTGCTTCGGCTCAGTTCAGCGCGCACGCTTCGTCGCTCGCCCGCGCTGTACCGGCGCGCGCCGAACCCCGCCTTTGCCGCTGTCGCGACTGGCTGTTCACGCCGCGCCCACGCTGGCACGGCCCGCTCGCAAAAAGCCCCCGTCCCTCCGGGGAACGGGGGACGGAGGCTTGGCGCCGTAACGCTCAGAGGCGGACGCGCTGCTTGTTGTACACTTCCGGGAAGTGGTCGCCGGCGAGCAGTTCGCCCGGCTGGACGTTGACGTACGACAGCATGGCGTGCTCGCCGACCGGCTCGTAGCGCGTATGGCCCGGCATGTAGTGTACGGCGATCGCGCGCCGCTTCATGTCGGAGCGGTTATGCGGGCTGCCGTGCCATGTGAGGCAGTGATGGTAGCCGACTTGGCCCTTCTTGATCTCGAACGGCACGGCTTCGACGCCCGCGTGGTTCGGCAGCATCTCCGGGCGCTTGTGATACGGCTTGAAATCCGGCGTGCTGGAGAGGTAGCGCTGGTGGTTGCCCCATTTGTGGCTGCCCGGCACCATCCACATACAGCCGTTCTCGATGACGGCGTCGTCCAGCGCGACCCAGGCGCTGACGAGATCGGCCGGCTGGATGATCGGCCACAGCGGGTGATCCTGGTGCCAGGCCGTCGGCCCGCCCGTCACCGGCGGCTTGTATTGGATCTGGTCGTGCCAGATGCGCAGCGAATCCGTATGGCAGAGCTGGGCGACCTCTTCGCAAATTTGGGCGTTTCCGGCATGCTGCAGGTACAGGTCGCTCGCCATCCAAACGTTGACGATTTGCACGACCTTCTCGCTCGCGATCATCTTCATGTTGTCGTATGGGGAATCCGATTCCAGCATGTTGCGGTTCAGCACCGGCTTCTTGACCGTCTCGCCGTTCATGACCTTGTCGAGCTCCTCGCGCAGCGCTTCGACCTCGGTGTCGCTCAAGACGACGTCGCCCTTCAAAAATCCGTTGTTTTCAAATTCGTTCAATTGTGCTTGACTTAACATAGCGCGTTTCCTCCCTGACTCTCGTTTTCGATGGCGTTGCCTTCCGATGAACTAAGCATACGCCATCTTGAAAGCGGTGTATTTGCACGGACGAAACAGGGCTTTGCACTTTTCTAAGATCCTCGCCGCATCCATGAAGCGCCGGCCCCGCCGGCCCGCGCAACTACCGAAAGGAGCCGTGCCGCCATGACGAAGCGCGAAGACGCGATCCGCCTCGGGGCGCTCGACGAGCTGCAGCCGACGGTCAATTTCGCCAGCCATGCCTTTACCGAAGCCGGGACCATCTTCGGCCCGCGGATCATCCCGGACTATCAGCTCTTCTATCTGGTGTCCGGCCGGGCGAAGCTCGTCGTCGGCGGCGAGGTCCGCATGCTGCGGCCAGGCGAATTCGCGCTCTACGGGCCGGACTGCCCGCACGCCATCTTCATTCTGGAGGACACCGTCTTCATCGGCATCCACTTCCATGTCCGCCATGCGTCGCCCGCGCCGGTGCATCCCGCGTTCTCGATCGTCATGACGGACGAGGCGGAGCTGGCGGCGAGCCGGCGCGGCCGGTACCTGCTGGCGCTGGGCGGCGGGGAGGAGCTGGAGCTGCCGCCGTTCCAAACGGTGCCCGGGCTCGAGCCGACCTTGATGCGGATCGTGAAAGAATATATGAACGAACAGCCCGGCTATGGGATGCTGCTGCGGGCGCTCATGACGGAGCTGCTGCTGCTCGTCGTCCGCCACCGGCTGGCCGCGCGCCCGCAATCGGCGGAGCGCGGCAAAATCGAACCCGCGCTGCAGGCGATCCACCGGGAACCGGAGAAGCATTGGACCGTGGCCGAGCTGGCGGCGCTGTGCGGCTACCACGCGATCTATTTCTCGTCGCTGTTCCGGAAATGCACGGGCGAGAACCCGAAGCAGTACCTGATCTCGCAGCGCATCCGGCAGGCCAAGTTCTACCTGCTGAGCGGCGAGAAAATGGAGGCCATCGCCGAGCGGCTCGGCTACGCCAGCGTGCATTATTTCTCCCGCAACTTCAAGGAGGAGACCGGCTTGACGCCGACGGAATTCAAGCAGCAATAGCCGCGGACGCGGCAGTCTGCACGGCCTGGATATACCTGCTACTATTTGCGGATTCTTCTTAATAGATTCATCCTAATTTCATAGACAAAGTAGGGCCGCGGTGCTACCATGAAATCACGCATGATTTAGTAGATTATGGAGGAACCGCCCGTGAAATGGAACGCCGACCTTAAGCAACGCATGCTCTCATCCGTACTCGCCGCCGGGCTCGTTCTGACGCCGGCCGCCGCGCTCGGCGCGCCCGCCCATGCCGCCGCGGCGTCCGCGCAACCCGCCGCGGCCGCGGTCTACGTCGACGGCGCGAAGCTGGCGCTGAGCCCGGCTCCCGTCGCCTCGAAGGGCACGACCTTCGTGCCGATGCGCCCGATTTTCAAGGCGCTGCATGCCAACGTGACATGGGAAGAAAGCACCAAAACGATTTTGGCTGTCAAAGGCACCACGACGATCTCGCTGCAGATCGGCTCGAAGAAGGCCGTCAAGAACGGCAGGTCGTTCACGCTGACGGAAGCCCCGCGGCAATTAAACGGCACGACGATGGTGCCGCTCCGGTTCATCGCCGAAGCGCTCGGCGCGGACGTGAAATATGACGCGGCGAAGCAGATCGTCCGCATCGCCTCCGCCGAAGCGACCCAGCGGCAGAAGGAAGCCGAGTGGGAGAAGGAGCAGGCGGCCAACCGGCCGAAGGCCTTGACGACGAAGCAGATCGTTGCGCTGAACGACGGCAAGGTCGTCATGATTACGACGGACCAGGGGCTCGGCAGCGGCGTCATCATCGGCAAAGACGAGATTCTGACCAACTACCACGTCGTCGCCGATGCGGCGAAAGCGTCCGCGACGCTGCTGAACGGCCGTCAAGTCGAGCTGCTGGGCCTCGTCGGCTACAGTGAGGAGGACGACCTGGCGATTCTGAAGACGAAGACGCCGCTTGGCATCGCGCCGGTCGACATCGGCCTCGCCGTGCAGAAGGGCGACCACGTCGTCGCGATCGGAAGCCCGCAGGGCATTCAGAACACGGTGTCGGACGGCCTGATCAGCAACCTGTCGGGCGCCGCCGGCGACCCGTACCAGTACCAGATCAGCGCACCGATCGATCACGGCAGCTCCGGCGGCGGCCTGTTCAACGATTACGGCCAGCTCGTCGGCTTGACGTCGGCCGGCATCGACGACACGCAGGCGGATTTGAACTTCGCGGTGCCGTCCTACAGCATCATGGCGCTGCTGTACGATATCGAGGAGAACCCGCCGGTCAAGATCGGGTTCCTCCCGAGCAAGCTGCCGGATACCCTTAAAGGCGCGACGACCGAGGCCATCCGCGAGCTAATGGAAGATCAGTTCGCGGTCATCTCGACCTCGCAGGGCGGAACGGAGCTGAAGCAGTTCGAGGTGAAACGCGACGCGGACGGCTGGCTCGTCATCACGGCTCTGATCGACCCGGCGTACTACATGCTGTACGGCCACGCGTCGAGCGAGGACTTGCGCTACTGGGCGATCGATGCCGGCTCTAAGCTGCGCCAGCTGCTGCCGGATGAGAACATTCAGCTGACGGTGTACTACGACCAGACGTTCAGCTTCGAGCCGCGCGGCTTCGACGCCGGCGAGGTGACGGCGAACGGCGACGGCACGTGGCGCGTCCGTTTCCCGGTCATCGACTACCAAGGCAAGGACAAGGCGATCGTGCGCGTGAATGCGTAACAAACGCGATCCGGCAAGAGCGGTTCCGTGCGGACACCGGCTGCGTCAAGCGGCGGTCCGAAGGGGCCGCTTCTTTTTTGGCGGCGATTTCTGGTACAATAGGGACGAACCGAAATCGCGAATAGATAGGAATGACCCGGATGAAAGTCGCACTGGCGACGCTGAACGCCAAATATATACACACCTCGCTCGCTCTTCGCTGCCTGAAAGCGTACAGCGAGAAAGACTTCGACATCGACATCGCCGAATATACGATCAAGGACCCCGCCATGAACATCGTCGCGGATCTGTTCGCGCGCGATCCCGACGTCGTGGGCTTCTCCTGCTATATTTGGAACATCGAAGAGACGATCACCGTCATCGACATGCTGCGCAAAATCAAACCGGAGCTGCGCATCGTGCTCGGCGGGCCGGAGGTGAGCTACGACACGGCCCACTGGCTGGAACGGCTGGGGCAGGTCGATTATATCGTCGTCGGCGAAGGCGAGGAGACGTTCCACCATCTGCTCACGGAGCTGTCCGGCGACCGGAAGTTCCATCTTGTCTTCGGGCTCGCCTACCGGAAGACGCACGCGGACGGAAGAATCGAAATCATCGTCAATCCGCCGCGTCCGAAGCTGGATCTCGCCACCCTGCCGTCGCCGCACCGGTTTCCGGAGGATACCGCGAGCCTCGGAAGCCGCGTCGTTTATTTCGAGACGAGCCGGGGCTGTCCGTTCAGCTGCCAGTTCTGCCTGTCGAGCATCGAAGTCGGCGTCCGCTACTTCGACATGGAACGGACCAAGTCCGACATCCTGTACTTGATCGACGCCGGCGCGAAGCTGATCAAATTCGTCGACCGGACGTTCAACATCAAGCGCGACTACGCGCTCGAAATCTTCAAGTTCCTGATCGAGAACCACCGCGGCTGCGTGTTCCAATTCGAAATCACGGCGGACATCATGCGGCCGGAAGTGCTGGATTATTTGGCGGAGCACGCGCCGCCCGGCATCTTCCGCTTCGAGATCGGCGTGCAGTCGACGAACGACCTGACGAACGAAGCGGTGCAGCGCCGCCAGAACTTCGCGAAGCTGTCCCGCACGGTCACGAAGGTGAAGGAGAGCGGCAAGATCGACCAGCATCTCGACCTGATCGCCGGCCTGCCGCACGAGAATTACGATTCGTTCCGGAACACGTTCAACGACGTGTTCGCGCTGCGCCCGGAGGAGCTGCAGCTCGGCTTCCTCAAGATGCTCCGCGGCACGGGAATGCGCATCGACGCGGAGAAGCACGGCTACGTCTACATGGACCGCGCGCCGTATGAGATTCTCGGCAACGACATCCTGCCGTTCGCGGACATCGTGCGCATCAAGCGCGTCGAGGACGTGCTGGAGAAGTATTGGAACGCGCACCGGATGGATCACGCGCTGCTGTACCTGATCGAGCGCGCGTTTCCGTCGGCGTTCGACTTCTTCCAATCGTTCGGCGATTTCTGGGAGGCGCGGGGCTGGCAGAAGATCGGCCATCAACTGGAGGATCTGTTCGCGCGGCTGTGGGCGTTCCTATCGGAGGATTATGCGCAAAGCGCGGACGCGCAGGAGCGGGAGTGGTCGCTCGAGGTCGCGCTCGGCCTCATGAAGCTGGATTACTTCCTCGGCCACAACTACAAGCCGCGCAAGGTGTGGTGGGAGTTCGCCATGGACAAGGACGAGTGGAGCGGCTGGATGAAGCGGCTCGCCGATCGTCCCGGGGACGTGTCGGACGCCTTCGCCGCGCTCAGCCTGAGCGAGAAGGAGCTGCACAAGCACGCCGTCATCGAACGGCTGCCGTTCGACCTGCGGCGCTACCTGGCCGAGGGGACGGTGTCGAACGAAGCGGAGACGCTGCTCATCGTCGTCTACGGCGCTGGCGGCAAGGGGGAGCACCGGAATGCCGCGTTCTTCACGCTGCCGGTGTTCGCGGCGGCGAAGGCTTGAGCCTACGGGCACACTGGGGTAAGATGAGAGAGGTTTCCTAAAATCGGATCAACGAAGGAGAGATTGTTGTGGTATACGCAGCACATCCGGAACGTTACGCTTCTATGAAGTACAATCGCGTCGGCCGTTCGGGCCTGAAGCTTCCGGCGATTTCGCTCGGACTTTGGCACAATTTCGGCGGTGTGGACACGTACGAGAACGGCCGCGCCATGCTTCACCGGGCGTTCGACCTCGGCATCACCCATTTCGACCTGGCGAACAACTACGGCCCGCCGGCCGGCTCGGCGGAGGAGATGTTCGGCCGCATGATGACGACCGATTTCAAGCCGTACCGCGACGAAATGATCATTTCGTCCAAGGCCGGCTATTACATGTGGCCGGGACCGTACGGAGAATGGGGCTCCCGCAAATATTTGACGGCGAGCCTTGATCAAAGCCTGAAGCGGATGAACGTGGACTACGTTGATATTTTCTATTCGCACCGCTTCGACCCGGAGACGCCGCTCGAAGAAACGATGGGCGCGCTCGATCAGATCGTCCGCTCCGGCAAGGCGCTCTACGTCGGCATTTCCAGCTACAGCGCGGAGCAGACGGCGGAAGCGATCGCCATCATGAAGCGTCTCGGCACGCCGCTGCTCATTCACCAGCCGAGCTATAACATGTTCGACCGCTGGATCGAGAACGGCCTGCAGGACGTGCTGGACGAGCATGGCGTCGGCAGCATCGCGTTCTGTCCGCTGGCGCAAGGGCTGCTGACGAACAAGTACCTGGGCGGCAGCATTCCGAGCGACTCCCGGGCGGCGAGCAAGACCGGCGCGCTGCGGGAATCCGCGGTCACGCCGGAAGCCGTGGCGAAGCTGCAGAAGCTGAACGCGATCGCGCAGGAGCGCGGCCAATCGCTGGCGCAGCTGGCGCTCGCGTGGGTGCTCCGCGGCGGACGCGTGACGTCGGCGCTGATCGGCGCGAGCCGCGTCGGCCAGATCGAGGACAACGTCGCGG
The DNA here is from genome assembly GCF_042653205.1 of Paenibacillus sp. GCM10023250. Lineage (NCBI taxonomy): Bacteria > Bacillati > Bacillota > Bacilli > Caryophanales > Paenibacillaceae > Paenibacillus > Paenibacillus sp. GCM10023250. Next base: position 16,219 of record NZ_JBHSHY010000022.1, on the reverse strand, counting down.
CGCTGGGCAACCTGGCGTTCGCGGACGAGGAGCTCGTCGCGATCGAGACGATCCTGCGCGGATAAGCAAGGACAAGCACGCGCAAGCAAGGACAGGCATGGCGAAGAGCCGCTTCCGACGTAGTGTCGGGGGCGGCTCTTTTTGACTTGGCCGCCGGCAGCGCGTACGCCGCACGCGGGCGAGCCCCCGCGCAGGAAGCGTGTACGCCGCGCACGGGCGAGCCCCCGCGCAGAAGACGTACTCGCCGCGCGCGAACCCATTTCGCTTCGCTCCGCGCCGTTCCTGCCCCCCGCGCCAGTCCGCGCCGAAACATTCGACCTTCCGCGAAGATGGCGGTATAATACAATCAACGACGATAATTACTGACGATGGAGTGTGCGATATGAAGGTAGAAGTGTGGTCCGACATCGCTTGCCCGTTCTGCTACATCGGGAAGCGCCGGTTCGAAGCGGGACTGGAGCAGTTCGCGCATAAAGACGAGATCGAGGTCGAGTACAAGAGCTTCCAGCTGAACCCGGCCGCGGAGAAATACCCGCAGCAGGACGCGTACGGCCTAGTGGCGGAGAAGTACGGCATCAGCCGCGAAGAGTCGGTCGCCATGCACGACAATCTCGTGAAGCAGGCGGCCGAGGTCGGGCTGACTTACAATTTCGAGCACGCGATTCCGGCGAACTCGCTGGACGCGCACCGGCTCATTCATTTCGCCGGCCGCTACGGCAAGCGGACGGAGGCGGCGGAACAGCTGTTCAAAGCGTATTTCACCGATTCCAAGCATATCGGCGAGCTGGAGACATTGACCGGCATCGCGGCGGAGATCGGCCTCGATCCGAAGGAGGCGGAGGTGCTCCTGACGAGCGACGAGCTCACAGCGGAGGTAGAGGCGGAATGCCGCGAAGCGTCGCAGCTCGGCGCGAACGGCGTGCCGTTCTACGTCATCAACCGCAAATACGCGGTGGCAGGCGCGCAGTCGAGCGACGTGTTCCTCGAGGTGCTGAACCGGACGTGGGCCGAAGAGAAACCGCTCATCTTCATCGACCCGTCTTCGACGGACAGCGAGACCGGCCAGGTGTGCACGGACGACAGCTGCGGCATCGGCGAAGCGGACCCGGGCCGGTAAAGCCGGCAACCGCGGCGATTGTATGAGCGCTACAGATCCATTCAAGCACAAACCGCGCGGATTCTCGGCCGAAGGGCAGGATCCGCGCGGTTCGTGTTTGTGGCATGGAAGAACGTGCAGTCGGTCGGCCAAGGCGATTCAGGCGTATCTGGCGGACAAGCCGATGCAGGCGACGCCGGCGAGGATGAGCAGGCAGCCGGCGATCTTGAGGCCGGACAGCGATTCGCCGAACAAGTAATACGCGCCGACGATGGAGAGGATGTACGCCAGGCTCTGGATCGGATACGCGAGACCGAGGTCGACCTTGGACACGATGAAGAGCCAGAGGACGGTCGCGCAGCCGTAGACGAACAGGCCGCCGAGAATGTACGGCGAGAACAGCAGCTCGAGGATCGACCGCAGCGACTCGAATGCCTTCTCCCGCTGCATCAAGCCGTATTTCCACAGAAACTGCCCTGCCACGAGCATGAGCGTATTCGCTAAAATAAGCAGAAATTGCACGATATTCATAACGGTTCACGCCTTTCCGCCGATGCCGGCGCGGACTGCTGCAGCTCGAGCAGCCGCTTCTCCATGACGGCGAATTCCTGTGTCAGCGTCTTGATCCGGTCAGCCTGCTTGGAGAGGCTGATCGTCTGCCGGACGAGCAGCGCGAGGATGAAGATGATCGTCACGAGGAAGACGAACGTCGGCATGTAGGCGATGCCGATCCAGACCGCGAACCGGTTGAGCAGCGGAATGCAGACGGCCGCGAGCACGCCGGCCGCGGCGGTGACGAGCCAGAGGAACGCGTAGCGGTCCTTCAGCTTTTGGGTGACCGTGAAGTAGACGATCAAGCCGAGAAAAAACAACGTGATCAAAATGGCGACGAGCTGGTTCATGAGCCGGATTTCCCTTTCGGATTGCTATCGTGGTTCGGTCGTGCCGGACTGCCTTAGGAGAAGCTCTTGCGGATGAGCGAGAACATCGTCACCTTCAGCATGTAATAGATCGACTTGGACCAGTTGATCGAGGACGTCCCGCCTTGGCGGCCGCGCATCTCGACGCTGATTTCCTTGATGCTATAGCCGCGCTTGGCGAGGCTGACGAGCACCTCGACCTCGGGATAGTCTGTCGGATAGCTGCGGGCGAACTGCTCGATCGCGGCGCGTCCGACGATGCGGAAGCCCGACGTCGGGTCGTAGACGGGAATGCCCGTCAGCAGCCGAATCAGCTGATGGAAGTAGAAGATGCCGGCGCGGCGGGAGAAGCTCCCCTTGTAGCCGCTCTTCTCGACGAAGCGCGAGCCGATGACCATGTCCCAGCCGCCTTCCGTGATCTCGCGCACCAGCTTCGCGATGTCCTCGGGACGGTGCTGGCCGTCCGCGTCCAACTGGATGGCATAGGCGTAACCGCAGCGTTCGGCGTATTTGTACCCGCTCTGCATGGATCCGCCGATGCCGAGGTTGACGGCGTGCCGAAGCGACGGGAATCCCTCTTGGCGGATAATGTCCGGAGTCCGGTCCTTCGAGCCGTCGTCGATCACGACGAAGTCGTACGGCGTATGCCGTTTCAATTCATGCACCGTACGGGCCAGGGACGCTTCCTCGTTATAAGCGGGAATGATCACTAGGATGTCGCTGCTTCGGGATTGTTCTTGCATCACGCGATTAAACCTTCTTTCTCGTCTTTCGGCGCCGGGAGTTGCTTGCTACCAAATCTTATATAGTATAATAGAAACCGATGCCGAAAAACCAGTTTTTTGGAAAGGGGCTGCCAAACTTGTTTTCACTGCGATCGGAGACCTCCCGCATGAGGAAATATCTAGGGGTCGTAATGGGGGCCGTGCTTCTGATCCACGTGGTGAGCGTACTCTGGCTGGGAGATCATTATCTGCTGGGCTCGTACGAGAAACGGGACAACGACGACGTCAAATACGTGTACGCCGCACAGGTGCTCATCGAGCGGGGAACGCTCGTCTACAACAGCGGGCTGCAGCCGACGAACTTCATCATGCCGGCCATTCCCGTGATGCTGAGCGGGTTCATGGCGCTGTTCGACCGCGATGCCGCGGTGATGGGCTTCCGGCTGCTCCAATGTCTGATGCAGGCCGCCTCGGTCTACCTGATCTTCGTGCTGGCGCGTGAGACGCTGGGCCGCCGCGTCGCCGCCGTCGCCGTGCTGCTCGACGCGCTGTACATCCCGAACCTGTTCGCTTCGGGCGCGATTCTAACGGAATCGACGTTCAAACTGCTCTTTTTGTTGCTGATCGCGAGCTTCTTGTACGCCGTGCGAAAGCGGACGGCGGGTGCGTACGTCTTCGCCGGGGCCATGCTGGGCCTTGCCTGCTACGTGAAGCCGCAGTGCGCGCTCATTCCCGTCTGCCTGCTGATTCTCTGGCTGATCCGCCGGTACCGATGGACCGAGATCGTCAAATACACCGCGATCGTCGGCGCCTGCAGCATGCTGCTGCTCACGCCCTGGTGGGTTCGCAACTACCACGATTTCCACGCCTTCATTCCGTTCACCAAGTCGACGGGCAATCCGATGCTGCTGGGCGCGCTGATCAAGCGGGCCGCGCCGCCGCAAGGCTTCTTCGACCAATACCCGGAATACGGGCACGACAGCAAGAACCTGTTCGCGGGCTATGACGCTGAGCAGAAGCGGACGGCGCAGCGCTTGATCGCCTACGGCTTCAAGCATCAGACGCTGGAATATACGTACTGGTTCACGGTCGGCAAATCGATCGAGCTCTTCATCAATCCGTTCTACTCGAGGCCAGTGCCGGGACTGCCGCGGCCGGCCATCAACGTCGTGCATTGGATCTATGTGCTGCTCGGGTTCGCCGGGATCGTCCTGACGGTCGTCCGGCGGCGGTTCAAGCTTGTGCTGCCGCTCTTGCTGCCGTTTCTCTACTATTGGTTCATTCATCTACCATTTATTACCTTCGGACGCTATGGTTATCCGCTAATGGCCTTGATCACGATCTTCGCGGCGTACGCGATCGTATCGTTGCTGGAGGCGCGGGGCGTCTCGCGGGATCAAGAAGGGGCTGCCGAATAATTCGGCGGCCTCTTCCCATGACGGCCGCGGTCCGGTTACAATATTGGCAGATTCAGGATGTAATCCGAAGGAGGCGCTTGAAGCATGCAGGTAACGATATCGGCGGCGGCACGGCCGGCGGCGCGCGTGGCGACGGGCAAGGAGTATGTGACGATTCTGTTCGGCGTATGGCTGATCGCGGGCGTGTTCGTGGACGGCTTCGCGCATAACCACGGCGCCGTGGAGACGTTTTTTACCCCGTGGCACGCGATTTTGTATTCAGGGTTTATGGCTTCGGCGATCTGGATGGGCTGGCTGCTGCTGCAGGCGAAGCGCGCGTCGGGCGTATCGTGGACGGAGGCGGCGCCGGCCGGCTACGGGCTCGGCTTGATCGGGGTGGGGCTCTTCCTGCTCGGCGGTCTCGGCGACATGTACTGGCATACCGTGTTCGGCATTGAGCAAAATATCGCCGCGCTGCTCAGCCCGACGCATCTGCTGCTGCTGCTCGGCGGTCTCTTGATCCTCTCGAGTCCATTCCGGGCGAGCTGGCACGACGCGAGCCTGACGAAGCCGGGCTGGGCGGCGTTCACGCCCGCGTTCATCTCGCTCGTCGTCACGACGGGCGCCGTGGCGTTCTTCCTCATGTACGCGTGGATGTTCCGCTACAACCTGCCGGCAGCATCGTCGGTGGACTGGTACTCGAACCAGTTCGGGGGCGGGTTCATCGCCGAGAACAACGCGGAGCGCGGGCTGTCGTACATCCTCATCGACACGCTCGTCTATATGTTCCCGGTCTTCCTGCTCATGAAGCGCTGGGCGCTGCCGATCGGCACGATTACGCTGCACTTCACGATCGTGACGGTCATGATGAACGTGCTGGACGGTTTCCAAAACTACCCGTCGATCTTCATCGCGTGCGGGGCCGGCTTGGTCGGCGATATTTTGTATAAGGCGCTGCGGGCCGAAGACGGGCGCGCGTTCGCCGAACGGATCGTCGCCGCGGCGCTGCCGATCGCGCTCTGGAGTTTCTACTACGCTTGGATGGCGATCACGGACGGCATCGGTTGGGAGACGGAGCTGTGGGCGGGCTCGATCGTGGAAGCGACGCTGCTGTCGCTCGGACTGCAGCTGCTGGCCGCGCCGAAGCCCGCGGCGGCGCGGAGCTGAAGCGGATGGCGAGGCGACGATGGCGCCGCCGTCCGGCGGCCATGGCGGCAGCCGCGCATCCGGCGGCGAAACCTCCGCGGGCGGTCATCCCGCGGCGGCTGCTCGCGGCGCTGCTGCCGGCGGCGCTGCTGCTCGCGCTGCTGAGCGGCTGCGCGAGCGGAACGATGCGCGGCGTGGACGCGCATCCGCCGACGAAGGGGCTGCTGCATGTCCTGCAGCAGGCAGGGCAGATGGGCAACGTCTCCGACCGGGGCTACCGGGTCGAGGTCGAGGTGGCGGAAGGCCAGCCGGAGGGCGGCCGCGAGACCGAATTGCGGCTTCGCGTGCTGAATCCGTCCGGGCAGCCGGCCGAGGACTTTGCGGAAGACATGACGAAGCTGATGCACTTCATCGTCGTCAGCAAGGATTTGGCGGAATTCCAGCATCTGCATCCGACGTACGAAGGCGGCGGCGCGTTCAGCCTGAAGCTGACGTTTCCGCACGGCGGGCCGTTCCTGCTGATCGCCGAGTTTATGCCGGACGGAAAAGGCTTGACCGTCTACAAGACATGGATCGAGGTCGGCGGCGCGAAGCAGGAGGCGAATCCGCCGGTGCCGTCGGCGGCGCCGAGCATCGTCGCGGACGGCCTCGAGGTGAAGCTGTCGTCCATGCCGTCCACCGGGGAACTGAAGGCCGGCGAGATGGCCATGCTCGACTTCTCGGTGCGCAAGGCTGAGACGGGGGAGCGGATCGTGCTCGAGCCGTACCTCGGCACGCCGGGACATTGCGTCATTCTCGACGCGAACGCGCAGCAGTACTTGCACGTGCACGCCGCGGCCGAGATGAGCACGGGCTCCAGCGTCATGTTCCACGCGACCTTCCCTAAGGCGGGCGTCTATAAGCTGTGGGCGCAGTTCCAGTACGAAGGCAAGGTGATCACGGCCCCGTTCGTCGTGAACTTGTCTTGACCAGCGTCTGTGACCGTGCGGTGGCGTTGAGGGACCATGCGATGATGATGCGGGGACCGTGCGAGACGGCCATGGCGCTGCAATTGGAACGCACACAGACATCTGGAACGCAAAAAGACATCCCGGCGATCGGGATGTCTTTTTGGGCTGCGGATTTCCATGCCATGCCGCACCAGCCCGGTACGGCTGCGGAACCCCGCGTGCCGGGATGTCTTAAGGCGTTACGCTGCGAAGCACCGTCAGCTCGCCGTCCAGCTCGTAGCCGCCGAGGTTGGCCGGGAGCAGGAAGCATTCGCCTGCTTTCACGTCTTGCTTGCCGCCGTCCCAGCTCAGCGTGCCGGCGCCTTCGGCAACGACGAGAATGACGAACGACTCCGGCGTCGTCGACAGCTGCCAAGGCGCGCGCACGAGGCCCTTCTCGACGACGAAGTACGGCGATTCCGCGATGACGAGCCATTCGTTCGCGCCGATGCCGTCCGTCTTCATGCGGGTCGCCCCTGCGCCTTCGTACGCGGTGACGTTGAGGGAATCCTCGACGTGCAGCTCGCGGAGCTTGCCGTCGAGGCCCGGACGGTTATAGTCGAATACCCGGTACGTCGTATCGGAATTCTGCTGAATCTCGGCCACGACGACGCCCGCGCACAGCGCGTGAACGGTGCCGGCCGGAATGTAGAACGCATCGCCGGCTTCGACCGGCACTTCCTGCAGGCAGTCCATGACGCGGCCTTCCTTGATCGCGGCGGCGAGCGCCGGACGATCCACGCCTTCCTTCAGGCCGTAGATGATCTTGGCGCCCGGCTTGGCATCGAGGACGTACCACATTTCCGTCTTGCCGAGCTCGCCCTTCGGCAGTTTCTCGTACGCATCCGTCGGATGGACTTGGATGGAGAGGTCGTCGTTGCAGTCGAGCAGCTTGATCAGAAGCGGGAAGCGTCCGTTCTCGGCGTAGCCCTTCGTGCCGAAGAATTCGCGGCCGTACCGTTCGCGGATCTCGTCGAGGCCGAGGCCGGCGAGCTCGCCGTTCATGACCTTCGTTGTGCCGTTCGGGTGGTCGCCGATCATCCAGCCTTCGCCGATGGCGCCTTCCGGCAGCTCGAGGCCGAAGCGCTCCAGCGCGCGGCCGCCCCAGATGCGTTCTTTCATTTCAGGTTTGAATTGCAGCGGATAGGGTGTAGTCATGCGTTTCTCTCCTTGTCGTAAATTGTCTCTATTTGTCTGTATATAATGAAGCGAAAAAATTAGCCCTGGTTCGCCGGCTGGAACATCTCCAGGAACTCGCCGTCCGGCCCGTCGAAGAAGAAATAGCGCGCGCCGTTAGGCAGCGTCGTGATTTCCGCGTCGCGGACGGTGACGCCTTCCAGGGCGTTCAAGCGCGCGAACTCGACTTCGATGTCGTCGACCGTGAAGGCGACGTGATGCGTGCGGCCTTCGGATGCCAGCTGGCCGGGATAGTTCTGGATCAGCTCGATTTCCGTCTGCTCGCCGTCGCTGCCCGTGAGGAAGGCCATCAGGATGACGCCGTTCGAATGCGTCAAGGAGTACAGATACTTGAGGCCGACGACCTCCGTGTAAAACCGAATCGATTTGTCCATGTCGGTCACCATGATGCCGACGTGTTCCAGCTTGCGCACTGCCATGAATAATTCCTCCTTAATGTGGTCTACCGCGGATGATCAGGCTTTTCTTGTCTCGATGGCGATTAGATAGGGTGCTTGCGCCTTCTGGACCATCCGGTACTGCATGGCCTGGCCGGCCGCTTGCGGAAGCGACGCCGCCCAGGCCGAGACCGCGTCAGCCTCTTCGCGCCCGCCGGGATGGCCGGGGTAGAGGACGGCGGTGACGATGCCGCCCGGACGAAGCAGCGCGACGGCCGCCTCCAGCGCGGCGAGCGTGGAGGCGGGCTCGGTGATGACGGCTTGGTCCGCGCCGGGCAAATAGCCGAGATTGAACATCGCCGCCGCGATCCGGCCGCGATGCGCCTCGGCGACATGCTCGTCCATCTCCGCGTGGTTCGCATGGACGAGCCGGAGCGGTCCGGCCTCGCCCTCGCCCTTACCGGCCGCGCCGGGTCCAGCCGCCGAAGGGCTCGTTCCGCCCTCGGTCGTTTCGCCGCCTCCAGCGCCGGCCGGCCAAGCTCCGGCCACACGCAGGCGCGTCCGCTCCAGCGCTTCGGCCTGCACGTCGAAGGCATACACCGCGCCGCGCTGACCGACGAGCTCCGCCAGGAATTGCGTATCCACGCCATTGCCGCAGGTGGCGTCGATGACGGCGTCGCCGGGCGAGACGCGCTCCTTCACGAGCCGCTGGGCCATGCCGAGCACGCTCAGGAAGCCCATTACCGCGCTTCCTCTGTCCACAGCCGGCCCTGCCACGTGCCCCGATCGGCCAGCTCGCGGTCGATCGCGTTCAGCACTTCCCACTTCTTCAGGCTCCACATCGGCCCGATCAGCAGGTCGCGCGGCGCGTCGCCGGTCAGCCGGTGCACGATCATGTCCGGCGGCAGCAGCTCCAGCGTATCGACGATCAGCTTGACGTATTCGTCCTGATCGAGGAAGCGCAGCAAGCCCGCCTCGTACTGCCGCACCATCGGCGTCTTGCGCATCAGGTGGAGCAGGTGGATCTTGATGCCCTGCACGTCCATCGCGGCGACGGCCCGGCCGGTGGCCATCATCATCTCGTGCGACTCTTGCGGGAGGCCGTAGATGATATGGGCGCAGACGCGGATGCCCCGCGCGCGCAGCCGCCTGACGGCATCCTCGTAGCATGCCGTATCGTGCGCGCGGTTAATGAGCGCCGAAGTCGATTCGTGAATCGTCTGCAGGCCCATTTCAACCCACAGGTACGTGCGCTCGTTCAGCTCGGCCAGGTAGTCGACGACGTCATCCGGCAGGCAGTCGGGCCGCGTCGCGATCGACAGGCCGACGACCCCCGGCTGGGCGAGGATCGCCTCGTAATACTCGCGCAGTTCCTCGACCGGCGCGTACGTGTTCGTATAGGCTTGGAAGTACCCGATGTACGCGGCTTCCGGCCACTTCTGGTGCTGCAGGTCGCGGATCGTGTTGAATTGGGTGACCAGGTCGTCCCTGCGGCTGCCGGCGAAGTCGCCGGAGCCCCGGGCGCTGCAGAACGTGCAGCCGCCAGCCGCGATGGAGCCGTCCCGATTGGGGCAAGTGAACCCCGCGTCGAGCATGACCTTGAACACTTTGCCCCCGAATTGCCGCTTCATCTCGTGATTCCATGTATGAAACCTTTTGCCGCTCCATAATCTAGGAGATGGGGAAGCGGCTTCCGGCTTAAGTTCTGCTTGCATGCGCGTTAAACTCCTCTTGCTTCTATAGTTCGCCGCCCGATCGGCAGGTTCGCGATTTCGCTTGCTTCATGAAGCTTTTTGTGCGCCGGACCGCTTCGGCCGCCTGCCGCGCGGTTAGTTACAATCATAACGAATCTCACCGCAAAACGCCATGATTCCCCGGTTCGAAGTTCGGTTCGGGGCCTGGAAATTGTCGGACAAGCCAGGAATAATACTGGAAAATGAAAGCGATTTATTTAGAAAAAGGGCTTGCTAAACCTAACATGACCTGTTATATTAAAAGGGCGACAGATCAGCGAATTCACTTCATTTTTCCATCTTCCCACTCTTCTCATAGCAAGTTGATTTTCTGGAAATTCGCTTAAGAAGAACGGCTGACGCCTTGAAAAAAACAGTGAGGTGATGAGGGATGAATACGCAACTGAAAATTCCGCACGGAGACGAGAAAGTAACGGTCGAGCTGACCCGCAAGGAATTGATGTCGCTGGCGGGGATCAAGTTCCACGACAACCACAAGATTGAAGTGTCCGCGCGCAAGAAGCTGCACGAAATTTTGGAGTCGCAGGAGAGCGCTCCGAGCCAGCTGCTCAACTAAGCAAGGTTCCACCCGAACGCACGGCCGACGGCGACGATCGCCCTCGGCTTTTTATTTTGCCCTCGGCTGTCTTCGCCGAAGGCCCGGCAGGCGGGAATTCGGCGCTTTACAACGGCCCCGCAATTCGGGCACAATAAGGACTAGCTTACGAACGTGGAGGAATGAGTGCATTATGCGCCTTAGAGGAAGAAAAGGAATATTGGAAAGCCTGGAGGCCCAGCCGGAGCTCGTCGTCCTGGACGCGGCGCCGCTTAAGGGACGCTGGCGGGAGTTTTTCGGCAACGATCGTCCCATCTATGTGGAGCTCGGCATGGGCAAGGGCAAATTCATCAGCGACATGAGCGTGCGGAATCCGCATATCAATTATATCGGCGTGGACATGTACGACGAGCTGATCCGCCGCGCGAGCGAGAAGGCCCGGATCGCCTGGGAAGCGGCCCACGGCACGGACCGCCCGGCGAACCTCGCGCTGCTGCGCGCGAACATCGAAGGCATCGAGAACATGTTCGCTCCGGGCGAGGTGCAGCGGATCCACTTGAATTTCAGCGATCCGTGGCCGAAGGCGAAGCATGCGCGCCGCCGGCTGACCCACCCGCGGTTCGTCGCGAAATACATCGAGATCTTGAACGAGTACGGCGAGATTCACTTCAAGACGGACTCGCAGACGCTGTTCGAATTCTCGCTGAACAGCTTCGCGGACATGGAACTGATGATGCGCAATATCTCGCTGAACCTGCATCGCGACGAAGTGCGCGACGACCTCGTGCTGACGGAATACGAATCCAAGTTCGTGGAGCGCGGCAACAACATTCACCGCGTGGAAGTCGTCGTCGGCGCGAAGGCGATCGCCGCCCATCGGGCCGCGAAGCGCGACGCTCAGAGGGAGGACCAGGCGGCGGAGACGAGCGCGGACGTGAGCGAGCCGAGCACCGCGCCGGCCGTTACGTCGGAAGGATAGTGCAGTCCGAGATACATCCGCGACCAAGCGACCGATAAGCCGAGCAGCATGGCGAGCGGAAGCAGAACCGGCAGCAGCGCGTAATCGACAAGCAGCCATGGCATGAGCCAGGCGAACACAGCCGTTGTGTGACCCGAAGGAAACGACGAGTCGCACAGCGGCTTTTTGCATGTATGAACGGCGGCGAGCGCCTGATAAGGGCGAAGCCGGCGGAATTTGCGTTTGACGATTGCGACGGGAATATGGCTGATCGCGACGGCGGCGAGTGCTTTCCAGCCGGCCGTGCCCCACATGCCGGGTGCGGCGAGCGCGCCGATCAGCGCGGTCAGGAGTGTGAACGTCGCGCCTCCGGTATGGGTGATCGTGCCGAGCCAGCGGCTCAGCCACAGATTGAGGCCTTGGTGAGACGGTCTGCGGTTCGCCCAGAAGAAGAGTCGCTGCTCCTGCGTCAATGCCCAGAAAACCATTTGGACCATGGCGATTCCCTCCGATATCCGAATGTGCTTCACCCCCAGCATAAGCGCCGATTGTTTGCGCGGCGTCAACGATCTGCTAAGCCGATATTAATTTCTTCACCAACTTTTTATGAAGTCTTGATACGGCGGTAATACAACGCTTTTACGATGAATCCAAATGACCGGCTCGCCGAGGCGGAAGGCTTGGATCGCGGGTGCCGAGCACGGATTTGGAGGCGATTTCAAATGCGGCTTGCTTTGTTTACGGATACGTTTGCGCCGGAGATCAACGGGGTTGCCCGGACGCTCGAACGATGGACGAATTATTTGCAGGCGCGGGACATTCCTTGTCTCGTGTTCGCTCCGGATCCGGCTTCCTCCGCGTCTCCCGAGGCGTCGCCGTTCGTGGAGCGCTTCGCGAGCATGCCGTTCTTTCTCTATCCGGAGTGCCGGCTGGCGCTGCCCAACCCCATCCACGTGCGGCGGGCGCTCGACGCGTTCCGGCCGACCGTGATTCACGTCGCGACCCCGTTCAATATGGGGCTCTTCGGCATTCATTATGCCAAAAAGCACCGCATTCCGCTTGTCGCGTCCTATCATACGCATTTTGATCGCTATTTGGCGTTTTATAACATCCAATGGATGGTTAAGATGTTATGGAGGTATATCTACTGGTTCCATCAGGATTGCCGGTATATTTTCGTACCCTCCAAATCGACCCTTCAAGATCTGAAGGAACGGGGGTGGGATGAGAACCGATTGGCCGTTTGGACGCGGGGCGTCGATACGAAGAGCTACCATCCGAACGTGGACAAACCGCAATTATTGGCTTCGCACGGGCTGAAGAACAGCTCCTATATCGTGTTTTACGCGGGCAGGCTGGCCCCGGAGAAAAACGCGGACGTCGCGATTTCGGCATTCGCGAAATTCACGCGGGACGTATGCAAGGACGCCGTGCTCGTCATCGCGGGCGACGGACCGTCGTTCGAACAGCTCAAGCAGCAAGCGCTTGAGGAAGGCGTGGACGCGCGTTTCCTGGGCTTCAGCGCCATGCCGGAGCTTCAGCGATGGTACGCGGCGGCGGATGTGTTCCTGTTTCCGTCGCCGACGGAGACGTTCGGCAACGTCGTGCTGGAGGCGATGGCCTGCGGCACGCCCGTCGTCTGCGCTGATACCGGCGGCGTCACGGACACCGTCCGGCACGAGTGGAACGGGCTTCGCTGCGAGCCGGGCAACGTCGATGCATTCGCCTCGGCGCTGGAGCGGCTGTACCGCGACGAAAGCCTGCGCAGCCGGATGAGCGCGCGCGGGCTTGCGCACAGCATGCGGCAATCGTGGGACGCGATCTTCGACGAGCTGCTTGCCCGCGTCGCGGAAGCGTCGTTCGCGGAGGAGCGTTCACAAATTCGTCACATTCGCGGATGACCGGCTCCGAAACTTTCCAGCCCGCCCGAACGTTATTTGAGATTGAAACATGTTTTACCCGCAATTGGTCGAAAATAAGGGCGATACGGAAGAAAACAGGCTTTCCGCAGCGAGCATCTCCGATGCAAGCGTTTTTCTGCGGGTTCTCGGCGGTTGAGCGGGCATTGCCATCTTTGACAAATGCATGCTGAGCATGGAAAATCAGTAGGGCTGCGGTTTACAAAAACTATACATACCGCTTACAGCCTTACGCGCGAAAGACAGAACGAAACTAGAGAGAAGATATCAAAAAGGGGTCTCAAGGGGGTAGTAAAAAGTAATGATTAACACCATCATTATTTTGTTTCAAATTTTTTTGGCGTTCGTCGGCGTGTATCAATTCGGCATTTCCCTGTTCGGGATCGTCAAAAAGCGCAGAGCCTCGCAGCATAAGCCGCAGAAGTCGTTTGCCGTCCTGGTCGCCGCTCACAACGAAGCGCAGGTCGTCGGGGCGCTCGTGGAGAACCTGAAGAACCTGGATTACCCGAAAGAACTTTACGATATTTTCGTCATTTGCGATAACTGCACGGACAATACGGCCGAGATCGTCCGCAGCCTCGGGGCTCAAGCGTGCGAGCGCAAAAACCCGCATCTGCGCGGCAAAGGCCACGCCATCGAATGGATGCTGAAGGAATTGTGGGCGATGCCGCGACAATACGACGCGATCGTCATGTTCGACGCCGACAATCTCGTCGGCAACGACTTCCTGCTGCACATGAACAACGACCTGTGCGAAGGGCACAAAGTCATCCAAGGCTACCTGGACACGAAGAACCCGACGGACTCTTGGGTCACCGCGTCCTACGCGATCACGTACTGGTACTGCAACCGGCTGTGGCAGCTGTCGCGCCGCAACCTCAACATGGCCAACTACCTGGGCGGCACGGGCATGTGCTTCGACGCCGGCCTCATGAAGGAGATGGGCTGGGGCGCCACGAGCCTCGTCGAGGACCTGGAGTTCTCGATGCGCTGCGTGAAGCGCGGCATTCATCCGGTGCTGAACTACGACGCGAAAGTGTACGACGAGAAGCCGCTCTCGTTCAAGGCTTCCGCCCGCCAGCGCCTTCGCTGGATGCAGGGCCACTTCACCGTCGCGCGCAGCTATTTCTTCCCGCTGCTGTGGCAGAGCATCAAGGAGCGCAGCTTCGTGAAGTTCGACGCCGCGCTGTACTCGATTTCCGTGTACAACACGTTCGTCGGCTTCATCGTCACGGCGCTGCTGTACATCGATAATTTGATTCCGGCGGACAACGCGTTCGCGTCCATTTACTACTACCTCCCGAACTGGGTCGCGATCGTCGCGATCACGGCGACGGTCGTCATGTTCCCGCTCGTCATGATGCTCGAAGGCATCAAGTCGGGTAAAATGTACGCGTACCTGTTCTCGATGGTGATTTTCCAGCTGTCCTGGCTGCCGATCACGTTTTACGCGTTCTTCACGCAGAACAATAAACAGTGGAGCCATACGCAGCATACGCGCGTGCTTCGCCTCGAGGAAGTGCAGAGCAAGCAGGTGTAACGGCTTCGTCCGGAACATCCGGATAACCGTTGACAGGCGAATGCCGGCTGTGCTATATTAATTCGGTAACATGTTTGGAGATGATCATGTTTCATTCAAACGCATAAGCAGAGGCGCCCGCTTCTCACCTATTCGGCTGCGGCTGAACGGTTTGCGATCGATGATTAAGAACAGGCAGACGGCGTTGCGCCGATTAGCATGCCTTCCATCTTGGTTATTGGAATGCGGGTCCCGTGCGGACCCGCATTTTTTGCTTCTGCTGGAGAGCCCGGAACGGGCCAAGCCCGTCCGGTCTTTTTGAGAGAAGGCGACTTCTCGATTCATAAACTTTGGAGGTGGCAGGTTATTAGCAGGGAACATCAAATCAACGATGAGATTCGGGCTAGGGAAGTACGCGTCGTAGGCGCGGAGGGCGAGCAGCTCGGTATCAAGCCGTTCCGTGAAGCACTGCAATTGGCGATCGATTTGAACTTGGACCTCGTGAACGTTGCGCCGACAGCGAAGCCGCCGGTGTGCCGGATCATGGACTACGGCAAGTTCCGTTATGAAACGCAGAAGAAAGAAAAGGAAGCCCGCAAAAACCAGAAAATCGTCGACACGAAGGAAGTTTGGTTCCGCGCGAATATCGACGAGAACGACTACCAGACCAAGTTCCGCAACGTCGTGAAGTTTCTGGGCGAAGGCGATAAAGTGAAATGCTCCGTCCGTTTCCGCGGACGCGAAATCACGCATGCTTCCGTCGGCCAGAAGATTCTGGACCGGCTCGCAAGCGAGGTGGCGGACCTGTGCGTCATGGAACGCGTGCCGAAACTCGAAGGCCGCAGCATGATCATGATTCTGGCGCCGAAACCGACTAACTAACACATTCTTTGAGGAGGAACACCACATGCCTAAAATGAAAACTCACAGCAGTCTGAAAGACCGCTTCAAAATTACGGGTACGGGCAAAGTGAAACGCTACAAAGCGTACAGAAATCACCTGCTGTCCGGCAAATCCGCCCGCCAAAAACGCGTTTTGGCCACGCAGCCGCTCATGGCTTCCGGCGACGCGAAACGTTTGGCTCAAGGTCTCGCAAACATCAAAGGTTAATTCCATTTTTACTAATCACTCGGGAGGTTTCTACTCATGGCAAGAGTTAAAGGCGGATTCGTCCGCGCACGTCGTCGTAAAAGAATTTTGAAGCTGGCAAAAGGCTATTTCGGTTCCAAACACCGCCTGTTTAAAACGGCAAAAGAGCAAGTGATGAAATCCTTGCTTTACGCATATCGCGACCGTCGCCAACACAAGCGCGACATTCGCAAACTGTGGATCGTCCGGATCAACGCGGCAGCGCGCCAAAACGGCCTGTCCTACAGCAAATTCATGTACGGCCTGAAGCTGGCCGGCGTCGAAGTCAACCGCAAAATGCTGGCTGACCTCGCCGTGAACGACATCAGCTCGTTCAACGCGTTCGCGAATCTCGCCAAACAAAAAGTAAACGCCTAGTTTGCTTTTGCGCCTATCAAAGCGTCCTCCCGAGCGGAGGGCGCTTTTTTTGCCGTGTACGCCCAGCATGGGCGTCATCTCTAGGGTGAAAGTCCCGAACGGGGGCTGGCGAACGCCTACCGTTAGCCAAAAGCAAGGGTGTCCGCCGCGAGGCGGAATCTGAAGGAAGCTTACGGCAAA
>NZ_JBHSHY010000021.1:0-103884 GCF_042653205.1 Paenibacillus sp. GCM10023250 | reverse complement strand
ATTCCACCGTGCTGTTGTAGATCCCCCACGGAATGGCGATGAGCAGCGACAGCACCCACGCCGTGCCCATCAGAATCATCGTGTGACCGATCGTCGGCCATACGATCTTGCCGACGGGAACATGGTTTTTGAACGTAAAGCCGAGGTCACCCTTCAGCAGATTTCCCAGCCAGCTGACGAATTGCATCGGCAGCGGCCGGTCCAGCCCGAGATTATGCGCTTGAATCGCTGCCGCTTCCGACGACAAGCCCGGCGACAAGTAGATCGTCTTCGGGCCGCCCGGAGCGGCGTGGATGAGCAGAAAGCTCAAGATCGCGATAAGCAGCAGCACGAGCAGCGATTGCAGCACGCGCCGCACGAAATATTCCGTCACGTCATTTCCCCCCTTCTCAAGGAAGAAGAGAAGGACCGGATGGACCTTCCCTTCCCTTCATTACCCTTAAGCTGTCGTTTTCAAGTTGTAGAAGCGTGGCGCCTCCGAGTTATTTCGTGGTCCACCAGTTGATGACGTTGTAGAAGTACCCGTAAGCATTTGTCGGAACCGGCTTGTCGTCTTCGGCAAAATGAATCTTGTTCTTGTCGTAGGCTTCCGGTGCGCCGTATTGATACAGGAACACGTACGGCAGGTCAGTCGAGATTTCTTTCGCTACTTCGGCGTAGGCCGCTTTGCGCTCGTTCTGGTCGACGGTGGAGTAGCCCTTCACCCACAGCTCGTCAAGCTTCGTGTTCTTGTACCAGCCGGAGTTTTGACCCGGCGGGAAGTACTTGGACGAGAAGATGCTTTCGCCGTCCGGATCCGGGTTGCTGAGCGACCAGCCGAGGAGAATGGCTTCGAATTTACCCGGTGTAACGTTCTGATCGATCCACGCGGAGAAATCGATGGCCTTCGGCACGACTTCGATGCCGACGTCCTTCAGGTTCTGCTGCACGACGGCGGCGACTTGCTCGCGGCGCGCGTTGCCGGCGTTGTACTGCAGCTCGAACGAGAAGCGGTGGCCGTCCTTCTCGAGAATGCCGTCCTTGCCCGGCTTCCAGCCGTCTTCCGCCAGCATCGTTTTCGCCTTCTCCGTGTCGTACGCGTAGTTAACGGTCGAACTTTCGTCATACGCCCACGAGGTCGGCAGGAACGGCGCGTTCAGCAGCTTGCCCGTGCCTTTCAGGATGTTGTCGACCATGCCTTGGCGGTTGACCGCGGTCGCGATCGCTTGACGCGTTTTTTGGCTTTGGAACAGGACATACTTGTCCGGGAAGTTGTCTTCTTTGAAGTTGAATTGGATGAATTCGTACGACGGGCCTGGCTCCGACACGACGGTGAGGTTGTCCTTCGCTTTCACCGTGTCCACGATCGTCAGCGGCACGGACGCTACGAGATCGACGTCGCCTTTCAGCAACGCTTGCGTCTGCGTGTTTTGGTCGGCGTAAATTTTCAACGTGACCGTCTTGATGTGCGGCTTCACGCTAGCCCAGTAGTTCGAGTTGGCTTCCACCGTAGTGTACTGGCCTTGTGCCCACTTCGTCCAAACCCACGGACCGTTCGTAATCGTCTTGGCCGGGTCGGTACCGTACGGATTCTTCTCCAGCTCCGCAGGAGGCACGTCCTTCAGAATATGATAAGGTACAACAGAAGAATTCAAAGCGTACAGGAAAGGCGCGTAGAGATGCTTCAATTTGATTTCGACCGTGTGATCGTCGACTTTCGTAACCGTGTCGACTTTGTCGAACGTACTGATGCCTGGAGCGCCCGCTTTAGGGTTCTTGATCGTATCGAACGTGAATTTGACGTCGTCGGCCGTCACCGGCTGACCGTCGCTCCACTTCGCTTCCGGCTTCAGCTTTACCGTGTAGGTCAGACCGTCCGCGCTGATCGTCGGCAGCTCGGCCGCGAGCGACCACGGCTGGACGACCAAATTGTTGGAACGGTCGAGATCGTACAGATTCGCGTTAAGGAACGAGGCAAGGTCACCGGATGCGGTGTCCGTTACGTAAAGCGGATTAACGGAAACAATATCCGAGAACGTGCCGACTGTTAGCGATCCTCCGTCCACCGGCGTGTCCGCCGAAGGCGTCGCCGTCTCGTTTGTACCCGAGTTCGCGGACGTCCCGTCCGCCGGCTTGTTCTGCGTGTTGTTCGCCGTATTCGTTTCATCCGAACCGGAATTCGCATTGTTGCTGCAGCCCGCAGCCATCGAACCCGCCAATGCCATGATGGATAGTAAGACCGTTAATCGTTTCCTTTTGCTCATCTTCACACTTCCCCGTTGTTATTTTTCGCTACTTTTTTCTGGCTCCCCTGTCGAAAGTTCCATTCATTTATTAATGTCATGTTTTCTAACAGGACAATTACATTCTAAAGCCGAACCTAGTATTTTGTAAATAGATTTCTTTAAAAAATTAACTTTAGTAGAGTAGAGCGTTGAATAAATGAAGAATTATTGAAAAATAATTAACAAGCGTATTACAAGGGCGCAACCCCCGCACCATACGGTTTCGGGGGTTGGCGCCGTTGCCGGATCAATCGATTTCGAACTGATCCCCGATCACTTTCAGCAAGTCGAACGAGATGTAATTGCCTGACGATTTCGCGTTTTTCTCACCAACGTTGACAATTTTGATGATGTGCTGCTTATCGTCCAGATCCGAAAGCTCGAACAAGCGCGATTGAAATTGATAGGACGGGCTGTACAGATCGATGTGATTCGGCGTCACCAGCTTTCCGTCGAGGTACACGTCGGCTTTGCCCCGATCCGGCCCTTTGGTCCCCATGACGATGATTTGATTCCCTCGGAACTTCACCTCGACCGTGCTTCCCTTCTGGTTCGAATTCTTGGCGCTGTTGCCGCTGTCACGCGGAGACAGGTGCATCTGCCAGAGTCCCGAGAACTTAACGGCCGCGTTCATGTCCTCGATCGACGTCGTCGTCGAATTGGCCGTTTCATCCTTCGTCGCCTTGGTCACCACGAGGGCATCGACGACGATCGGCGCCATCCCGATCGCGTCGAAAATCGTTAAGTTGACGATCCGGATGGAGTGCTTCCCGTTCGGCAGTTCGCCCGTGTCGAAGACCGGCACCTGATAGGTGTCATTACGGTCCTTGTCCCCGTTCAAATCGATGATGACCTCCGACTCGGGGCGCTCGTCGACAGTCACGGCGATCTTCGGAAAGATGCCGTTCAGCCGGTTGGAGAGCAGCACCGCGCGCGTGCCGGTAAACGAAAGCACGGCTTCGTCTCCCGTCGCGTACGACCCCATAGCGTGCCCGTTCGAGAACTTGTCGTTCTCCACCTTCTTCCAAGCGCCCTTGAATGAGAAGTTCACGTCATTCTCTTCCAGACGCACCGTATACGCTTCGGAAGGGGCTGTCACGCGGAGCGAGTCCACGTTAATGGCCGAGCCGGCCGAGTAGGCTTCCTGATTACCGGTCCACTTGATGGTCAGCATGTGGGATCCCTTCGGCACCGACTTCTTCAGGATGACCTGCCGCATCTGCCGCCAATTATTGTATAAGGACGGAGACGCAACCTTGACGCCGTCAATGTACACATCCGCGATGCCTTGATCCGGTCCCTTCATGGCGGTCCACGTGATCTCGCCGCCGCCGAACGGGAAGCTCACGCTGCCTTCGGAATTGACGCGCTTGACCGTTCCGCCCGAATAGCCAACGTCGGAAGCTATTGTCCACGCGCCGTCGAACGTGAGCGCCGGATCGTTATCCTCGTAAACGCCCTCTCCGTTCACGGCCGCTGCTCCGCGGGACGTCTTCAGCTCGTACGTTCCCTTGCCGGCGAACGCGTGCACGTCGACGTAGTAATAACCGGTCTCCGGCGCCCGATAGTCAATGGATTCCGTGGAACTTCCTTCCGTCTCCGATCGTGCCGCCATGCCGCTGCTGGACTGGATCGTCTCCGAGCTTGGAGCGTAGACGTACAAGTCGTAATCCGTATCCGCGCTTCCCGTCAGCGACAGCGACAGCGTATCGCCGGCAAGCAGGCGGACGAAGTACACGTCATCCGGATTCCCGGCGAGGTCCAGCTCCCCGCTTGTATCGCCTTCCGCAAGCGGTTTGCCCGGCAGCTCGTCGTCGGTCAGCGCACCATAGGCATCCAGCATCTTGCCGTTCGCCGTCTTGCCTTGCAGCGAGGCGAGCGGCTTGCCGCTCAGCTTGAGACGCGCCTTGACCGTTTCGGCATCCTGCGCCGGATCTTGGCCGAGCAGCAGCGCAGCCACCCCCGCGGCGTACGGAGCGGACATCGATGTCCCCGAGCTCATGTCGTAATCGTCCACCGGGATTTCCAGATTGATGCGGGTGACGGCCGGATCATTCGTTTCGACATCGCTGAATACCCCCAGATCCGTCAGGTTGTACTGGGCGCCATCGTAAACCGTGCCCGAGACCCCCGACGCAGAGTTCCAGCTCTCGTTAGCGGAATCTTCGAAACGGACGAAGTCCAGATGGAGCGTATCGCGCATGAACGGCTTATCGGCCAAACGGAGCAGCGTACCCGGTCCCGTCAAGAGCAAGCGCCCGCCGCCGTTCAGATAAGCGGTGACGTGGTCGACGTCGGCCGGGTTCAACGAATCGTTGCCGTAGCCCGTGAACCAGATGACCGCGTCGTAGCCGCTCATCTTCTCGAGCGATGGGCCGGCGGCGCCGTAAGGTACCGTCTGCAAGTCGTACGCGTAGCCGGCGCCAGTCAGCAACTCGGCATACACGGAGAGAAAGTCCGGATAGTCGGCGTCGTGCATGTCGTCCTGCACGAGCAGAACGGACGGCTTCTCGCCGCCGCTTTCGCTCAAGAAACGCATGGCGTTGTCGAAAGCCGCGCGCCGCTGGTCGCTTACCGGCATCGATTCAAAGCCGAACATGTTATAAATCGCTTTGAAATTGCCGTTGTCGATCTGCGCGCCGAGCCCGATATTCCTCGACGGCGCCGTGCTGAGCACCGCGATGCCCGGGGCGGCCAAGTCGACGGTTCCCGGCCCGTAATTGCTGAAATACGAGAACAAGCCATCAGGACCGACCGACCCGACCGTCACGATGTTCGGGCTGCCGTACGATGCCGGATAAACCGGAGACTCGTCCAGATTTTTCGGCGTCTTCAAGTAATCTTCCTTCGGATCGTTCCCCGCCGCAACGGTGAAGAGCATCGGCGATGCTTCGATCGCGTCCTTGAGCGCCTTGCTGTACGTATCCGTCGTCCAGCTCAAGTTCGCGATGCGCGCGCCGGCGCGCTCGGCGTATTGAATCGCCCGGATGACATCCGAAGCATAGCCGGTTCCGTCCGGTCCCAGCACTTTCAAAGGCAGGATCTTCACGTTCGGCGCGACGCCGGTTATGCCGACGCCGTTGTTCGCCGAGGCCGCGATGACGCCCGCGACCGCGGTGCCGTGGTAATCGCCTTGGGTGGCATCGTATACCGTGCCGTCGCCGTTATAGAAGTCCCAGCCGTTCACGTCGTCCACGAATCCGTCGCCATCGTCGTCGATGCCGTTGCCGGGAATTTCGCCCGCGTTCCGCCAAATATTGGCCTGCAGGTCCGGGTGGGCAACGTCCACGCCCGTGTCGAGCACCGCGACGACGACATCAGCGCCGCCTTGACCAATCTCCCATGCATTGACGGCATTAATATCGAAGCCGGGAAGACCTTTGATCGGGCCGTTGATGATTTGCCCGACGTTGCGAAGCCCCCATTGGTCGGGAAACAATGGATCGTTCGGCATGGAAGCCATTTTAATTTTGACGTCCGGTTCGGCATACAGAACGTTCGGATCCTTCCGGAGTTCGTCCAGCAAGTCCCCGGCAACGGCGGACGGCGTCTCCAGCACGGCAAGGTCCGTGCCGGGCAGCGTCCAACCATCCGCGATCGCCGCGGATTGGGCGCTAAACGCTTCTTTGCCCGAGCCCGCTTTGTATTTCACGATGATTCGGCTTTCCTCCGGAAGCGCACTCGCACCCGCATCCGCCCGCTTCTTCAGGCTCGCGAGAAACTTATCCTGCCCGTTGGACGGAATCGCGGGCGGCGGCGATTGTTCGCCCGCCGTCAGGGCGTCCGCACTTGCGGACGGAACGGCCGAAGGCCACTGGCTTTTACGTTCTTTCGCCGCGCTCGTATGCGCGGCCGGCTCCCGTCCGCCCGGCGATCCCGCGTCGGCCGCGAATGCCGGAACCGTCAGACCGAACGCCGTCGACAACGAAAGCGCCGCGACGAGCGCTTGCTTGCGTACTTGTCTTTTCAAGGTAATGGCTCCTTCTGTCACAGATAATAGGCTGCCGCGCAACCATGAGGAGGACGGCGGAGGAAGCCGGCGCGCGGCTTCCCCTCGTACTCCATCCTCTCGAACGATTACAAACGGATTATATTAAATCAGGCCGGCGGCTTGAAGCAAGCTGCGGAGCACCTTCGCCACGGCTTCGCGGCTCGTCGCGCCGCGCGGATCGAACGCGATGCCGTTCTTCGTGTCGTACCCCTCCATCAGGCCGAGGTCGCTCACCGTCTGTACGCTCGCTTGCGCGTACGAACTGATCTGTGCCGCATCCGCGTAAGGCTTATGCGTGCCGGACGGCTTCGCCAGCTTAAGCAGTTCGGCCGCTCTGGCCAGCATGACCGTCAGATCTTGACGGCTGATCTGGGCGTTCGGACGGAATTGGCCGTCCGCGCCTTCGATGAGGCCCGCCGCGTACGCGGAGGCGACATCCTGCGCGAACCAGTCTTTCGTCGTCACGTCGCCGAACGGAGCCGGCTCCGCCGTCTTCTGCAAGCCGAGTCCGCGGACGAGCATCGACGCGAATTGCGCGCGCGTGACATTCGCCTTAGGCTCGAACTTGCCTGCCGTCGTGCCGTTCAGCAGGAACTTGCCTGCCAGCGATTGGATGTCTTCTTTTGCCCAGGAAGCGCCGATATCGGTAAACGCGACGCTGCGCTTGGCCGCCACGTAGGTCGACAAGCCCGGACGGTCGATCGTGGCGATCGTCGAGCCGGCGGCCGTTTTGAACGTTGCGGCTACCGGACTTACGCTGCCGTCTTCTTCATAGAGGACGCCCGTCGTTGCCGTATCTGCGGACGTTCCGATGACAAAGGAACGCTTGAACGATTGCTCCGGCTTGAAGACAGCCGGCGTCGACTTGCCGTTCAGCGCGAATTCCGCTTCGAACGCGTAGGCGTCGCCGAGAAGCTCGGCTTCCGGATACGCGGCTCGGAACTTCGCTTTGGACGCTTCATTCTTCGCAACGAGCACGTTCAATCCCGCGCCGTCCGCTGCGCCCTTGAGCGCCGACAGCGGGAAGGCGACGGAGGATGTATCGTTCCACGTGAAGACGACCGAACTGTTCGCCGGCGCCTCGCGCAGCAAGCCGACTTGCGCAGGCGTCAGCTGCAGCTGCGCTTGCGCCGCGTTCTTGTCCGCCGCGCTCAGCGTAATGGCCGCCGGGGATTGCTTCGCGGCCGCGATTGCCTGCCGCAGCGCTTCGTCCGTCACGGTCACGACCAACTGGTCGCCTTGAAGCGCGGTTGACGTTTCGGCGGCTATAGCCGTTTGGCCTTGCTCGAGGACGGTCGGCACAATGGCGCCTGCCGAAGGCGTCACGCCCCCGTTGCCCGTCGTACCGCCAGGTAATCCGCCCGGAACGCCGTTGCCCGGATTGCCATTGCCCGGATTGCCATTGCCCGGATTACCATTGCCCGGATTACCATTGCCCGGATTACCGTCGCCCGGGTTACCGTCGCCCGGGTTACCATCGCCCGGGTTACCGTCGCCAGGTATCGCGTTACTACTGAACTTGACGGTCGTGTATGCGACTTGCATGTGGTCGTAATCGGCTTCGCCCGTCTTTTTATCGATGTGCAGCGCGACCAGTTTGAGCTCATAGACCCCTTCCATCACGCTGAGAAGGTAATTCCCCTCGTCGTCTAGCCGCAGATCGTCGGTATTGATGCAGCTGCCGTCAATCTGCTCGAATTTGACCGGCCCGGTCGGAATGGTCGACAGCTCCGTGTCGTACATCTCTGATACGAGACATCCCGGCGTGAATGGATCCAACGGCTCGGCCACCAGCGCAAGCTCCTGAATGTCCTTGGCGTTCAGCTTCGCCGTCAAATCGATCGGATGATTAGGAGCGGCCACCATATCCGACGTCTTCACATCCGTGATGCCCCATTCCGTCGGATCGGAATCTTCGCCGATGTGAAGGACGAACGGCAGGTGCAGCGTCGGCACGCCTTCGCTCTCCAGCACCACTTCACCTTCATACACGCCGTCCGCCGCGTCCGCTTGCGCTTCGGCCTTCAGCGCGAAGTCCGCATCGCCGCCGGGCGCAACCGTCAGCGTGCCGTCCTCGTTCAGTCCTTCCAGGGTCATGCCGATCTTGGAGACGTCCGGCGTCGGCACGGCGCGAAGCGGATCGGGATCCGACGTGACCTCGGGGTGCATTTCCACGCGCGCCTTATAGGTCAGGGCTTCGTCCGACTTGTTTTCCAGTTCCAGCGGCTTCGCTACCTGCGACCCGGCTTCGATCATGCCGAAGCTGACGCTGCCCGCTTCGCTCGCCATCTGCATCGCGTTCATGTTGCTGTCGTAAATCGTGATGGGGTCCATCGATTTCAGCAGAGCAGGCGTCGCGATGGCGTTTGCTACATTCGCCCGGCCCGAGCCTTGAGAGTAGACATCATAGCGCGTTCCGAATTCGTCTTGGATGCCTTCCGACGTGTTGTCGAGCGCGGCGCGGATATCGAGCGGACTCCAGTCCCGGTGCGCTTGTTTCACGAGCAGCGCGAGTCCCGCGACGTGAGGCGTCGCCATGCTCGTGCCCGATTCGCGCATGTAAGCCTGGCTGTAATCCGTGCCCGGATGGTCCTTGCCGTACATCGGCCACGTTGAATAGATATTGACGCCCGGCGCGACAAGGTCCGGCTTAATGCTGTAATTGCCGTCCGAATTCGGTCCACGGGAGCTGAAATCCGCCATATGATCGCCTTTGTCGATCTGCTTGTGAATGGCTTGGAACGTAAAGCTGAGCGTCTTGCCCGCGGCGGCCGTCAGCTGGCGCGCGAGCGCCCGGCCATCGGCGCCGGCCATGTCGAACGTCGGAATATTGTCCGGACCCGAGCCCGAATCAAGGCCGATCAAGCCGTTGCGTCCGGCCTGGTCCTCGGTCAGATCGGGAACCGTCACGCCGCCGACGACCTTCGCGTTGCCGTTGAACATGATGACGGCAAGCGCGCCGTGCTTCTTCGCGTTGGCGATTTTATCGACGAAGGTGAGGTCGCCGCGCGACACGAACGCGATCTTGCCCGTCACGTTCACGTTCTTGTAATCGGTATCCTTGCCGAGCCCCACGTACACGGCTTCGATCGGATCGCTGCCGAACAAGGCTTCGAAGTCCTCTTGGCCGGTCTTCCATTGGGCCAGCTTCAGCGGCTTCGCTTCGGACGGGGCGCCGCCCGAGATTTGGTGCGTAACGCTCGCGCTGTAGATCGGAATGCCGCTCGGGCTCGTTGCCGCGCCGACGGCGAAAGCCAGCTGCGCCGCCGCAGGCTCGCCCATCGAGTAATAATACGGACCATCCATCGCGGCGTTGCCGTTCGCGACGACGACGGTGACCCCCGCCAGCACCGCGTTGTTAACCGCGATCGAATCCGGCGAGTTCGGGTTCTTGTTCACGTCTGCGCCGAGCGACATGTTGATAACGTCCACGCCGTCACGGACCGCCCGCTCGATGCCGTCGATGATCGAGGCCGAGTCACCTCGCACAAGCCCGTTCGACAATCTGCCGAGCACCTTGTAGACGTACAAATCCGCGTCGTACGCGACGCCCTTCTGAACCTGCGACGCCGACGTGTTGAGCGCCCGGCCCACGATCGTGCCCGAGACGTGCGTGCCGTGCTGGGTGCCCTCGAAGCCAATGCCGAGCGGATCCTGATTCGGCGTCAGCGGCGTATCCTCATACGGATCGATGTCTTGATTAAAGGAGTCGTAGCCGCCGGCGATGGTCAAATCCGGGTGACTGTAATCGACGCCCGTATCCAGGACGGCTACCTTCATGCCCTTGCCCGTGTAGCCTTCCGCCCAGGCTTTATCGACGCCGATTTGCTTAAGCGGGGCATCGTCGTAGACCGGACCGGCCGCGACGGCCGCGCCGCCGCCGTCCGCGGCAAGCGGATAATACGTCAGGTTTTCGCTGATGCCGACAACGCCCGGAAGCTTCGCCAGCGTCGGAATCTGGTCCGCGCGCACCGTGATTTCCATGCCGTTCAGAACGGTATTGAATTTGCGGTTCACCTTCAGCGACACGCCTTTCGCCTTGGAGGCGCTGACGAAAGCGGCCTGCTCTTGCTGGATCGCCTGCGTCGCCGCTTGCGCCGAGAACGCCTGTCTGCGCAACTGGGCAGCATAGCGGCCGAGCGTTACCGGTTCCTTGCTGAACCGCACGATGACGTTCACGCTGCCGGTCGATTTCGTGTTCAAGTTCGGCGAGATAATCGGCGCCGACGATGTTTCGGCCGACGACGCTTTCGCAAGAGCCGCTTTCAGCTGCTGGTAGTCGAGTTTCGGCATGCCGCTCATCGCGCCGGCCGCCGCGTTATCCGCGGCGAACACGTGCGCAGGCACGTTCAGGAGCAGCAGCGCGGCCGCCGTCAGAGCGGCCGACTTTTTCAAGAGTACGTTTTTCAAGTCTCGGTTCCCCATTTCCCATGAATGTTAAGAAGCGCCGATGCTAGTGCAAGCCGGATCTATTTGATAACGTAAAACGCGTCGATGCTGACGGTATGGCCGGAGGACCGGTCGTTCTTCCCGCCCGTGTTGACGACCTTGATCTCGTGGCTTCCGGAAGGCAGAACGGCTGATTCGAATACCGGCACCTGGTATTGGAAGTCTTCGCTGTACAAATCGACCGGTTCTTCGTTCGCTTTCGCGCCGTCGATATAAATATCGACCATGCCCCGGCTCGCCCCGGTTTGAGCCAACACCGTGACCTTCGTCCCCAAGAAGGCCAGCTTCGCGGCATTGCCGGTCGCATCGGAGTATTTGGCGCTGCCGCCGGAATTCTTGGCGGACAGGTGCGTAGTCCAAACGCCGGTAAAGCTCACGAACGGGCTCATGTCCTGATAAATTTTCAAGCTTTCGCCGCCCGCCGGCTTCTTCACGACGACGGCGTCGACGTTCATGCTGTACCCGCCGGACTTCTCGTTCTTCGCATGGATGTTGACGATGCGCAGCGTGTGCGGACCGTAAGACAGCGTGTCCGTATCGAAGACCGGCACCTGGTAACGCGTCGCCTCGCTGTACAGATCGACCGTCTTCGCCGTCTCGGGCCGATCGTCGACCAGAATCGTGACCTTGCCGCTCTTCGGCGTCGTCGCGGCTTTCAGTACCGCGTTCGTGCCGGTGAACGAAAATACCGCGTACGCACCCGCGCTATCGGTCTCCCGCGCGCCGCCGCCGGAGTAGCCGGCGTTCGTCTGCAGGGACCAGAGTCCTTCGTATTGAAACGCGTTGTCCGACTCTTCCGCGACCGACGTATACGTGCCGCCCCCGTCGCCGACGACGAACGCGTCCACGTTGATCGCATGCACGGTCCGCTTCGCGGCCGGGTCCGCCTTGCCCGTCCAGGCCACTTCGATAATATGGTAGCCGTAAGGCAGCGATTGCTCATAGATTGTCTGCTTCGGTTGCGGCGTCTTGCCGTACAAGGACGGCGAGGCGGTCTTGACGCCGTCGATGTAGACGTCCGCGATGCCCATCGTGTCGTCCTTGAGCGCCGTCAGCTCGATTCGGCTGCCGGTGAACGCGAACTTCGCGCGGCCGGCGGAATCGACGGTCTTGATCGTGCCGCCGGAATAGCCGTCGTCCGCCTTCTCGGCCCACGGGCCCTCGAACGCAACCGCGCCGGCGTTATCCTCGTATGTGCCCGCCGTATTCGCGGGATCCGCATTCATGCCGAGCGTATAGGTACCGGAGCTGCCCATGAAGAAAACGCCCACGTAATAGTAGCCTGTCCTGTCGGCTTGATAGGCGATTGTCGCCGGCTCGCCCGCCGCCACGGACGATCCAAGCACTTTATCTTGTGCATCCCAGTCCATGTGCGACTTCAAATCCGGATTATAAAGCGCCAGCATGAAGTTCGAGCCGGTTTCTGCCGACAACGACAGATTCAACTTATCGCCGGCGTTCAAATGGACGTAGTACATGTCCTGCATATCGCCTGAATCAATCGAATCCGTCTGCAGCGGCTTAAGCGGCTTGCCGGGAACGTCATCGTCGCTCACGGCCCGGAACGCGTCGACCATGCGGCCGTTGTCCATGTAACCCTGCCTGTCATCGTTCCACAGACTCTCGAGATGCTTGCCCGAGAGAAGGACCCGCTCTTTGACCTCCTTCGCGTCTAGCGTCGGATCCTGGCTAAGCACGAGCGCTGCGGCGCCGGACGCGTAAGCGGGAGCCAAATACGAGCCGGTATCGTAATCGTAATCGGGCATCGGCACCGCCAAATTGATGTGGGCGATGGATTCGTCATAGGACTTGTAATCCGCGAAGGTGATCCCAGTAATATCGTAGCGCTGGCCGTCATAGATCGTGCCGGGCTGCCCTTCGGCCGTTCTCCAGCGGCTGATGTCGCTGTAGCCTCGGAAGAAGTCGTAGCGCACGAAGTCCAGATGCAGCACGTTCTTCACGAAATCGCTCGTCTCGATGTTGGTAAGCGCCCCTGCGCCGGTAAGCATCAGATGGCCGCCGCCGTTCAAGTACGAAGTCAAATTGGTCTGGTCCGCGCCGCGCAGTACCGTCGTCGGCCGACCGTCCGGCGAGGAGCCGAATCCGAAGCCGGTGAACCAGATGACGATGTCGTACTGGCTCATCTTCTCGAGGGAAGGGCCGTCCGCGCCAGACGGGACCTTGACGATATCGTAATCGGCGCCTGCGGCATCAAGATGGCTCTTGTACCTCCAGAGGATGCTGAAGTCATCTTCTTCGGGAATCTCTTCGTCGTCGACCAACAGGATCGACGAGGCGCTGCCGTCCGGCTTGCCCAGGTACGCCAGCGAGCGGTCGAAGCTTTCCTGGCGATTCTCGATCTTGTCGGCCTTGCCCGTCCACATGCCTTCAAAGCCCATTTCGTTGTAAATTACTTTATACGTGCCGTTGTCGATCTCCGCTCCGACGCCGGGATCGCGGGTCGGGAGGGTCGTCATAATCTTGAGGATCGGCGCTGCGATATCGACGGATTTCATGCCATAAACATTGTAAAAATGTCCGTCCATGCCGAGACCGGCAACCGATAGAATGTTATCGCTGTCATAAGCCGCCGGGTATTCCGGAAAATCGTCCTTGTTCGTATTCACGTAATCCTCGCCAGCGCTCGTGACGAACAGCATATCGGAGGCGTTGATTGCATCCTTGAGCGCGTTGCTGTACGTTTCCGTCGACCAGCTGATATTCGCGATTTTCGCGCCCATCCGCTCGGCGTAGTCGATCGCGCGCAGGGCGTCCGATACGTAACCGCCGCCGCTGCCCATGACTTTGAGCGGCATGTAACGGATGTTCGGCGCAACGCCGGAGATCCCGGTTGAATTCTCGTCCTTCGCCGCAAGGACGCCGGCGATCTGCGTGCCGTAGAAGTCATCGTCGTAAATGCTGTAAGGCTGGTTGTCGTTCCCGTAGAAGTTCCAGCCGTAATAATCGTCGATGAATCCGTCGCCGTCGTCATCGACGCCGTTGCCCGGGATCTCTTTGGCGTTATGCCAGACATTGGCGGCCAAATCCGGATGATTAATGTCCACGCCGGTATCCAGGATCGCGACGATCGTATCCGGCGAGCCCTTGGTAACGCCCCACGCCTCCGGCGCGTCGACGTCGACGTCGTTACTGGGTGTCGAGCCTTCGATGTCTTGGCCTTCGTTGTGCAAGCCCCACTGGGACGAGAACAGCGGATCGTTCGGATAAGACGGAACGACGGCCGAGACGGCTGCTTCCGAAGCCGCCTTCGGCAGCGCTGCAGCCGAGTCCGGGGACGCAGCGGGCGGCTTGCCGCTCGCGGAATCCGAGGCGCTTGCGCCCGGCGAAGCGCCGTTCGGCTTCGGTTTCAAGGACTCGTGTTTGCGAATCCTGACATCCGGCTCGGCGTACAGCACGTCCGGGTTCGCGCTCAGGCTCGCGGCAACGCTTCCGGCATCCGTGCCGGGGGCGAGGTCCAGAACTTCCATGTTGAATCTCGACAGCGGCTCAACCCGCTCCGCCGCGGATGCCGCGCGGACGCGGGTCCGATCGGCGCTATCCTTGTATTTCACGATGACTCGCTGTCCGCCGGGCGCTTCGAACGGCCGGTCCAGCTTCGGGATGCCGTTCGGCGCCATCGGCGGTGCGGACTTCAACGGCATGTCCGCAATCGCCTCGGCGTGCAAGGCGGACGGAAACAGGCCAAACGCCAGCGACGCGGAAAGCATCATCGCGAAAGAACGTTTCGTTGCTTTTCTTTTCAAGATTTTCGCTCCTTCTGTCATGCTGTCATGACTGAATTGTGGACGAATGGAAACCATGACGCTGCCGGTGCCCGTCCCACTCGCGGTAATGGCCGGTCAGGATGAAGAACATGCAGCGCGGGACTCCGGGGCAAACAAGAAATACATAGTTCGCCAAACTAAATAGCGGATCAGACGCCGGTTCAAACTATCAATCAGGATCTAAATAGATTGCTAGGATGATGGACGTCACGACAAGATTCGCGCGATTCGTGGAAAGGCGCGGTGAAAATGTGACCATCTTGTAAATAAGGAGAAAAAACGAGGGCTACGGACGCAGCCTGCCGCGCAGGACGCTAAAAATCATCAGCTCGAATTGGGAATGCGATCCCCCCTTAGTCTCGGATGTGCGTGCCTACGGTCCCTATCGAGCGATTGACCTCCCCCGAAGTTCACAAGGCTTGCGTCTGAAGATCGAATATGGTGTCAGATATTATGACAAAATCCGTCCAAATTCTGAGAAAATTATATATAAATCCATTTATGAGAGTCAATAAATTTATTTTTTTAAACATCTGTTTTTAAACATCTGTGAAAAGCAAGCCTGTAATCCCGAAAGATGTGTTACATTTAATCACAATGGTGTCGGCGGCTGGAGCCGGTTCCGCCGCCAACGGTCTATACATGCGCACGCGTATCCGGAAAAACCTGTAAAAAAAAAGACCGCCCCTTCGGGGCAGTCCGTTACGCGGGCGCGGCATTGCGCCGCTATGGTTTCGTCAAAATCCGGCAAATGCCGTTTAAAATGTCGGGCAGAAAATTTTCCGATATGACACGCCGATATTGCAGCGAGCCTTTGATGGCAGCCAGCACGGCAAGCGCGACCGCGCGCGAATCGGTCTTGAGGCAGGACGTTCTATCGGAGATGATGTCTTGCATCACGCTCAGCTCCAGACGGCTGATTGCCTGGAGCTTCTCCTTCATGCTATCGGGCAGCAGCTCGAAATCGGCCTGCAGCGAGGAAATCGGGCAAATGACATTGTCCGCGAACTCCTCCATTTGCAGCTTGGTGAACCGCACCAGCTTCTCCTCGACCGGCTCCTGCGAGACCGCCACTCGCGACGAAAACTCGGCCAGCCGCTGATAGAGCCGTTCCAATACGGAAAGCCCCAGATCCTCCTTCTTCTCGAAATGATAGTGAATGCTCGCTTTCGTGACGCCGAAATGCTTGGCCAGGTCGTCATAACTGAAAGCGGCGTAGCCTTTGTGTTGAATAAGCGATTCCGTATACCGGATGATTTGTGATTTTCGATTTTCCATCCCATTAGTATGGCAAATCCGAATACCTAGCGTCAAGGTCCCAGTAACTGTAAACGCTTGCCAAATAATAACGCCATTTTCCACCAATACGAATTTGAAAAAGGACTGCGCCAAGCCTCACGGCTATGGAACAGTCCCGTCCTCGCATACTCATCGCCCGTCACTGCGTCTCGCCCGCGAGCCGGGTGCGCCTATCGCGCCCTTCCCGCGGCGCCGTTCAACGAAGCCCGCGGTGCATCGCGTCGATCAGCCGGCCCGTGTCGTCGCAGCTGTATTCCCAGAACATGATGCCGGCCAAACCGTTCGCGATCACGTAATCGCACTTGCACGCGATCGATTGCTCGTCGTCGTACGAGATGAACCGGCTTCCGTCGAACAGATACGGCGCGCAAGCCTGTCCGTCCCAATGGCGGACGTAGCCGTTCTTGCCGATATAGTCCGCGGCCAGCACTGTGAAGTCGGGGCCATAGCCGCCGGTGCCGGCCGCCATCTGATGAAGCCCGTTCGCCCGGTTGGGCACGCCGTTCCAGATGCGGGAGTAGAACGCCGCGCCGATCACCAGTTTCTCCTTCGGCACGCCCGCCTCCGCGAACAGCCGTACCGACGCATCCGCGCTGATGCGGAACAAATCCCCGTCCGGCGTATACAGATTCGTGTGATGTCCGGTCGAGATTTGGAAGCCGCCGCGCATGTCATAGGTCATCAGCTGGATGAAGTCCAGCACGTGCTGCGCTTCGCGCATCTCCGTTCCGTCCACGTAATACGCGTCGGCTCCCGCGGCAATCGTCAGCAGGTACCGCTTCCCGTCCTCCGCGCCCTTCAGATCCAGTGCTTCCCTGATCGCCCGAAGCAGCAGGGTGAAATTCCCCTTATCCTCCGGACTCGAGGCGATGCCCGCTACGCCGTAGCACGGATACTCCCAGTCGAGATCGATACCGTCGAAGGGATGCTCCGCCAGCGCGCGCACTGCCGAGGCGGCCATGCTCGCCCGCCCTGCCTCCGTCGACGCGGCTTCCGAGAACCCGCCCGCGCCCCAGCCGCCGACGGACAGCAGGAGGCGAAGCTCCGGATAATCCCGCTTGATCACGCGCAATCGGTCCAGATGCTTCAAGTGATCCGTCCGAATCTCGTCTTCGCGCACGTGGCCGAAGGCGATGTTCAGATGGGTCAGCTTTGCCAAATCTTCCGGCCGCAGCGACGGGAGCTTCCCGTCCACGACGTAGCCGGCCTTGATATATGGTTGCTTGGTCATGCGTTCTCACCTCCGTTAGATATGTCGAAGGATGCGATGGCGTGCAAGAGCCGCAGCGCTTCCCTCCCCGTTCCGATCCGATAACCCGAAGACGCGTACCGCACGCGCAGCTGCTCGTCGACCACGAAGAGATGCGGGTACCCCGCTTCGCGGGAAGGCTGCGGGTTCACGCCCGCCCAGTTCGCCGACCGCGCGTCCCGTACGAACGCCGCGCAGGCCGGCAAGTCCGGATACGCGGCGGCGTCGAACGCCGCGTCCCGCTCTGCGCCGCCGGCGGCGAGCACGATCGGCGCGCCGAGCGCCGCGTACGGCGCGGCCAGCTCGGCGAGCTCGCGCAGCAAATGCTTCGTCGGCTCGCGCTCCGGCTCGAGCCAGGCGACGAGCGCGCCCTTGCGGCCGGCCAGCTCGCCGAGACGCCGGGCTGTTCCGTCCGCGAGCGCGAACGGGCGGTCGGCCGGAAGCGTGCCCAAGACGGGAAGCGCCTCCGCCGCGCTGCGGTAGGACAGCGTCACTTGCGACTCTTCGCCCGCCCGCACCGCGAAGTACGATAACCTCGCTTTCACGGCGCCGTCCTTCGCGCGCACGCCCGTCGTCAGCCGGTACTCGCCCGGCCCCGCCTCGAACGGGGCATCATAGACGCCGGCGGCGCCGAACGGATCGAGCAGCGTGACATACGCGCCGTTCGCGAGCCGGGCGACCGTGAAGTTCTCGGCGTAGGCCGCCTCCGGCGCGTCGGGCGCCGCGGCCGGATCCCGCTGGAGGCGCACCGTTCCGCGGACGCCCGCCGCCTCGCCATTCGCCGCTCCTTCGGCAGTCCCGCCGCCGTACAGCGCATCTGCCCAATGACCGGCCGTCCAATACTGCGGCTTCAGCTCGCTCGGGTGAAGCCGGGCGGGAATGCCGAGCGCGCGGCACAGCGCCGCGAACAGAATATCCCGGCTGACCCGGTCGCCGCGCATCAGCCGGAAGCTGCCGGCCGGATTGCCCCGTCCTTGCAGGTTCGGCACATCCGCCTCCCACAAGCCGAAGCGCTCGCCCAGCCAGCGCGCCAGCGCGTCCGGCGCTGCCCGGAACACGGCGGCCTCCTCATCGCCGAAGGCGCCGGCGAACAAGCCGCGGCAGGGCACGATCATCTCGTGCAGCACGCGGGGGCAGAGGACGTAGCGGACAAAGATGTCCTCCGGAAACGCCTTGCGGTGCGGCATCGCGCCCAATAGGTGATCCGTCAGCGAAGACGAGAGCGTATCCGTCAGATCCTTCTCGTTCAAGCTCTCAAGCAGCCGCAGCGGCCACTCGCCGTGAACCGCGGCCTGCTCGCGAAGGAACGCCGCGATCTCCCGGGCGTTGCCCCGCGCCTTGCGCAGCACGTCCCAGACCCGCTCCGCCGGCAGCCCGCCCGCCGCGGCCAGCTCCGCCGCTTCGGCTTCGCTTAGGAACGACGCCTCGTACGCGGCGCGAATCCGCGTCCCCTCCTCGAGGCGGCGCCGGTGCCGCTCGGCCGCTTCTTCGGACAGCGGCGCCTGGGCCTCGCCCTCAAGCTCGGGCGGCGGCGTCAAGTCCGCGTCGACCGCGCCGGCGGGCTGCTCCCGGCGGCCGAGCACGAGCTCGATGCGGCCGTCGCCGGCGGAGGCAAACGCTTCGCCCCACAACTCATCCTTCACCGCCCGAACGAGCAGGTCGCCGTAACCGGTCGTCAAGCGGGCCTCGCCATGCTCGTCCGTCGGCAGCGCCGCGATCGGGAAGAACTCCGCCATATTGTACAGCTCGAACCTGACTTGCGCGCCGCGCACGGCATCACCCTGCCCGTCCCTTGCAACGACCGTGAGCGTCCGCGTTGGCGCGTAGTTCGGCAGCAGATTGATTTCCGTGTACCACGCGTCGGCCAGCGTCACGTCCTCGGGCCCCGGGTAATCCCCGGCGATGCGGGTATTGACCAGCATCGCCCGGCGCGCGGGCGGGCTGAACCAGCCTTGGTCGAGCCGGGCTTCCGGCTCGCACGCCCCGAAATAATGCCACGCTCCGTCGGCCCACGCCTCCACCCATGCGTGATTGTCGTCGCAATGCGCCCAGCGCGGCGTGTACACCTGCCGGGCGGGAATGCCGATGCTCCGCAGCGCGGCGACGGCCAGCGTCGACTCCTCGCCGCAGCGCCCGCGCGCGTTCCGGATCATGCCGAGCGGCGAGAGCGTCCGCAGGTCGCTGCCGACGTACGTCGCTTTCTCGTGGCACCAATAATTCGTCTCCAGAATCGCGTCCGCCATCGACAGCGCCAACGTGCGGCCGGCCAATTCGGCGTGCAGCATGCCGCGGGAATCCTCGATGTTCTCCGTGTTCACCCGGTACGGCAGCACGAACGCCAGGAACAAGTGGTCCGGCACCCGCGCGCCCCAAGGCATCCGCCGGCGGATCTCGAGCGTCGTGCGCACGTGGTTCAGAAACAGCGTCCCGTCATAATCAGCCAGATCGATGACCGGCATATAGGCGTACAGATACTTCAGCGCCCAGCGTTCCTCGTCCGTCAGCGCGTCCTGGAACACCCCGAACAGCGCGTCCTCCCGGGCCTGCGCGATCGCCCGCTTCTCCTGGAATTTGCGCTCAATGCGCGCCATGGCCGCGTCGTCCAACGAAAACGCGGCGGGCTGCGTCATAGCCATTCAAATCGACTCCTTCCATAATTTTCCGTCCTCGCGAATGCAATAAACCGCGCTCCCGTCCGCGGACGGCGCCGTGATCTGGAACAAGCTGCGCGTCGTCTCGATGACGGGCTCGCACGCGGCGGCCTCCGCGGCCGGCCCGGTCTCCCGCGTCTCGCCCGCGAGCAGCGCCGCGCCGTCCGGATATACGCCGTGAACCGCGCGGTAATTGCGCGCCTTGTAATAGAGCCGGCGCAGCGCCCACTTGATCCGTTCGTCCGCCGGCAGCGCGAACGAGGACGGCCCGTTCGCGTCCGCGAACACGACGAAGCCCCACAGCTCCGGATAATGCATGTTGACCAGCCCCATCGGCGACCACACCCAATTGTCCTCCGGATACGGCCGGCCCGTCTCGGGATTCAGCGTCTTGCGGTACTCGCCGTCCCGGACCTCCGCCCGCCACTCGACGCGAGAGAAGTTGACCCGCCAATAGTCGCCCGCGACCGGCGGCCGCCCCTCGGCGGCGTATTCCTTCAGGCTGTCCCACGGCATGGCGACTTCCACGCTCCACTTCCGGTTGTCCGCGCCCGGACGGTTCAGCTCGCCTTCGATATGCACCGCCGTCTTCAAGCCGGCGATATCCCAGCCGTTCACGGCCGGTCCCCCGTCGCGGTACGGCTTCGGGAGCAGCAGGTCCCATACCGTGTTCAGCGCGTTGATCTCGAACTCGTAATAGCCGTGCGTGTCGCCGTCCGGATCGATGAAGATTTCGAAATCGTTGTCGTGGAAAATGACCGAGTCGCGCTCCGTCAGCGTCGCCCAAATCTGGTCTTCCTCCAGCTCCGCCGCGAAATAGAAATAGTCGTCGTCCCACAGCATCTTGGCCCGGGTCCGCTTGGCGGGCTTCGGACGAAGATCGCCTTCGATGTCGACGAAATCGTCCGTCCAGTCCGCCGCCTCCCAGAACGGCTTGTCGACGCGGCCGTCCAGGACCAAGGCCCCAGCGGCGCGTTTGCAGATATAATGTTTGGGGTTATAGTCGATCTTCGGTTCCGGCACTTCGCCGAGTTTCATGTCGATCCCTCCGTGCGGGCTATGTTCAAACCGCGTTTTTGTTGCTATCATGTAAACAACTTGGCGCAAGGCCATTCGGCAAGGAGGCAGGCAAATAGAAGCATGACCTACTTTAAATCCCGGTTGTTCATGAACTACATTTGGTCGTATTTGTTCATTTTGCTCCTCCCGCTCGTCTGCTTGACGGTGTTCGTCTACCGCAACGCCGTCGACAACCTTCGCTCCGAAATCGAGCAAGCCCGGCTCGCTCAGCTCACGCAGGCCAAAGTCATCGTCGACGGCCGGATGAAGGAACTCGGCGAGATCGCCTCCCGCATCTCCTACGACAAACGGCTGACCGCTTACCGGGTGCACGATCCGATCTACGCGGGCGAAGCCATCGCGGCCTTGGACCAGTACAAGGCGACCAGCTCCATCATCGGAGAACTCTACTTGTACTTCCACGGCGACGATCGGATCTACTCCAGCAAAGGCCTGAACGATTACGATGTGTTCGCCGAGAACGTCCGTTTCCGGCAGTGGGACAAGGATACTCTACTTCGGGATCTGAACGACGTCCGGTACCCGACGATGCGCCCCGCCGACAGCGTGGCCAAGCCGAACGGGCTGCAGGAAACGATGCTCGCCTATCTCAATCCGATTACGCCGAATAATCCGCATCCGCACGGGACCGTCATGTACCTGATCAAGGAATCGGAGCTGACGAGCCTGATCGATTCAACCCTCGGCAATTACAAGGGCTTAACATATATTCTCGACAACCGGGGCCGCCCGCTGGTGGATAACCGGCAGGGCGAAGCGCTGACGGACGCCGAAGCGCAATCCCTGTTCGACACGCTGACGCCGGGCATTTCCGCCCGCGACCTGAACGGCAAGGCGCATTCGATCGTCGCCATACGCTCGGCCACGAACGGCTGGACGTACGTGACCGTCATGCCGAGCGCGCAATTCTTCAGCAGCGTCTTTCATGTGCGCAGCTTCGTCATCATGCTCTTCGCGATCGTCGTCGCCGCCGGCGCTGCTATCGCGCTGCTGCTCGCCCGGGCGCAATACCGGCCGATCTCGTCGCTCGTCGCGTTCGCGGCGGCGAAGACCGAATCGGACGGGCCGGCAGGCGGGCCGCCGGCATCGCGCAACGAGCTGGACCGGATCCGGTCCGCGCTGCAGGACTACAGCTCGCGCGCCGACCTGCAGGAGCCGTTCGCCCGCAATCATTTCCTCTCCCTGCTGCTGAAGCACGGCCATGCCCGGAGCCTCGCGCCGGAGCTGCAGGAAGCGTTCGGCCTCTCGTTCGACCGGGCCCGGCACTTCGTCATCGTGGCCGGCTGGGAGGAGAGCGGCGAGCTTGGCAGAGCGGAGCGCCAGGAGATGGCCGAGCTGCTCGCGCAGCTGGAATTCCCGGCGCTGAACGCCGAGGGCTATGGCGTCGAGCTGTCGCAGCTCGATCAATTCGGCCTGATCATCGGTTTCGATCCCGTCGGCGGGACGGAAGCGTTCGAGCACGTCCGGCGCATCGTCGAAGCCGTGCGGAGCACGATGCTGGAAGCGCTCGACTTCATTCCCGTCGTCGGCGTCGGCACGTGCTACGCCGGACCCGATCAGCTGAACCAGTCGTTCATCGAAGCCTGCTCGGCGTTCGAGCTGCGGGTCTCGTCCGGCAGCGGCACCGTCACGTACTTCGAGAAGCTCTCTTACCCTTCGGAGCAAGCGGTCTGGATTCCTTCCAACACGCTGATGAAACTCGCCCAGAGCTTGAAGCAGGGCAATGACGGCGTCGCCGCCCAGATGATCGGGGACGCGCTCCGGAGCATGCAGACGTCGGAGCAGTCGGCGCTGCTCACGCGGTGCATGTGCCTCGACGTGCTGAATACGATTCTGAAGACCGCCTCCGAGCTCGGCCATCATCGCCTGCTGCAGGACGTCTCGCCGAACATGCTGTACGGCAAGTCCATGGACGAGCTGGAACGCGGCCTGCTGGGCCTGTGTTCCCAGCTGTGCCGGCTGGTCGAACAGAGCAACCGGAAGGAAGAGCAATGCGTCATCGAACGGATCGCCGCGCATCTGGACGTTCAGTACGCCGACGCGAGCCTGAGCCTCGAGACGGTCGCCTTCGAGTTCGGCATCTCGCCGTCCCACCTCAGCCGCTCCTTCAAGGAGAAGACGGGGCTTAACTTCGTCCAATACGTGTGGCAGCGGCGGCTGGAGCAGGTCATGCGCGAGCTCGCGACGACGGGCGATCCGCTCAAGGACATCATTCAGCGGGTCGGGTACGTGGACGCGCCGAACTTTATCCGCAAGTTCAAGAAGGAAACCGGCCATACCCCCGGCCAGTACCGCAAGCTGTTCGCCGCCGCAAGCGCGGCGGAAGCGGCCGCGGAGCTGGAGGAGGCGTAAACGCCCGCCCGTTTCCGAAGATACGAACGCCCGGCCGCTTCGGCCGGGCGTGTATTGCGTTCGCGCGCCGCCGGACGGGGATTATTTCCCCGTGTTCCAGCGGTCGTAAGCGCCTTGATAGAGCTCCGCGATCCGGTCGCCGCCCATCTTCTTGATCTGGGCGATATACTTGTCCCAGTTGGAGAGCGGCTCCTGCCCCGTGACGAACTTCGCTTCCATCTGCTGCACGTACGTGTCGAGATCGGACAGCAGCGTCGTCGCTTCCGTCTGCTCGTCGTTCGTCAGGTAGACGTTCGGAAACGGCGCCTTGCCGATCGGCTTCAGCTTTGCCTCGTTCTCCTTGTCGATCCAGTCGTCGAACTCGCTCCGCAGCCCCTTCGTCAGCTCGCTCGAGCTCATGCCCGGCGTCAGGATGCCGTAGTTCGGCGTCAGCTTGCCGCGGTATTCCTCGCGGTCTCCGCCGCCCGGAACCGGCAGCCACTCCTTCTCGTGAGTTGCCTGGTCCTTATACTTCCAGAGCGTGTTCTCCGGTCCTTGGCTGAACAGCGTCGCCCCGTCGTAGCCATACTGGTAGTCGATCCAGCGCATCGTCGCTTCCGGCGCGGGGTTCTTGCTCGTGATCGCGAACGTGCCGTTGGAGGAAATGCCCGGGTGCATGCCGTATACCGGGGAATCCGGCACTTCGCTCTTGACCGGCTGCATCATCGGATTGTCGCCGCTCGCCTCGCCGCCGAGCGTGAAGTACGGGAACCAGTCGTTGAACAGCGCGATCTGGTTGTTCTGGCCCTTCGCCTTCTTCTGCTCGGGCGTCTGGGAGAACGTCTCGTGATCGAGCAGATCGTCCTTCCACAGGCGGTTCATGAACGTCAGATAGCCTTTATAGCCTTCCTCCTGCGGCGTGTAATGCACCTTGCCCGCTTTGTCGACGTAGACGGCCTCGTCGTAGATGCCCCAGAAGCCGAGGAAGAACATCCGCAGATCGTCCAGCTTGACCGACGTGAGCGGCACTTCGTCCGGCTTGCCGTTGCCGTTCGGATCCTCGTTCTTGACGCGCTTCAGGAAGTCGTACAGCTCGTCCGTCGTCTTCGGCAGCTCGGTCACGTTCAGCGCCTTCAGGAATTTGCCGTTGTACCACATCGGGCTGCGGTACCAGACCGCGGAGAGATCGATGTTCGGCAGCGCGTACATATGGCCGTCCGGCGTCGTGAACGATTTGCGGATGTCCGGATGCTCGTCGAAAATCTTTTTCAGGTTCGGCGCGTAGCCCTCGTCGATGTACTTCTCCAGCGGAATCAGCACGCCTTGCGAGCCGTACGTCACCTGCTCGGCGGGCTTCAGATCGGCGCCGTAGAACACGTCCGGCAGATCGCCGCTCGCGAACACCAGGTTCTTCTTGGCGGCGAAGCTGTCGATGGGCGCCAGCTGGTAGGTAAACGTAATGCCGGTCAGCTTCTCCATCTCCTGCAGGACGGGCATCTGCTTCCAGTCCGCGACGCCCGCGTCCTGGGACATCATCGTCAGCGTCAGCGGTTTGCCGACGATCGGAAAGCCGTCCTTCTTCACGCCCTCCGCGTCCGCCGCGCCGTTCGTGGCTGCAGCGCCGTTTCCATTCGCCGCGCCGCCCGAATCGGAAGCGGCCCCCTCGTTGTCGTTCGCCGAGCCGCAAGCCGCCAGCACGGATGCCGTCAAGGTCAAACCGACCAGGACGGATGAAGCCTTGCGCAGTTTTTTCATTCGAACATCCCCCTTCAAATTGATTATGGCCAGATCAACCCTTGATAGAGCCAATCATAACACCCTGCACGAAATACCGCTGTAAAAACGGGTACACCAGAACGACCGGCACGGTCGCCACGATGATAACGGCGTATCTGACGAGGGCCGCGATTTCCGCCTTGCTGTTTAGCGCCGAAGCCGTCGACGCGTCGAGCGCGGCGCCGCCCTGGGCGCTCATCTCCTGCAGCACGAGAATTTGGCGCAGCACGAGCTGAAGCGGGTATTTGGCGTTGTCGTTCAGATAGATCAGCGCCGAGAAGTAGCTATTCCAATTGCCGACGCCGTAGAACAGCGCCATGACCGCGATAATCGGCATCGACAAGGGCAGCACGATGGTGAGGAACAGCCGCCAGTTCGAGGCGCCGTCGATTTGGGCCGCTTCCTGCAGCTCCCGCGGGATGGAGCTCTGGAAGAAGGTGCGGGAGACGATAATGTTCCAGATCGATGCGGCCGACGGCACGACGATCGCCCACATCGTGTCGACCATGCCGAGCTCCTTCACGAGCAGGTAGGTCGGCACGAGACCGCCGCCGAAAAACATCGTCACCATGAACATGCCGGTAAAGAAATGGCGGCCGACGAAATCTTTGCGGCTCAGCGCGTAGGCGGCCGGCAGCGTGACCGCCAGGTTGATCGTCGTGCCCACGACCGTATACAGAATCGTGTTGCCGTAGCCGATCCAGATGTTCGTATTTTGGAACACCCGTTCGTACCCGTCGAACGTAAAGCCCCTCGGCCACAGCCACATGGCGCCGGAAGCGACGAGCTTAGGATCGCTGACGGACGCGCTGATGATATACACCACGGGGTACAGCACGATGAGGAACGCCAGGAAGACATACAAGTAATTGAACACGAGGAACGCCTTGTCGCGCCCGGTTTCTTTCACGCCCGTTAACATGGGCAACCTCCTCCTACCACAAACTGTTCTCGCTCGTCCGGCGGACGATCTGATTCACGAGGACGAGCAGCGCGGCGTTAACGATCGAATTGAAGAGGCCGATCGCCGTCGAGAAGCTGTACTGGGCGTCCACGAGGCCCGAGCGGTAAACGAACGTCGAGATGACGTCGGACGAATCCATGTTCAGCGGGTTTTGCAGCAGCAGAATCTTCTCGAAGCCGACGCCGAACAGGCTTCCCATGTTCAGAATGAGCAGGATGGTCATCGTCGGGACGAGCGTCGGGATGTTGATGTGGCGCACGCGCTGGAAGCGCGAGGCCCCGTCGATGACGGCCGCTTCGTGCAGCCCCGGATCGACGCCCGACAGCGCCGCGAGATAGATGATCGTCCCCCAGCCGGCGCTCTGCCAGACACCCGACAAGACGTACATCGTCTTGAACCAGCGCGGGTCGGTTAGAAAATCGGGACTGCCGAACCCGAGCGCTTCGATCAAGCGGACGACCATGCCGGTCGACGGGGACAGGAAGGTGATGATCATCCCGGCCATGACGACGACCGATATGAAATGCGGCGCGTACGTCACCGTCTGGGCCAGCTTCTTAAAGAAGCCCGTCCGCACCTCGTTAAAGGCGAGCGCCAGGAGGATCGGAATCGGGAAGCCGACGGCCAGCTCATACAGGCTAATGCTCAGCGTGTTCCAGATCAAATCCCAGAAATAATAGGAATGGAAGAAGCGGACGAAATGATCGAAGCC
The DNA here is from genome assembly GCF_042653205.1 of Paenibacillus sp. GCM10023250. Lineage (NCBI taxonomy): Bacteria > Bacillati > Bacillota > Bacilli > Caryophanales > Paenibacillaceae > Paenibacillus > Paenibacillus sp. GCM10023250. The sequence continues at coordinate 77,333 of NZ_JBHSHY010000021.1, read as the reverse complement.
GGTCCATGCGCTGCCGAAGATGCCCTTGGTCGGCACGTAATTCTTGAACGCGATCTGGATGCCGTACATCGGGCCGTACGAGAAAATAAGAAAGTAGAAGAACGCCGGCGCCACGAAGACGTACAGCTCCCAGTTGCGGGCGATGCTTCGCCACCGCCGTCCCGCCGCCCGCGTCCTGGGCGCCGGAGCGCTTGCGGGAACCGCTTCCGTGTTCTGCATGGAATCACTCCCTTCTTGGATTGTGGTGTCGCTAGCCGCGATTCCTTAGAGGTTGATGGAAGCTTAGCTGACCTTGACATCCTCCACGATAGCCGCTTGCGGACACGGCTGTAAATATGTAGTTTCCGCCATTTCCTTGAAAACGCTGTACGCCAAGCCCCGAAAGCGATTGACAATCGGACGCGACAATACGGAATATGTCGTTTTTGCTCTGGTTTGCGGCCGTCCGGCCAGGGAAAACAAGTTTGGCCTATCGCAGACAGACGAGGATATGACGAACACAAAGCTTACACGGACGTCGAATTGGAGCATGTAAGCGATTTTCTCATGTCATCAAAAATGACATACGCAAAAAGGCCGCTCCGGTTGGAGCAGCCTTGTCCCTTGTTCATTCGTCGCTTTAATCGATGTCGAGCAGCTCGAGGATGACGCCGAGCTCTTCCGTGCTTTCCAGGTAGGCGTATTTCTTGCCGTGCTGAATGAGCGGATAGCCGAACCGCTCCAGCTCGGCCGCGGTTTCGAGCATCCGGTCCTTGGCCTTGAAGGCGATATGGTGGACGCCCGGTCCTTTCTCGTCCAAGAAGTCCTTCCAGGTCGTCGGATCCTCGGTCGGCTCGATGAATTCCACGACCACGTTCTCCAGATGGAAGAAAGCCAGCTTCACCCTTCCGTCCGTCGGCTGCCCCTTGTACGTGACCGTATCGCTGCCGTCCGCGTTGGCCGTCACGACCTGCGGGACCGGAACGTTCAGCAGTTCCGCGAAGCGGCTCGCCGCCTTCTGCGCGTCGCGCACGATCATCGCGATCTGACAGACGAACGGCGCTCCCAATATACCCTTTTCCATGTGTACTCCTCCTGTTCATGATCGGGCTGCCCGGCACCGGGCTTGTGCTAATCCACGAGCCGGTAGCTGACGAACGCCAGCCGGCTGCCGTCGGGCGACCAGGAATGGACGTTAAGCGTGCCTTGACCGCCGAACAAGCTCGCCAGCGTGCGATGCGCGCCGCCTTCGCTCGGCATGAGCCGGATTTCGACGTCCTTGTTCGCGGGATGATCGCCCGGGGCGACGTCGCCCTTGCGGTAAGCAAGATACGCGATCGTCCGGCCGTCCGGGGATACGTGCGGGAACCAGCTGTTGCTGTCGTCGTCGAACGTCATTTGCGTTTGGCTGCTTCCGTCCGCGTTCATGCGCCACAGCTGCATCAGCCCCGTCCGCACCGAATTGAACCAGATGTGCCGGCCATCCGGGGAATATTCGGGCCCGTCGTTCAAGCCCGGCGCGTTTGTCAGCCGCGTTTCCACGCCGCCGCTTGCCGGAATCACGTAAATATCGAACTCACCGTTCCGCTCCCCGCAGTAGGCGAGCGCGCGTCCGTCCGGCGACCAGCCATGGAGATAGCTGGGCGCCATCGGCGTGACGAGCACCGGCTCGCCTCCCCGCAGCGACAGGATGTAGATGCGGGACTTGCCGTCCTCGCGGGTATGATGGCTGACCGCCAATCGCTCGTGATCGGGCGAAAGCACATGGTCGTTGTTGCACCGGTCCGCAAAGCCGGAGTCGATCGGCAGCACGGCGCCCGCGTCGAGGTCGTACGCGAAGAGGCGGCCTTGGCTGTTATAGAGAAGCTTGCCGTCCCGCGTCCAGTTCGGCGCTTCGATCCGTTCGTCGAATTCGGCGTGCGCGACACGCTCTCCGGTCCGAACGTCGACCGTTTCCAGAATGCTGACTACGCGTTGCGGCTCGTTCGATCGTTTCATTGTTCCGTCTCCTTCGGTTTCGTCTTCCCGCTTGTTAGCCCGCTATGCGCGGGGCTTGATATTCAAATTCACGCCCAAGTCGTCCTCGCAATCGACGATCGTCCAGCTGCTGCCGGGATAATAGCCGACCGTCCGCAGCGCGTAGCCCATTTGCTCCAGCTCGCCGACGATTGCGTCCCGCCGCTCCCCGACTTGAAAGCCGAGGTGGTGCACGCCGTTGCCGTGTTTGTCCAAAAATTCGCGGAACGTGCTGGGGTTGTCGTCCGGCTCGTGAAGCTCGATGACGAAGCCGCCGGCCCGGATCACCGCCAGCTTGAGGCCGTATAGTGCCTGCTGTCCGCGATACGTCAAGTCCGGATTAGGGGACGGCGTCTGCACGCGAATCTCCGGCACCGGCACGCCGAACAGTTCCGCCCAGGTCTCGGCGGCCTTCTGAATATCGTGCACGACGATCGCGATTTGGATGAATCCTTCAAAGCCGATCTTGTTTTCCATGGCTATCCCGTCCTTTCGTTTACCCGCGGGCTTGCGCGCCCGCCTTCGCTTCCAATTCGCTCAAGTACCGCAAATGCTCTCGCATCCGTTCGTCCGCCGTGAACGCGAACCCGAACGTTTCCTCGATCCGGGACACGTCGATCGGCCGCTCGCCCGGATCGGGACGTCCCTTGTCCTCCAGCGTAATCCGGCTGCCGGAACCGAGCAGCTCGACCGCCATGCCGGCGATCTGCGCCCACGTGCGGAATTCGGTGCTGACGGACGTGTAATAGCCGCGGTTCAGCGTATCCGCATGCAGCAGCTCGGCGTATACCTTCGCGAGGTCGCCCGCCCAGATGAACTGCGTGCCGTCGTTCTTGACGAAGGTCATGTCCTCGCCGGCCAGCGCGCTCCGGACCATCCGGACCAGCTTCTGGTCGGGGTAGAGCGGCCCGCCTTCCACGCAAGGATTGCCGAACGTATACCCCGGCCGGACGATATTCGCCTGTATCCCGTACTGCGCGGCGATCGCGAGGAGATACGCTTCCGCAGCGGCTTTGGCGGCGCCGTAATAAGACGCCGGCTTGATATAGCCCCTGTCGTCGTGAGGCGCCGAGCCGAAGCTGGCGATGGACGAAGTGAAGATGATTTTGCGCACGCCGGCTTCCGCAGCAAGCTGGAACAGCCGCACGGAAGGCACCGTTTCGCGCGTCAAATTGTCCATGGCCGTCCCCTCCAGCCACGCGAGCGCGACATGCACGCAGGCGTCCTGCCCGGCGAGCGCCGACGCGATGACGTCGGCATCTTCCATGGAACCGGCGATCAGCCGGATGCGGTCGTGACCGACGAAGCCCGGTACCTTCCCGACATTGCGGGCCAGCAGCGTCAGCTCGTGGCCGTGCGCCAGCAGCTCCTTGACGACGTACGAGCCGATAAAGCCGGTTCCTCCCGTTACGAATACTTTCATCGTCTTGCTCCCTTCGCTTATTCTTTGACGCTGCCCATCACAAGCCCGGTCGTGAAATACTTCTGCAGGTACGGATAGATGCACAGAATCGGGATCATCGCGAGAAACATTTGCGCCGCGCCGGTCGTCCGCGCGCTGACGAGCGACAGGTATTTGGACAGATTGCCGCTCAGGTCGGTGTTGTTGCGAATGAATTCCTCCGGATTCACGACGACGGTTTGCAAGTACGTCTGGAGCGGATACTTCTCGATCTGGTTCATATAGATCATCCCGTCGAACCAGCTGTTCCAATGATCGACGAAGGCGAACAGCGTGACGGTCGCGATCGTCGGCGCCGAGACCGGCAGCACGACCCTGAGCAGCGTCTGCACATGGCCCGCGCCGTCGATGTAGGCCGCCTCCAGCAATTCCTTCGGCAGGCTGCGCATGTAGTTCATGACGACCAGCATGCTGAACACGGGCAGCGCTCCGGGCAGCACGAGCGACCATATGGAATCGATCAGCCCGGTGCTCTTCACGACCATGTAAGTCGGGATCAAGCCGGCGTTGAACAGGATGGTCACGACGAAGAACCAGGAGAACACGCTGCGCGCCCTGAAATCCGTCTTCGACTTGGAAAGCGGGTACGCGGTCAGGATGATCAGCAGGAGATTGATCGGCACGCCGAGCGCCGTACGATGCAGCGAGATCAGCAGCGACATGAAGAACTTCGACGTATTCGTGATGAATTCGTACGAGACCGTCGTGAACCCGACCGGAAAGAACGTCACCTCGCCCGCCGCGACCGCGGTTTTGTCGGAGAACGACACCGCGAGCAGATTAATGAACGGTGCGACGCAGAGCAGCGCGACGAGGAGCAAAAATACCAGGTTGGCCGCAAGAAACAGCCTGCGGGGCAGCGAAGCCTTAATTGTCATAGTCCTGTCCTCCGTCAGAAGACTTTGTAGCCGGTGAATTTGTCGGCCAAGTAGTAGGATGCCACGATGAAGACGAGCGAGACGCCGGACTTGAACAAGCCCGCTGCCGTGGACAGCGAATACTGCGCCTGCTCGATGCCGAGCCGGAACACAAAGGTGTCCAAAATATCGCCGGTGGAATACACCACGGGGCTGTACATGTTATAAATCTGGTCGAAGCCGCCGTTCAGAATGTTGGCGAGGCCGAGCACGCTCATCAGGACGACGATCGAGGCGATCCCGGGCAGGGTAATGTGCCAGGTTTGCCGCCAGCGGTTCGCGCCGTCGATGACCGCGGCCTCGTACAGCGCGGGATCGATGCCCGTCAGCGCCGCGAGGTAAATGACCGAGCCGAAGCCGAAGCTCTTCCAGATGTCCGCGACGACCATCGTGGCCGGGAACGCGTCCGGATCGCCGAGGAAGAAGATCGGCTCCATGCCGAGCTTGGTCAGCAGGACATTGACGAACCCTTCGCTCGGCGAGAGCAGGTTGATCAGGATGCCGGATAGAATGACCCACGACAAGAAATGCGGCAGATAGACCAGCGTCTGGAAGACGCGCTTGGCGAGCAGGCTCCGGACCTCATTCAGCAGCAGCGCGAACGTGACCGGCACGATGACGCCCGCGATCATCTTGGAGAGGGCGATCACGACCGTATTGCGGATGACCGGCCCGATGTTGGGCATGGAGAACAGCGTATCGAAGTTTTTGAAGCCCACCCATTGCTGAGGGCCGAACAGCCCCTTCGCCGGGATGAATTTCTGGAATGCGATCACGACGCCGGCCATGGAACCGTAGCTGTAGACGGCTACCAGCACGACGGCGGGAAGCAGCATGGCGTAGAGCGGCAGCTCCCGCATCAGCTTGTCTTTTCGTTTCAGGCTCGCGAACATCTTTGCCACCGCCTTCTAATATGGTAAGCGAAGCGCGGACGCCGCGGTGCCGGCCGAACGTCCGGCCGAGGCCGCGCTTCGTCATCGGGTGCAGCTATTTCGCCGGATACATGGCATCCAGCTCGTCGAGCGTCTGCTGGCCGCCCGCCTTCAGCCACTGCTGCACGAAGTTGTCGAAGGAATCGACGGGCTTGGCGCCGGTGATGATGTCGGTAAAGGCCGTAATCGTCAGCGTGTCGAGCGACGCCACGTTCGTCAGCCACGCTTCCGGCCGCTGAATGCCCAAGATGCTCTGGACGATCGCGTTATCGGGCATGTATTTGTTCAGGACGATGGGCAGCGAGCCCGACTTGGACATTTGGCCCCAAGTGCCGAAGGCGTTGTCGTCCTTGGCGAGCGAGCCGTCCTCGAAGCCCTTGATATAGTCGTACAGCGGCTTCGCGGCGGGCGCGAGGCCGTCGGGGGAGCCTTTGTCGAACGCCTTCAGCAGGTCGGCCGCGTACACCTCGCCCGGCTGGTCGATATAGAGCGGGGACAGGCGGTACTGCTCGTCGGCCCAATACTTGAGGTAATCTTCCTTCGACGAGTAATTGACGGTCTGATCGTACAGGTCGAGAATTTTGATCGCCGCTTCGGGATGCTTGTAGTCCGCGCTGACCATCGTCATCTGGCCGACGGCGTTGCTTTCGATGCCGATTTTGTAGTCGTAGCCCGGTTCCGCCGGAATCGCGTACGGGTGCACGATGACGCCGTCCTTCTTGTACACGTTGTTGTAGGGATACCAGGTGCCCCAGTTGGCGCCGTACGCCATCCCGATCTTGCCGCTGGTAATGTCCTCGACGAGCGCCGATTCGTTCTTGGACGTGAATTCTTTATTGATCAGGCCCTTCTTATACATGTCGGCAAGCACGGCGAGCGCCTTCTTCACGTCCGGCTGAATCCAGCTGAACGTCATCTTGCCGTTCTCGTCGCGATAAAAAATGCTCTCGTCTCTGCCCGGAACGCCGAACGCGGATACGAGGCCGAGGATGCTGCCATGGTTCTGGCGGATCAGATCCTTGTTGAGCGCGAGCCCGTACGTGTCGCCGTTGATGCCGTTGCCGTCCGGGTCGCCGGTCGCGAACTTCTCGGCGAGCGCGACCATCTCCTCGACCGTCTTCGGCGGCTCCGAATTGGTGTTCTTCAGCCAATCCTCCCGGATCCACAGGAACGGCGCTTCATGGAAGTTGTCGTTCATGCGCGGGATGGCGTACAGCTTGCCGTCGATGGTGGCACCGGCGAACGAATCGGCGAACCGTTCCTTGTACGCCTTCAGCGAGTCCGACGCGTACTTGTCGAATACCTCGGTCAGATCGGCCAGCTGCCCGTTCTGCGCCAGCTGCAGGAAGACGTTCGCGTCCTGTGTCTTGAACACATCGGGCAGATCGCCGGAAGCGATGATGGCGTTGAGCTTGTTTTTGTACGCGTCGGTGCTGCTGTCGGCGGAGAATGCCACCTTCAGATCGATGTTGAGCTTCTCCTTGATCAATTGGCTCCACCGGTTGTTCTCCCACGTATCGCCGTCCAGCAGCTTGGAAGCGGCCGCCGTCTGCACGGCCCACGACATGTCGACCGGCTGGTCGTAAGGGGCGAGCGGATTCGCAGGATCCATGCCGGCGTTGGCACTCCCCGCGTTCTCTTGCGCTCCATCCGTCCCCGAGCCCGCATTGTCGGAACAAGCGGAGAGAGCCAACACCATGAGCATGCCTGCCAGAACATGCGGTAAGACGCCTCCGGGTTTCCTCTTCTTCACGTACAACTCCTCCTTATCATCTTTGCAATAAACACGCGTTTATTTTTGGTGATACAGGACCCCCTGTTTACGCGAAAACCATGCCCTGTTCTGCGATCGAGCTTGCTGCCAAACTAAGCAGAATGTCGGAAATATGCCGAAAACAAGCTATTCTGCCGCATTCCCGCCCTTCGCTCCGCGGCCGTCCAGACGTCTGGCACAGGCCGGGACAGACGATATGAACTGGCAGCAATCTGCTCACTTGGCATAAACACGTGTCCACGGACCCATCATACACAACACGTAAAAGCGCTGTCAATCTCTAAATTATAAGGTTTTTCCAAAAGAATCGGCCGCGTTGCGAAATTTGAATTGTATAAACACGTGTTTATGTTATAATAACTTGAAACTTCTCCCAGATTGAGCGCTGTCCGCGGTCGCCGTTCGTGCCCGCGCGTCGTTCCGGGGAGACACCATGCGTCAAGGAGGTCATACCGATGACGAACGGCGAAGGGTTCCGCCCCTTGTTCGACGGACACACGCTTACGGGCTGGCATGCCGTCCCGCGCCTGCCCGTCCCCCGCTATCCGGGCGGACCCAGCCCGGACATCGACGGCGTCGCTTACGGGAAGGCGGCGGCGACGTCGGGCAAATGGACGGTCGAGGACGGCGCGATCGCGGGCCGGCAGGATCCGCCCGGATGCGGATACGGCGGTTATTTGGTCAGCGACGGCTTGTACGGCGATTTCGAATTGGAAGTCGAAGCCCGGCCCGACTGGCCCGCGGATACCGGCATTCTCGTGCGCGCTTCCGCGCTTGGCTCGCAAGGCTTTCAAATTTTGCTCGATCATCGGCGGTCCGGCAATATCGGCGGCTTATACGGCAACGGCATCGGCGGCTTTCACGGCATCGCGTTTACCTTGGACGCCGTATACGACGAGCTAGGCAGGCCGGCCGGGCTGCGATTGGAGGATCCCGCGGCTTCCATCGAGCCGCTCACCCCCGACAAACCGGCGCTGCTTGACTATGCCGCCTCGGGCGAGGCATTTCTGTCCATCTGGAAGTGGGACGATTGGAATACGTTCCGCATCCGCGTGGAAGGAGCGTCGCCGCGGATCACCGTTCACGTGAACGGCCTGAAGATCGCCGAGATGGACACGGCCGCCGTGCAGCATCCGTCTTACGACGCCGCCGCGGTCCGGGGGCTGCTCGGCGCCAAAGGCCATATCGCCTTCGAAATCCATGACAACGATCCCGGCATGGGCGCTGCCCGCTGGGCGCCGAACGCGGCCTGCAGATGGCGCGGCATCCGGATTCGGGAGCTGTAGGTCCGCGGCCGGTACGGCGTGTGGCACGCGGCCGGTTGTATCGCGCCCGCATGTTGCGGCGCTTGTCGCGCGGGGTTGGCGCGGGCTTCGCGAGGCTTCGCGCCGCGAGTTGAGGCTTCGCGCGGGCTTCGCGCCGGCTTTGAACCGTTTGCGACGCGCCTTGCCCGCAGCGCGAAAAGACCCGCGGCGATGCCGCGGGTCTTTAAGGCGCGTCGATTCCAGGCAGGGACGACGCGCTTGACGCAAAAGATTCGGATGGGATCGAACGGATCCGGCAGATTAAATTCGTCGGCACGAATCCCGGACGACCAGGCTGCAGTCGAGCGTGATTTCTTTCGCGCCGGGCGATTTCTCCTCGATCTTCGTAATCAAGTATGCCGTCATGCGCTTCAGCATGTCGCCGAGGTCGACGCGAATCGTCGTCAGCGCCGGGTGATGCTTCTCGCTCAGCGCGTGATCGTCGAAGCCGATGATCGAGATGTCGTCCGGGACGCGCAGGCCCCGTTCCTTGAGCGCCCGGATGGCGCCGAAGGCCACGCTGTCGTTGGCCGCCACGATGGCGGTGGGCAACTCCTCCCGCCGGTCCAGCAGCGTTTGGATCGCTTCATAGCCGCCCGTTTCGTTAAAATCGCCGTCGAGCACCCATCTCGGGTTCACCTGCAGGCCGCACATGCGCATCGCCATCTTGAAGCCCTCGAACTTGGTCACGCCCGACAGCCGCTTCATGTCGCCGTTAATGATGCCGATATTCGTATGCCCGAGCCCGGCCAAGTAGGCCACGGCCTGCTTCATCCCCGAGTCGTTGTTGAAATTAAGCACGATCCGGTTCGGCTCCGGATGCTCCGGCAGCTCCTGGTCGACGACGCCGATCGCGAATCCTTCCGCGATCAATTCCTCGATGAACGGCTCGGGATTATCCGCCCCGATGAAGATGCCGCCGTCGATCCGGCGCTGGTAGAAGATCTCCCGGACCCCCTTGATCAGCTCGGCATCCTTCGCATCGCGGAGAATATGGGTCAATACGTAATAGCCGTATTCGGAGGCGCACTCGATGACGCTTACGATGAGCATATTGGTCAAGATGTCGCCGGATACCCTGCCTTGCTCGATCATGAAGAGCCCGATCGTGCGGGAACGCTTGCCGGCGAGCACTTGGGCGGAGGCGTTCGGGAAATAATTATGCTCTTCGATTACTTTCAGGACCTTGTCACGCGTTTCCGGAGGCACATTGGCGTAATTGTTGATGACCCGGCTTACCGTGCTTCTGGAAACCCCGGCTAGCCGAGCAATCTCCGTGCTGTTGATGTCCGTCTTTTTCATTCAACCATCCTTTACCATGAACGCGTGTTTACGCAGTAATGATACACATCCGGTTTCTCGATTGTCAATATTTTTCGCATAAAGGCTGGCATTTTAACCATTATTACCACGAAAAATGTTGCATAAACGCGTGTTTATGATATGCTAAACACAGTTTGAAGGCTCCTTCCAGCCGATACTCTTAACAAAGGACGGGATCACAATGCGCCTTGGCGGTCAAGTGTTCTTGCAGCACAAAAATCCGGAAAATTGGGCAGCGGCTTTGAAGGAAGCGGGCTTCCGCGCGGCAACCTGCCCGATCGGCGGCGATGAAGACGATTCCGAGCTCGACGCGTACATGGCGATGGCGCGGCGGCACGACATCCTGATCGCCGAAGTCGGCGCCTGGAGCAATCCGATCAGCCGGGACGACGAGACGAGACGGCAGGCCGTCGATTATTGCCAACGGCGGCTCGCGCTGGCCGATCGCATCGGCGCGCGCTGCTGCGTCAATATCTCGGGCTCGCGCGGCGAACAATGGGACGGTCCGGACCCCGATAATTTCTCCGAGGACACCTACGCGCTCATCGTGGATACGGTCCGCGAGATCATCGACGCCGTCAAGCCGGTACGAACGGTCTTCGCGCTGGAGATGATGCCGTGGGCTTTGCCGGATTCCGCGGACGCCTACCTGTCGTTGGTGCGATCGATCGACCGGCCGGGCTTCGGCGTGCATTTCGATCCGGTCAACATCATCAGCAGCCCCCGCGCCTATTACAGCAACGGCGACATCATCCGCGACTTCTTCGCCAAGCTCGGACCGTACATTCGCAACTGCCACGCCAAAGACATCCTGCTGCGCGGAACCTTGACCGTGCGGCTGGACGAAGTGCGGCCGGGACTCGGCCGGCTCGATTACCGGACATTCCTGGCCGAGCTGAACCGGCTGCATCCCGATACGCCGCTCGTGATCGAGCATCTGGCGACGAACGAAGACTACCGCGAAGCGGCGGCCTATCTCTCCGGCGTCGCCGCGGAACTCGGAATCGCGCTATGAGCGGGACGATGAAGGACGCGGAATTGCTCGACGCGCTGGCGCGGGAAGAGGACGAGCTGCAATTTGAAGCGTTCACGAACGAAACCGCCCTGCGGCTCGGACTCGAACTCGCCAACCGGGCGATGGCGGCGGGGCAAGCCGTGACGATCGACATCCGGCGGGGTCCCCAGCAGCTCTTCCATTACGCCTGTCCGGGAACCTCGGCCGATAACGACGACTGGGCGGCCCGGAAAGCGCGGGTCGCCGAACGCTTCCTATGCAGCTCCTACCGGATGGAAATCGAGCTGCGCGCGGCGGGCCGGACGATCGCCGAGCGCTATCTGCTCGATCCGTCCTTGTATGCGCCTTATAACGGCGCTTTTCCGATCCGCGTTCGCGGCGCGGGCGCGATCGGCACGATCGCCGTCTCCGGCCTGCCCGGGGACGGCGATCACCGGCTGATCGTGTCGGCGCTCAGCGATTATCTCGCGGCGGGCCGGTAACGCGCACGCACTTCGAACGCGAAGCTGCCCAAATCAAAAAGGAGCAGCCGGCATCGGCTGCTCTCTCGTAGCGCTTGGGGCGCCATAACCTCGTGTCAGGGGCGACTCGCTGCTCCGGCAGCGAGCATGCGGCGCGCCGCCATCGCCGCAGGTCAGGCGGGAATGCCCGACAGCCACGCGATCGCTTGATTGAGCTCCGGAAACGGATGCAGCAGCTCGTCTTGCTCCTTCGCCGCCGCGCTTCGGTCGGACGGGGGCTGCGCGAGCGCAAGCTCCGGCAGCGCGGCCGCCGCGTATCGGATGCCCGCTTCCGCGAGCCGGGCGCTCCATTCCTCGGCCAGCCAACGCGCGTCCTGCGGCAACAGCCCGGCCAGATGGCGGGTATCGACGAGCACCTTCCTCGCGTGCTTCGCCTTCGCAAGCGCTATCGCATTCGTCAACACGGCGCGCTGCCGGCCCATCTCCGCTGCGGCATGCCAGCGAATGACGACCGCCTCCAGCACATCGTCCCAGAACACGTACGCCTCGTCGGAAAAATAATGCGACATTCGAATCGTCCTCCTTATTCGCTGCCTCTGCAACCATTATATTTAGATTTAGTTTAAATATTCGTTGTCCATCTATCTTACCACGCCAAGTCGTCCGCATCATGAAGATCGGATGAAACTTCGCGCGCCCTCGGCGAAAAACTCCCGCGGCCGCCGCGGGAGTCCATCACCGTTCCGTTCCCCTTCCAACGCTCTTCATTCAAACACGAAATCCGCATCGCCCAAGGGCTCGACGTGAATCGTCCGGACGTAGCCGTTCCCCTTCTTGGAGAAGAAATCGTGCTGCTTCGTCTTCGTGCTGATGCCGTTGAAGACGATCGGGTTAATCTCCTCGTCCGGGAAAACGGGCTCGAGGCCGAGGTTCATCAGCGCCTTGTTGGCGTTGTAGCGCACGAACGTCTTCACCTCGTCGACCAGGCCGATTCCGCCGTACAATTCCTCGGTATAGCGCATTTCGTTGTCGTGCAGCTCCCGCAGCAGGCCGAGCAGCTCATCCTGCGCTTGCTGCCGCTCCTCCTCGCGGAGCGCTGCGAACGTCTCCTGCGCGAGCACGCCGACGTAGACGCCGTGGATGCTCTCGTCCCGCAGGATCAGGTCGATGATCTCGCCGCTGCTCGTCATCTTCCCCTGACCCGCGAGGTAGAGGGGATAGAAGAAGCCGCTGTAGAACAAGTAGCTTTCCAGCAGCACGGAAGCCGCCATCGCGAGATAGAGGCTCTTGCCCGGCGCGATCGCGCGGTAATACCCGGCAATCCGCTCCGCCTTCGCCTGAAGGCGCGGATTCTCTTCCACCCAGCGGAACACGGCATCGATCTCCTCCGTCGAAGCGAGCGTCGTGAAGATGCTGCTGTACGACTTGGCGTGAATCTGCTCCATCATCCCCATGAACCCGAGCACGGCTTTGCGCTGCAGGCCTTCGACATGCTCGAGAATCTTCGGCATGCCGACGCCGCCCTGCACGGTGTCGAGCAGCGTCAGGCCGCCGAGCGCCTTCATGTACGCCTCGCGCTCCGCCGCGCTCAGCTCGATCCAGGACATTTTGTCGTCGGACAGCGGAATTTCGTCGTCGGTCCAAAACTGCATAATATTTTGATTCCAAAACTGGCTCGTGAAATCGTCGTCCGGGCGATTCCAATTCACGGCTTTCATGGCACACATGGCGGCTCTTCTCCCTTATTACGCGCGTATGGCTTCACCGGTCAGACGGCGCAGCTGATGCAATTCTCGACGGACAGCATGTTCGTCCGCGTATAGTAGAGCGACTTCAGCCCCTTCTTGGCGGCATAGACGTAGTACCGGGACAGCTCCCGCGTGGAGACGTCGCTGTTGACGTGCAGGATCGTCGAGATGCCTTGGTCGACGTGCGTTTGAATTTCGGCGATCAGGTCGATCACCTTGAACTGATTCATCTGATAGGCCGACTTATAGTAGAACAGATTGACCTTGCTGAGGAACGGCATCGGGTAATACGTCGTGGCATTCGCGTACGCCCGCGTCTCGATCGGCTCGACGATCGGCATGACGCTGCTCGTCGCGTTCTGCACGTACGAGATGCTCTGCGTCGGCGCAATCGCGAGCCGGTACGCGTGGTAGAGGCCGTGCCGCGCCACGTCCGCCTTCAGCCGCTCCCAGTCCGCGGGGGACGGAATCGCGATGTCCGCGAAGAGCGCCCGCACCTTCTCCGTCTCCGGCCGGTAGTCCGTCTTCAGGTAGCGCTCGAAGTACGCGCCGCTGGCGTAATCCGACTGATCGAAGCCGGCGAACGTTCGGCCCGTCCGGCGGGCGATCTCCATGCTGCATTCCAGCGAATGATAGTTCACCGTCATGAAGAATGTCCGCGCGAAATCGAGCGCTTCCGGGCTCTCGTAGGCGATGCGGTTCTTGGCCAGGTAGCCGTGCAGGTTCATCGCGCCGAGGCCGACCGAGTGCAGCTCGCCGTTCGCCTTCGCCACGCCCGGTGCGTTCTCGATCCGCGTCATGTCCGTGACGGCCGTCAGCGCGAGCATGCCTTCGTGCACCGACTCGCGGATCTTGCCGAGCGCCATCACGTTCGCGATGTTGAGCGACGCGAGATTGCAGCTGATGTCGCGGCGGATGACGTCCGCTTGCCCGTAATCGCCGATCTCGGACGTCTCCTGGAGTTGGAAAATTTCCGTGCACAGGTTCGACATCTTGATCATGCCGATGCCGCGCAGCGCGTGCGCCCGGTTCGCATTGGACCGGTTCATGATGTACGGATAGCCGGATTCCAGCTGGATCGTGGCGATCTTGGTCAGCATGTCCCGCGCGCTCAGCACCGCCTTCTTCTTCACGCGGTCGTCGGCGAGCAGCGTCTCGTATATCTCGTCCATGTCCATGTCGTCGAGATGCGTCCCGTACGCCTTCAGCACCGAATGCGGCCCGAACACGTGCAGCTTCTCGTTGCGCTCGGCGAGCTCGTAGAATTTGTTCGGCACGATGAGGCCGATCGACAGCGTCTTCAGCCGCGTCTTCTCGTCCGCGTTGATCTTCTTGCTGTCCAGAAACTCCATGACGTCCCAGCCGAAAATGTTGTAGTAGCCCGCGCCCGAGCCTTTGCGCTGCCCCATCTGGTCGGCGTACGAGAACGCGTCCTCCATCAGCTTCAGCACCGGCATGATGCCCTTGGCTGCGCCCTCGACGCCCTTGATCGGTTCGCCGCGGCCGCGCAGCTTCGACAGATTGACGGCGACGCCGCCGCCGATCTTGGACAGCTGCATGCACGTGGCGAGCACGTAGTTGATGGAATTGAGCGAATCGTCCATCTCGAGCAGGAAGCACGAGACCAGCTCGCCGCGGCGGCTCTTGCCCGCATTCAGGAACGTCGGCGTCGCCGGCTGGACGCGCTGCTCCATCATCGCGAGCGCCAGTTTCCGCGCGGCCTCGGCGTCCCCGCGGCCCAGATGCAGCGCGACGATCGCGACGCGGTCCGGGTAATGCTCGAGGTACAGCGACTTGTCGTCGCTCTTCATCGCGTAATCGGTATAGAACTTCGAAGCGGCCATGTACGATTCGAAGCGGAACGGATACCCGTGCGTCAGCGCGAACACCTCGTCGACGGCCTGCGCCGAATAATCCCGGTAGACGTCCTCGTAATAATCGTGATCGATCATATAGCGCAGCTTGTCCGCCGTGGACGCGAAGCTCAGGCTGCGGCTCCGTGCTTCCGCCATGAACGCGTCGACGGCCTCGCGGTCTTTATCCAGCCGGAAGAATCCGTCCTCGCCGCGCTGCATCAACAAATTGTTCAGCTCAATGTGCCGCAAGCGCGCTCACCTCCCGTACGAAGCATTCGACGTCCTTCGCCGTGCCCGCCAGCTCGAACTTGCTTACCACGGGCACGCCATACTTCCGCGATATCTCGTCCGCGCTCTTGGCGAACCGGTCCCCCCAGTTGCGGTTGCCGCTCGCCGAGACGCCGACCAGGTGCCGGTGGTTGCGCTCGAGGAAGGTCATGACCTTGTCCGGCGCGCCGCCGAACCCCGTCGTGTAGGTAACGAGAACGAACGGGCCGTCGAGCATGGTGGACGCCTCGATCTGCACGGCGGGAAGGTCGGTCTTCTGGATGAATCGCTTCACGTTGCCCGTTCGGGAATCATAGGCGATGATCATGGCTGGCAGCTCCTTTTCGATCGATATTCGCTAGTAGAATCAATATATAGGGTGTAGAACTATAATTTATATCAATATATAGTACTTGTCAAACTTTTAAATCACCGCGTTCGTTGGCTGTGACACGAAAAAAAACGCAGCCGCCGGGGCTGCGTTTCATAGGCTTGGCGCGAGACCGCGCCGTGGCGCGTCAGGCGTAAGGATCGATCGTCGCGATCGTGCCGTCGTCGATATAATGAAGCTCCACGAACTTGACGCTGCGCTTGTGGTCGACGCCGCCGGACAAGGAGGCGTCGTGATAGAACAGGTACCACTTGTCCCGGTACTGCACGATCGAATGGTGCGTGGTCCAGCCGAGGACCGGCGTCAGGATCGTGCCCTTGAACACGAACGGTCCGAGCGGGTTGTCGCTCACTGCGTACACGATCTTATGCGTCGTCCCCGTCGAGTAGGATAGGTAGTACCGCCCCTCGTGCTTGTGCATCCACGGTCCTTCGAAGTAGCGGCGCTCTTCGTCGCCGGCCTTGATCGGCGTCCCGTCCTCGTCCGAGATGCGAATCTCGGCCGGGGCCGAGCGGAACGACAGCAGGTCGCCGTTCAGCTCCGCGGCCCGCGGGCCGAGGGCGGGCGCCGCCGCGTCTGGGCCGGCGGCGTCCGGGACGTATTCGCCCGTCTGCCATTTCTCCAGTTGGCCGCCCCACAGGCCGCCAAAGTACATGTACGCCCGGCCGTCGTCGTCGACGAATACGGCGGGATCGATGCTGAAGCTGCCCGGGATGTATGCCGGCTCCGCGCAGAACGGACCGTCCGGCGAATCGCCCGTCGCGACGCCGATGCGGAAGATTCCGTCATGGTCCCGCGCCGGGAAGAAGAGGTAATAACGGCCGTTCTTGAACGCCGCGTCCGGCGCCCACATTTGCTTCGACGCCCACGGGACGTCGCGGACGTGAAGCGCCTCGCCATGGTCGGTGCAGACGGTCAACGCTTCGTCGAAGGACAGCACGTGGTAGTCCTCCATCGCGTACTGGTCGCCGTTGTCGTTGGTCGGGCCGTCGTGGTCGATATCGTGCGACGGATAGACGTACAGCTTGCCTTCGAAGACGTGCGCGGACGGATCCGCCGTGTAGAGATGCGTGACGATCGGTTCGTTCGGCACGATCGGCTTGCGCGAATCGGACATGCGGCTCTCTCTCCTCTATGCGTGAAATGGAACCTGCCTCAGCCTTTCACGGATCCGGCGGCAATGCCTTCGACGATCCGGTTGCTGAGCAGGAAGAACAGGACCAGGATCGGCAAAACGCTGATCATGAGCGTCGCGCCGATCGCGCCCCAGTTCGTCGAATATTGCCCGACGAAATTCTGGATGCCGACGGTCAGCGTCTTTTTGCCGTCCGAGCTTAGAAAGGTGTTGACGAAGATGAACTCGTTCCAGTTGTAGATCATGTTGATGATGGCGGCCGTCACGCTGACAGATACGGTCATCGGCAGGATGATCCGGAAGAACATCCGGTTCACGCTGCAGCCGTCCATGACCGCCGCTTCCTCCACCTCGCGCGGAAGCGCGTAGTAGAAACCGATCAGGATCATGATCGTCAGCGGCAAGTTGAACGCGACGTACGACAGCACGATGCTAAGCTGCGAGTCTTTCAGGTGAATCGACTTGAACAGGCTGAACAGCGGAATGAGCGTCGAATGGACCGGAATCATCATGCCGACCATGAACAGCCCGAGCACCGCCTTATGCAGCTTCCACTTCATCCGCGTCATCGCAAACGTGACGAAGTTGGCGAGCAGGATCGTGCAGACGACGGACGCCGCCGTGATCCAGATGCTGTTCAGAAAATAGCGCCCGATCTTGCCCTGCTCCCATACCGTGGCGTAATTGCTCCAGTGCAGCTGCTTCGGTACGGCGAACGGCGCCCGGTTGAAGATCTCCTGGTTGTTCTTCAGCGAGAACAGCAGCAGCCAGAGCAGGGGCAGCAGCTGCAGCACCGCCGTGACGGCAAGCGCGGCGTACAGGATGCCGTAGCCGATCGTCCTGCCGATCGGTCTCGATGGGACGCCCGCCTCGGGACGGGGTCGAATTGCGGTCGTGATGCCGGTCAAGGGAATCGCCTCCTGCTCAAGAATATTGAATCGTGTCTTTGGCCGCCGTCGCGCGCCGGATGACCCAGGTGGCCGCCAGGCAGATGACGAGCAGGAAGAAGCCGATCGCACTGCCGTAACCGAAGTCGAATTCCTTGAACGCTTTGTGGTACATATAGGAGGCCATCACTTCGCTCGCCTGGTTTGGTCCGCCGTCCGTCATGACGTAGATCAGGTCGAAATATTTCAGCGAGCCGACGACAGCCAGCACGACGGTCACCTTGAGGACCTCGGCGATCAGCGGAAGCTTGATCCGCAGCGTGACCTGCAGCGAGGTCGCCCCGTCGATTCTGGCCGCTTCCTCGAGCGAAGCGGGGATGTTTTTCAACGCCGCGTAGTAGATGAGAATGTAGAAGCCCGCGAACTGCCACAGAATCGGAATGAAGATCGCGTACAGCACGAGACGCGGGTCAGCCAGCCAGCTGGGCGTGTTCTCCACGCCGAGCTTCTCGAGGATGCCGTTCAGGATGCCGTTCGTCGGATGGTATACCTTCTGCCACAGCTGGGCGATGGCGACCGAGGACAGCAGCATCGGGAGCAGGTAAATTTTGCGGAGCAGGTTGGCGCCCCGGATCTTGCCGGAGAGCAGCAGCGCGACCGCCAGGTACAGGGCCAAGCAGAGCGTCGAGAGCAGCGCGAACAGCAGCGAATGGTACGTGCTGTGCCAGAACACGCTATCGCGCATGAGCGTCTTGTAGTTGTCCAAGCCGATAAAGTCCGGCTTGCCGATGCCGTTCCACGCCATCAAGCCGTAATAGCCGGTCAGCACGATCGGCACGTAGATGATCGCGAGCAGCAGGAACAAGGACGGCAGGACGTACAAGGCGATGATGCGTTTGTTGGACATGACCGTATTCATGGTTCGTCATAGCCTCCCCGCAGGGCCAGCCGGACGGACGGGCATCGCCGCGGCATGCGGCGCGCCCGTCTTCCGGCCGAGGGCCCGGATGCGATTATTTGCCCGCCTTAAGGGCGTCGTCCTGCTTCTGGATGAATTCCTGCGGCGTCACGGCCTTGCCTAGCAGCGCCTGCACGAGGTTATGATGCGCGTCGGAAGCGCCCGGCTTCATCTGCGTGTCGAGGTACAGCGTCACCTTGCTCGCTTGGTTCAATTCGTTCAGCAGGTCGATGAACATCTGCGGCAGCTTGACCGTCGACGTGTCGACCTTCGTGGCTGGGATGACGCCCGCGTCCGTAACGGAATGCTCGCCCCACTTCTGCACGAAGAAGCTGACGAATTTCTTCGCTTCGTCGACGTGCTTGGAATTCTGGGACACGAACAGGCCCACGCCCGGTCCGCCGACCCAATCGTCCACGCTGCCTTTGCCGCCGTCGACCGTCGGGAACTTGAAGTAGCCGATCTTATCCTTGAACGCCTGCGGCACGTCCGCCGAGGTCGTGTAGTTCGGCACTTCCCAGGTGCCCATCGCGAACATCGCCGCCTGCTCGTTCATGAAGAGCGACTTCGCTTCGTCGTTGGACAGGCCGTTATAGCCCTTCACGAACGCGTTCATGTTCACGAGCTCCTGCGCCTGCTTGGCCGCTTCGAGCAGGGACGGATCGGTGAAGTCATTGCCCGCGACGGCCTTGTCCATCACATCCGGTCCGCCGATGCGGTCCGCCAGGTACATGTACCAGAACGAGGACGGCCAGGCGTCCTTGCCGCCGAGCGTGATCGGCGTCACTTTGTTGTCGCTCAGCGTCTTGATGATCGTCTTCAGCTCGTCCAGCGTCTTTGGCGGCTTAAGGTCGTATTTGGCGAAAATGTCCTTGTTGTAATACACCGGCACGATGTTCAGCTCGACCGGAAGCGCGTACGTCTTGCCGCCGAAGGCATAGGCTTCCGTCGTGCCAGCGACGAATTTATCCTTCAGCTCGCCCTGCAGGAGATCGTCCACGGGCGCGAACATGTTGCCGTTCACGTACGGATCCATGAAGCCGGCCGCCCACGTGAAGCCGACGTCGGGCAGGTCGTTCGAGGCGGACAGCACCTTCAGCTTGCTCTTGTACTGCTCGTTCTCGAGCACCTCCGTCGTGATCGTCACGTTCGGGTTCGCTTCCTCGTATTCCTTGATGATTGCGGTGACCATCTTGTTTTGCGCGGAGTTGCTGCCGTCCGGCCACAGATGCATCATTTTGAGCGTGATTTTCTCGTCTGTGCCGGCGTTAGCGGCTCCGGCGCTCGCCGCGTTCGCGTCATTGCCGCCGTTCGCGGATTGGTTGCCGGCGTTGCCGCCCGAGCCGCTGCCGCAAGCGGTTGCAACAAGCAGCAGCGCGGTCATCAAGGTGCCGAGTGAAATGATATTGCGCTTCATGAACGAATTCCCCCTTAAACGGTTGCGAAGGATGTATGCGCTTTCCTTCTAACTAAAGTGTATCATCGGCGCCCAAGAGGGATAAGGGCACGGCGTTTGGCTAAACTTCCACTTTTTTTGGATGTTCCGTCCGAATCTGCCTTAAGGTCCGCTGTCCGGCTCCGCTTGCTGCATCCCGCTCCGGAATTGCCCCGGGCTCACGTTCTCGTATTCCTTGAACACCTTGTTGAAGTATTTCGCCGTCTGGTAGCCGACGCGCTCGGCGATTTCGGCGACGGGCAGGCTCGTCGCGAGCAGCAGCTCCTTCGCCTTGTGCAGCCTCCGGCGGGCGACGTATTCGCTGAACGTCATGCCGCTCTGCTCTTTGAAGAGCGCGCTGAAATAGCTCCCGTTCAGGTGGATGGTGTCGGCGACCTCCTTCAGGCCGACGGCATCGCCGATATGCGCGTCGACGTACCGCATGGCGGCGCGGACCGGTTCGCTTAAGACAGCCTCCCCGTCCGCCACGTCCAGGAGCCGCGGATCGGCCAGCTTCCGCATCAGCCCGAGCCGGTTGCGCTCCTCGCCCGCCTTCAGCGCCTCCTCCACCGCCGCGATCAGCTTCTCCCGGCTGACCGGCTTCAGCAAATAATTGACGACCGACAGCTGGATCGCCTGCTGGGCGTATTCGAACTCGGCATGGCCAGAGACGAGGATGACCGGCGGGCGGCGCGGCAGCGGCGACGCGTTCATCCGCTCGACGAGGCCGAGGCCGCCGATTTCCGGCATGCGGATGTCCGTGATCATCAGATCCACGGCCTGCTCCTCCAGCAGGCGAAGCGCGGCCGCGCCGTTATCCGCGGTCAGCAGCTCGCACTGCCCCGCCGCCCAGCGGCCCAGCATTTTTTTCATCCCTTCCCGCGACCGCGGCTCGTCGTCGACGATTAGAATGGTCCGGATTTTCATGACGCGCTCCCCCTATTCGCAGGAATCCGGACGCTGACGCGCGTGCCGGCTCCCTTATGGCTGCGGATAACGAGCCGCGGCATCCGCTCGTCCTCGCCGCCGAAGTACAGCTTCAGCCGGCGCTGCACGTTGGCGATGCCGACCCCCGAGTTCTTGGACGAGGGCACGGTCCCGCGCGCCAAGCCGTCGATGACGCGCCGCAGCTGCGTCTCGTCCATGCCGGCGCCGTCGTCCTCCACCGCGATGACGATCTCATCCCCGTCGCGCGCGACCGACACGTCGACGCGCCCGGGGCCGATGCGGCTCTCGAGGCCGTGCAGGATGGCGTTCTCCACGAGCGGCTGCAGCAGCAGCTTCGGCAGCTGCGCGTCCGCGAGCTCCGGCGGGGCGTCGATCCGCCAGGCGAGCCGGTCCTCGAACCGCATCTTCATGATCAGCAGGTACCGCTCGATATGGTCGAGCTCGTCGCGCAGCGCGACCCATTCGTCCTTGTTCGGCCCGGTGATCGTGTACCGGAACAAGTCCGACATCGCGACGACGTACGACGCCAGCTTGTCCTCGTCCTTGTCCAGCAGCGACCAGTACAGCGCGTCGAGCGTGTTGAACAGGAAGTGCGGATGGATCTGCGCCTGCAGCGCCTTCAGCTCCGTGCGGCTTTGCGACAGCTCCTTCTCGTACACGAGCTGGATCAGCTCGTTGATGTTGCCGACCATCTGGTTGTACGAATGGTTCAGCTCCTTGATTTCGATCGTCGACGACACGGATTCCGTCGGCTTCAGCACCCCGAGGCGCGTGCCCCGCATCGTCTTGATCAGCCGGAACACCGGCCGGGTGATCATCGTCGAGAGGAAGAAAGAGAACAGCGCGAACAGGAGCGTGCCGGCGCACGCCGAGACGACGAGCGTCGTCCGCACGACCGAGATCCCCTTCGTGATCGTATCGACCGGCGTCAGAATCAGCAGCGTCCAGCCGGTGACGGACGACCGCTGCTTGACGAGCACGAACGACCGGCTGCCGATCGCGACCGTCTGATCGTTCGAGGCCGTCAGCCCCGCGGCCTCCGCCTGCGAGACCGCATCGTCGTTCGACGCGATCAGCTGCCCGTCGCCGGCGATCAGCAGCATCGTCTCCGCCTGCGCATCTCCCGACAGCGGATCCTTCAGCGCGAACTTGCCGCGGTCGGTGCGGATGAGCAGGTAGCCGCCCGTGGAGAAATATTGGTCCACGAGGCTGATGCGCCGCATCGCAAGCAGCGACGACGGGTCGGACGGATCGATGCCGAACCAGACGATGCCGCCCTTCTTCGCCGTCGTCTGCGCGATCCAATCCTCGCTTACCTTGTCGCCGAGATTGCCGCCGTCGAGCGGGTACAGCCGTTCTCCGTCCTTGTTGTACAGCTCCACGGATTTGATGCCGTCCGTGTACATCTGAACGAGGTTGATGATCGGCGGCAGCGCCTGCCGCTCGGCGAATGTAGACGGCTTGCCGTGCATTTCCTTCAGGAGCAGCTGCTGGACGTAGCCGTTCGTCGAGACGAGCGTCGTCAGCGAATCGATCTGGTCGAGCACGCTTTCCAGCCGGCCGTTCGCCTGCACCGCGGTCTGCCGGATATGCTTCTCGGCGTTATTCTTCAGCAGCTCCGATACCGCATTAAACGTAATGCCGCCGACGAACGCCAGGATGATGAGCATGATGAACAAGAAGCCGAGCAGCATCTGATTGCGCAGCGTATTCAGTTTCGACAGCCTCGGCCACATGCGCGCCAACCATCCTTTCTACTTCCCGCGCCAATGGCCCGTCGCTTTCGGGCTTGTCCCGATCGGACAGGTGTAAGCGGTTTCGCATCTCCTACCATAACATGACTTCGAGGCGAAGGGAATATGAGATGTCAGGTAAAAGCGGCGCGGCGGGCGGCCTCCTGGCGAATGCGCCGATAGCCGCCGTGCATAGCGCCCAAGTCAAGGCCGAGCATGCGTAAAAGGCCGCCCCGTCGGGCGGCCTTCCTGAATCATGCTTTGTTCGAACCGTGCCTTGTACGAATATGCCGTGTTCGATTCCGTTACTATGCGCTTACTGCCCTCATTGCGGAATGCCCGGATAGCGTCCCGCCGTCTCGCCGAACTGCCAGGTTCGTATCGTTCCGCCGTTCCCCCGCATGGCCGCGCGGCCGCGCGGGGGGGGGCTAGCTCACGCTAAGCTCCGCCCTGCTAAGCCCCGCCCCGCTCCCGCGGACGGAATGCCGTGACATCCAGCCATTGGCGCGCGATCAGCTCGTGGCCGGCCGCCGTCGGGTGAATGCCGTCCCAGATCCAATGCGCCGCGGGCGCCCGCCGGCACGCGTCGTCGAACAACGCCTGGAGCGGCACGAACGTCGCCCCGTGCTCGCGGGCGAGCTCCCCGACCGCGCGCCGGTACTCCGCCAGCTTCGCCGACCAGGCGTCCCACCGCTCCGCAACGCCGCCGGTCCGCAGCGCGAACGGCTCGAGCAGCACGAGCCGCGCGTCCGGCAGCGCCGCCCGCGTCTCCTCCAGCAGATGGCCGTACGCCCGCCGGAACCGGTCGCTCGCGCCGCGGGGATCTCCGTTCACGATATGGTACGCATCGTTGACGCCGACCAGGATGCTGATGAGATCCGGCCGCACGGCGATCGCGTCTTCGTTCCAGCGCGCGTACAAGTCGGACGCGCGGTCGCCGCTGACGCCGCGGTTCACGACCTCCGGCGCGTCCGCGCCATATTCCAGCCCCAGCTTGCCCGCGATCTGGAAGACGTAGCCGTGGCCCAATAGATGATTGGGATCGCTCGTTCGGCCGCGGGCACCGTCCGTGATGGAATCGCCGATGAACAACAGCGTCTGCCTATCGGTCATGCGCGCCTCTCCTCCTTCTTGCCATTCGTTCTTGCTCTTGCTCTTGCTCGTACGGTCAGCAGCGCCGAACGGGCCGCCGGCATGCGGCGGCCCGTCCCCGTGGCCGTGTCCGATTATTGAAGGCCCTTCTTCTTCAGATCGTCCAGGTGGCGCTGGTACATCACTTTCTCGACCTTCTCTGCGCCGACTTGATCCATCTGCTTCAGGAAGCCGTTGTAGGCCGCGTCGAATTCGGCGTCGGTCTTGGAGAGGATCAGCTTCGGAATCGTCTTGTTCCACAGATCCTTGACCTTCGCGTTGATCGTGCCTTCCGGCGTGGAGCCGTCCGGCTCGAGGTTCTCCATGCCGAGCGAATAGTCGTCGAAGTTGTATTTCTCGAGCAGCTTGCTCGCCGCGTATTGATCCGGCTGGCTCTCCTTCAGATCGCGCGCCGCCGCGTCGTCCCACGCCTTGCCGGCCCGGAAGAGGAGCGTCGAGTCGCTGAAGCCATACTTCGCGTTGAACGCGGCGTTATCCTTGATGGACAGGTCAAGAATGTCCTGCTTGAATTTCGGCAGGCCGTCGACCATGTCGTACGTCTCGCCTTCCTTGCCATAGCGCATGTCCATCTGGCCTTCGTCCGACCAGGCGTACTCGGCGAACCGGATGATCCGCTCCGGATGTTTCGCGTTCTTCGTCACGAAGAAGCCCTGCCAGCCCATCAAGCGGGACGCCGGATAGCGCGGCTCCTGGCCATTCGCCTTCAAGCCGTCCAGGACGGTGTACGTCTGATCCTTGCCGAGCGTGCTCTCGATCTTCGGATTGTACATCGTGTACATATTGTTCATGTACTGGGACGCGACCGCATACTGAGCGCCGTACAGCTTCTCCTCGTACTGCTCCTGCTTGTAGATGAGCAGCTGCGGATCGAGCAGGCCGTTGCGGCTCAGCTGGCTCATGAAGCGGAAGGCGTCGATGAAGCCTTTGTTGCGCATCGGGTATTCCACGAGCTGCCGGTCGTCCTTGACGCGCTCCTCGAGCAGATGCGGCGAGAACGAATCGATGAGGTACTCCATGGAATTACTGCCGCCGAAGCCGTTCTTGTTGACGTCGAAGAACTCCACGCCGACCGGGCTGACCTTCGGGAACTTCTCCTTCGCCAGTTTAAGCGCGTTCAACAGATCGTCGGTCGTCGCGATCGCCGGGCTGCCGATCGCCTTGTAAATATCGGAGCGGATGAACCACGGCCGCACCGCCACGATCGGCACGCCGCTCGTCAGCCGGTCCTTCGTCTCGTACAGATTCGGCAAGTACCACAGCTTGCCGTCGAACGAATGGTACTTGACCATGTCGGGATCGAGCTGCGCCTTGAACTCCGGCGCGTACTTGTCCATCAGTTCGTCCATGGAATAGACCATGCCGTTCTTGATCAGCTTCGAGACGGCCGGGTTGTTCCAATCGAGCATGATCGTGTCGGGCAGGTCGCCGGATGCGATCATCGTGTTGAGGTAATCGTCGTCGCTGCCGGTCGCGAGCTTCCGGTCGACCGTGACGCCGGTCTTCTCCGTCGCCAGCTTCATCGCGTACTGGTCCTTCCACAGATAATTGGACGCCCAGTTGCCGTAGAAATACTGCGTGAACGTGAACGGCGACGTATCCTGCTTCCACGACGGACCGTCCGCCGTTTGCTGCGCGCTGCCGCCCGCGTTGCCGGCGTTCGCCGCGCCGCTTGCGCCGTCGTTCGAGCCGCAGCCCGTCAGCGCCGTCAGCACGAGCGCGGCGGCGGCCAGGGCCGAGATGCCTTTCTTTTTCATGATGCGACCTCCTCGAATAATGTCTGGCATGACTCAATCTGTATACTTTAAGCGGCCTGAAGCCGGTAAAGCCTGTGGAACGGATCAGCCTTTGACCGAACCGATCATGACGCCCTGCACGAAATATTTCTGCACGAACGGATACGTGAACACGATCGGCAGCGTCGTGATGACCATCGTCGCCAGCTTGAGCGAAGCGGCCGACACCGCGCCGAAGCCGAGCTGGCTCGCCAATTGGCTGACGTTGCTGTTGGAGCTGATGATCTGCATCAGAATCTGCTGCAGCGTCGGCAGCTTGTCGCCGCCGAACAGCATCGCGTCGTACCAGGAGTTCCAGTGGAACACCGCGTTGTACAGCGCGATCGTCGCCAGCACGGGCTTCGAGACCGGCAGCACGAGCTGGAAGAAGATCCGCAGGTCGTTGGCGCCGTCGATCTTGGCCGATTCCTCGATCTCCTTCGGCAGGGCGCGGAAGAACGTCAGCATGATGATCGCGTTGAAGACATTGAAGAGGTTCGGGACGATATAGACGAGAAAATGCCCTTTCAGATGCAGGTATTTCGCGACGACGAGGTAATACGGAATGATGCCGCCGCTGAAATACATCGTGACGATCGCCATCATCAGGAAGAACCTGCGGCCGATCAGCTCGCTCTTCGAGATGCCGTACGCGAACGCGCCGGTGAACAGCACGGCCGCCGCCGTGCCGGCGACTGTGCGGGCGATCGTGACGAGGAAGGCGTGCAGCATGTTCTCGTCCCGGAACACGATGCGGTAATTGTCGACCGAGAACACGCGCGGCCACAGTGTGATGCCGCCGCGGGCGGCGTCGGTCGGGTCGTTGAACGACGTGATGACGATGTTGTAGAACGGGTAGAGCGTAACGATGCAGAGCGCGAGCATCAGCAGCACGTTGAGCGCGTCGAAGGTTCTTCCGCTCCAGCTTCGCGATGAGGTCATCATGCGGTTTCTCCTCCTAGAACAAGCTTTCTTTCGTCAGCTTCCGCGACGAGTAGTTGGCGATGTACATCAGCACGAACGCGACGAGCGACTGGAACAGGCCGATAGCCGTGCCGTACGAGAACCGTCCGGAGACGAGGCCCGTCTTATAGGAATAAACGGCCAGCACGTTCGCGGCATCCTGCGTCATGGAGTTCTGCATCAGGAACATCTGGTCGAAGTTCGAATTCACCAGCCCCCCGATCGAGAGGATCAGCAGGATGATGATCGTCGGCTTGAGCGCCGGCAGCGTAATGTGCCAGACGCGCTGGAAGCGGTTCGCGCCGTCCACGACGGCTGCTTCGTACAGCTGCGGGTCGATGCCCGCGATGGCCGCCAGGTAGATGATGGAGTTCCATCCGATGTTCTTCCAGATCTCGGTCACGACGACCAGCGTCAGGAAGGAGTGCGCGCTGCCCATCAGCATGACATCGCTTCCAATCAGATGCAGCTTGACCAGCAGCTTGCTGATCACCCCCGTCTCCGGATCGAGCAGCGTGTACATGAATCCGACCACGAGCACCCAGGACACGAAGTAGGGCAGGTACGTCAAGCTTTGCACGATGCGCTTGAACCGTTTGAACACGAGTTCGTTCAACAGCAGCGAGAGGATGATCGGCGCGGGAAATCCGAACGCCAGCTTCGCGACGCTGATCGTGAACGTGTTGGTCAGCGATTGCCGGAACGTCGGATCGGCGAACAGCTCGCGGAAGTTGCCGAGCCCGAGCCAGGGGCTGTGGATGAAGCCCTGGAACGGCGTATACTCTTGAAACGCGATGATCACGCCGTACATCGGGACGTAGTTGAACACGATCATCCAGAGGACGGCGGGCAGCGTCAGCAGCATCAGGTAGCGCTGCAGCCAGAGCCTTTTCGCTAGGCTGCTTGAGGGGGAAACACGGTTCATGGTCGACTTCCTTTCGTTGTCGCTTCGTTTGTCGGCATAGTTAATTATAAAAACCGCGCGTCCGCGCGGATATGCAAAAAACGAACGCGGCTATCAGAAACCAACGATTCTTGTAAACGCTCTCGCGCATTGTCCCCCGTCAGCCGCCGAACGGACGAATGTCCCGGCAGCCGATCAGGCCGCCGGGACATTCGCCGCGCCGCCCGTCGCCGGGCGCGCCTTTCCTATCGATGTGATGCCGCGTCAACGCTGCGTCGTCTCCTGGTACTCGCCCGGCGTCATGCCGTACGCCTGCTTGAACAGCGTGCCGAAATACGACGTGTTCGGAATGCCGACCTCCTCGGCGATCGCCGAGACGCGCCGCTTCGTCGTCCGCAGCAGCTCCTCCGCCCGCGCGAGCCGGTATTCCTGGATGAAGGCCAGCGGCGTCCGGCCGGTCTGCCGCTTGAACAGCATGCCGAGGTGGTTCGGAGAGACGAACACCTCGGCGGCCAGATACGCCAGGTTCAGCTCCGTCAGGCCGAACCGCTCCTCGATCAGCCGCTGCGCGCGGCCGACGATGTATTCGTCCTTGCTGTCCCGCTTCTCGTGCAGCCGCGCGGCGATTCGGCGCACGGCCGCGAGGACGCGGCGCTTCATGTCCGCCTGGCGCTCGCAGGCGAGCACCTCGGCCAGGTCGCCCGCGCTGCCCGCCGCCGCGCCTTGGCCGGTCGGCGCGGCGAGCGTCCACAGGCCGTCGAGCAGACCGCCGAGCAAGCCGCCGGCGTACGTCCGGCCGGCGCCGGGATGCGCGGCGACGCAAGCGAACAGCTCGTCCACCGCCGCTTCCGTCCCGCGGTCGTCGCCCGCGCCGAGCTTGTTCCGTATGCGCTTGCACAGCTCCCGGCACGCGCCGGCGAACGCTTCCGCCTGCGGCTCGAACGCGCGCGCCGCCGCCTCCGCTTCCGCGCAGCCGACAGCTTCGGCCGCGCCGGTCCACAGCGCGTGCTTCAGCGCCAGAACCGCGCTGCCGAAGGACGCGCCTGCCGCGGCCAGCGTCTCCGCCGCCGGGCCTTGCCCGACCGCCCATGCGCCGCCGTCCTCGTCGGGGCCGTCCACGTCGGAACCGGCCGGCGCCGCGGCGGCCAGCTTGCGCAGCAGCGGCTCCGCCAGCTCGCGCTGCCGGTCCGCTTCGCCCGCGGCGAGTGCGAACAGCAGCGCGTACTCGGCGCTGCCCGCCTCGCCAGCGGCGCGGACCAGCACCGGGCGTCCGAGCGCCTCCTCCGCCCAATCCTCCAGCGCGTCCGGGTCCGGCGCGCCTGCCGCGGCCGGCGCCCGAAACGACCAGACGACGTACGGCCCATCCGCCGCGCCGGGAAGCCCCGCGCCCGCCGCCAGCGCCGCGCAGACATCCGCTTCCGCCTCGGGTCCGGCCTCCCGGCCCGCGAGCAGCGCCGCGAACGTCTGCTGCAGGGCGGCCCGGCGGCCCGTCTCGTACGTCCGCGCCTTCCGCGCCTCCTCGAGCCGTACCCGGCGCGTCTCCTCGCAGTACCGGATCACCCGCTTCATCGTCGCGAGCAGCTCCTCTTCCTCGATCGGCTTCAGCAGATAATCGACCGCGCGGAACCGCAGCGCGTCGCGGGCGAATTGAAAATCGTCGTAGCCCGTCAGTACGACGATGCTCGCGTCCGGCTGCCGATCCTTGATCAGCCGCGCCATCTCGATGCCGTTCCGGCCCGGCATCTGGATATCGGTGATGACGATGTCCGGCTCCAGCTCGATCGCCCTCTCCAGCCCTTCGATGCCGTCGCAGGCGGTGTCCACGGCGCCGATGCCCATCGCAGCCCAGTCCACGAATTCGACCAGGCCTTCGCGTTCCCACCGTTCGTCCTCGACGATGAGCAGTTTAAACATGATCCGTTCTCCTCCTTGCCGCAAACGTAATGGTCACCACCGTGCCGATGCCCGGCCGGCTGAACAGCGCCAGCGCATGGTCTGCCCCGTAATACGCCTGCAGCCGTTTCGTGATGTTGGCGACGGCATATCCGCTGCCGCGCGAGTCGAGGCGCCGGCCTTCCATAACGTCGCGGATCCGGGGCGCGGCCATCCCGACGCCGTCGTCGACGACCTGCAGCGCGACCCTGTCGCCTTCCAGATAAGCCCTAATAATAATCGTGCCGTGCGCCCGCTTCGGCTCGATGCCGTGGACGAGCGCGTTCTCGACGAGCGGCTGCAAAATGTTTTTGACCGTCGCGAACTCCCGCACCCGGTCGTCGACCTCGAACACGGCGTCGAAGCGGTCCTCGAAACGGAACTTCTGGATGGCCAGGTACGCCTTCACCATGTCGAGCTCGCTCGCGATCGTCGTCTCCGAGCTGCCCTTGTTCAGCACGAGCCGGTAAAACTTCGCGAGCGAATCCGAGATGCGGGCGACCTCCGGCGCCTTCGCCTTGCGCGACACCCAGGAGATCGTCGCCAGCGTGTTGTACAGGAAGTGCGGGTTAATCTGCGCTTCCAGCGCCTTCAGCTCCGCTTCCTTCTCCAGCAGCTCGGACTTGTACACCTTCTCCACGAGATCGTGGATGCGCCCGGTCATATGGTTGAACGTCAGCGCCATCTGCGAAAACTCGTCGTTCCAGACGACCGGCACGGAGACGTCGAGCGAGCCTTCCCGCACCTGCTTCATGGCCTTCAGGAGCGGCTTCATGCGGGAGAGCAGCTTCACGGTCACGAAATAAACGAGCAGGCTGAGCAGCAGCAGCGCCGCGGAGAGGACGACCAGCATCGTGCGGATCGAATGCGTCACCTTCTCGACGACGCCCTTCACGGGGAAGATCCCGACGACCCGCAGGTCCGGGCCGCCGACCGGAATCGAGATGACGATCGACCGTTCCCCGCGCACGGAGACGATCTCGTTCGACCTCGCGTCATCCGGCAGGCCCGATAGACCAACGGTCCCGATCCGCTGCCCGTACGTCCCGGCGATGTTGTCCGACACGATCCGGTCCCCGGCGTCCACGATGAAGACGCTTCCCAAGTGGCCCGAGATGGAGACCTTGAGCGACTTGAACAGCTCCGCCTGCGTCATCTCGATCTCCACCAGGCCGGATATCCCGTAATCGCGGACGGAGAAGATTTTCCGGTTATACGAGAACACGTCCGCCTTCGGGGTCAGCCCCGGCCGTACGAGCAGCAGCATCTCCTTGTGCGTGCCCTGCCATTCCGACTGCGGCGCGGCGTTCGTCAGCAGCGATTGGTAGGCGGCGTCCCCGCGGATCCGGTCCATGGCGTAGAAGCCGTCGTAACCGCCGTACAGCTCCGGAATGGTCGGATTGCGCATATACACGTGGATCGAATGAATATTCGGGTTCTGCCGCATGATGTTGTCGATGATCGGCGCGATGTTGTCGCGATAATCCTGCAGCTGGAAGCTCTCATTGATGAAATCGCTGTCCAGAAACGTCTGGATGCGGGAGTCGAACGCGATGAGCTGCGCGAGGTTCTCGGTCAGCTTCACCTTCTCCTCGATGCTCGCCTTGGTCTGCAGCAGGTTCTGCTCCATGACCGTCTGCGCCTGGGCAATCGCTGACTCCGACGCCTGCCTGTACAGCATGTATCCGGTTACGGAAAGCGATACCAACAAGATCGACACGTAAATGGCGACGAATTTCGAAACGACGCTCCAATTTTGAACGAACCGCGCGAGCCGCATCATGGCGTTTCCATCCTTCCCTGCCCTTCAATACCGATTCATTGTACCACCCGTCCCGGCCGCGGTGAATGGCGAAAATTGGAATGGCGCGCCGCCTCGTTCCCGGCTGCACGTCGCGCTTCGCGACCGGAAACGGCTCGGCCCGGCGGTCGAGCACGGGACGGAACAGCCGCAAAGCGCAAAGAAACCCGCCTTCCGCCGCATGGGGCGTCGGAAAGCGGATTTCATGCCCGCGGCGCTTACTTAGGCTTCTTCGAACCCGAACGTCCGGCCCAGTGCGGCGGCCCAGCGCTCATAGCCCCGCTCCGTCAAGTGGCAGCCGTCGAACGCGATCTCCTGCGGCAGCGTGCCGTCCGCGGCCAGCAGCTCCGGCCCGATGTCGACGAAGACGGCGCCGAGCTCCCTGGCCAGCCCGGCGTACCGCGCGTTGATCTCGCGGATGAGCGCGCGCCGCGGATGGTCCGGCGCTTCCTCGCGCGGGAACACGGCCATCAGGACGATGCGCGCCGCCGGCGCCTTCGCCCGGACGCGCGCGATGATCGCCCGTACGCCGTCAGCGATCTCGTCCGCCGTATTGGCGCGGGCATTGACCGTCTCGCTCGTATTGTTCGTGCCGATGTTGAGCACGACCCATTCGGGCGACAGCCCGTCCAGCTGGCCCTGGTCCAAGCGCCACAGCACATTCTGCGTGCGGTCCCAGCCGAAGCCCAAATTAAGCACCCGGCGGCCGCCGAACAGCGCCGCCCATGCCTCCCCGCTGCCGTGCCGCGATTCCGGCTCCGCCGGACCGCCCCAGAAATGCGTCAGCGAATCCCCGATCAGCACGATATCCGGACGGACCTCGTCCTTCGTCCGCAGCACCCGTTCATGGCGCGCCCACCAGTCGTAGCTGTCTTCCTCCAGCTTCGGCACCGGCACGACCGCCGTATTTACGGCGGTGCCCTCGCCCTTGCTCTCCTCTACCGTCTTGTCCATGCCCGTCATCCTCCCGCGTCGATGTCCTTCGGCCGGCCGCTTGCCTGCCGCCGACCGTTACGGACCTCATTATAACGGACGGAGCCGCCTCCGTCAGCCCTCCCCCGCGAGCTTGGAGCGGCAAACGCAAACAAGCAGGCGCTTCCCAAAGGAAGGGCCTGCTTGTTTGCGTTTGCCGAGCTTAACGGAATTGCGTGCCGCCAAGGCTTTGTTCGGCGATTTGAACCAGTCTGCGCGTGATCGAGCCGCCGATTTTGCCAGCGTTGTACGTCGACAGGTTTCCGTTGTACCCATCCGGAGAAAGCTGAATGCCGAGTTCTTGAGCCACCTCGAATTTGAGCATGTCGAGCGCGTGCGATGCTTGCGGTACCACCAATGTGTTCTTTGCCATTAGTAAAGCCTCCTTTGATTTGGGATTGATGTTAATGTCACCAAATCAAACCAAAGTATACAGGGCACGCGTAAATTTTTTTCGCGGTCCGCGTTCGAGGTCAACACCCGCACCGCTCGCGGCGTCGTTACGGGGCGTACACTTCGAAGCGCCAGAGCGAGTAGCCGTACGCGGAGCCGCGCTGGACGCCGAGCATGCGGACGTACCTGGCGCTCGTCGCCGCGAACGCAATGTCGTCCACGCCCCCGTTCCCCGTGCTGGTCGCATAGACGTCCCGCCAGGTCGTGCCGTCGGTCGAGACCTGAATTTTGTACGCCTTCCCGTACGCGTTCTCCCAGCTCAGCCGGACCCGGTTCACCGTCTTGATCTCGCCGAGATCCGCCCGGATCCACTCGTTGTCGTTGTACTTCGAGCCCCATCGGGTCGAGCCGCTGCCGTCGGTCGCGTGCGCGGCCGCGAGCGTGGCGGCGAAGGACGAGCTGGCCGTCGCGGCGGCGCCCGACGCGAGGTTCGGGCCGTATTGATGGAGCGCTTCCAGCACGACGTGCGCGGACTTCATCCGTTCGACCATCTCGGTGTACGGCTGGTCCTGCTGGTTGACGAGCCCGATGTTGTAATTCTCGGCATCCGCGCGCCCCGTTACGGGCTGGTCGTAGTAGGCGTACCAGCCGGAGCCGACGAACAGCGGATTCACGGCCTGGCTCTCCGCGAACGCCTGATACGCTTCGCCCCGCTCCGCGATGCTGGTCGTCTTCGTCGGCGCGCTGATGTAGGACAGCCCGCGGTCGGAGGAGCCGAAGGAATGCTCCAGGTTCAGCAGCGGCTTGCCGTACGGCTCGTACCGGTCCATCCAGGCGGCGTCCCGCGTATAGCTGTCCACGGAGAAGGCGTCGACGTACGGCATAGCGCCTTGGTCCCACTCCAGGCTATTCCGCCAGGTCGGTACGATGTTGGCGCCCATGAACAGATGATAGGGGTCGTACTTCTGAATGATGTTCCGGACCGTCGAGAAATACGTCGCCGACGCCAGCTTGAGATAGGCCGACACGTCCGCGGCGGGCACCTTGGCGAGGTCGATCGCCGTATCCTTGAGCGCGCCGAACGACGAAGCGTTCGTGCCGAGCAAGTGGTTGACGGCTGCCAGGTCGTTGTTGTGCCTTGGCGCCAGGAAGTCCACGAACGCGCTTTTCGCCGGCGAATCCGACTTGTACAGGAGCACCTGCTTCACGATGTCCGCGGTCCATCCCGCTTCGTTGTCGTACGTGTACCCGATCAGCCACTTGCTCGCCTTCCCGGTCGTCAGCTGCGCCTTCAGCGCGTTCTCGATGGTCGGGGCGGCCTGCGGATCGAACACGTCGTACGTCCACTGAATCCTTCGCAGCGTAGGGGGATCCTGCAGCACCTGCACGTACGGGAACGTCACGTTCTTCGGCTTGGTCCACTTGCTGAACGCGTTGAAGCCCCATTGGATCAAGCGTTTCTTCGTGATGTCCTCCCACTTCGCCTCGAAATTATCGCCGTACTTCTTCATCACGTTCGCCACGATGAAGTTGACGTACTCTCCGCTCGCGTCCTTCGAATACGCGGGCGCGAAAGCGGTCCGGTCCGGCAGCGATTCGAAAATTTGCCGCGGCGTGCCGTCCGCCCTCAGCGTCGGCGTCTTGTAGCCGGGATCCCACAGGCTGGTCGCGTCGACGCCTTTCATGATGAACGGATACCCGTCGGGCGTAATGAACCACCATTTCCCGCTGATCTGCTGCAGCCGGAAATAGCCCGTCGCGTCGAATTGCCCCATGCTCTTGATGCCGCCGTAAGCGTCGTATTTGGCCGGGTCGAGCCTGACGTTCGCCAATGCGGCGGCTTCGGCCGCGTATTCCTGCTGAAGCTGGGCGTCGGACGTGACCTTGCCCGGCCATGGATCGTTGATCCACTGCCCGTAGCGATCCGCGATCAGCGCGTCTTTGTTCAATTCGGCCTTCAATTGCGCGAACGTGTATGGCGGAGCCGGATTTTGCCCGGGCGCGCCCGTGCCTTCCGTAATTTCCAGCTCCGTCAGCGGAATGTGCTGATACGCCTGGGTGCGGCGGATGTCGAGCACGATGAAGCGCGCCGTCTGATTCGCCATCGGCACGGTGACCGCGTAGTTCAGGTCGGTCCCCTGCTTGACGTGACGTGTTGCGATGTAATACCCCGTCGCGGCCTCCGGCCGGTATTTGACGGTAATGTCCTTGAAGCCCCAATACTTGTTGGGGGCGTTCAAGACGATGCGAATTTGATCGAGCGAATAATCCTTTAACAGATCGATCATGACATGAACGGTCCCCGCGGACCCCGCGTCGCCCATCCAGCCGGCGTAAGCCGCGGTCCCGTCGTACAGCACGCCTCTTGATGCGGCGATCAGCCCGGTCGCTCCCAGATCCGGAGAATTGCCTCCGTTCGTAGCGGGGCTGAGCGCATAATTGCCCGTTCTCAGCACTTTCCCCTCACCTCGGACTTTATCGGTCGGACTGAATACCGCCGTCGATGCCAAAGCCACTAAAAACGCCAACACCATTTTGACAACCATTGCCTGTTTTTCCATCCGATCAAACCTCCTCTCTTCCTATATCGACCCCTCCCCTCTCAAAATTTGCCTTTATTTACCTCATTGTGTGACAAAACCATTAAAATCGTTCCAAATCGCCAGGCGCGAAAACGGCTGCGGACCGCTTGTCACGGCTTTTGGGCGCGAAAATAGGCGGATTGTCCCACTTCTCGGCCGCCCGCGCGATTCGTCCGCCGCCCGAATGCGCGAGATTCCGCCATTTTCACCGGTTGTCCGTTAAACTTACGCTCCGAACCATGCCGGAACGATCGTTTCGGCGAGACGACAAAAAAACAATCCTCTACCCTAACCGGGAAGGAGGATTGTTTTGGTTTTGCAGCGTAGATCTCGCCGGTTTAGATCTCGCCGGCAAGCGAGGAATCCTTTTTCGTCAGCTTCAGATAGATCATGTACGCAATCCCGATGCCCATCCAGACGAAGCCGAATTTCTTGGACGCGGCGTCCAGGCTGTACCACACATACCCGATAATGACAAAGCCGATTAACGGGAAGATCAGATGCTTGAGGTAGTTCTTGCTCTTCTGCTTCCGGATGAAATAATTGATGACCGACAGATGCAGGAACAAGAACGCCGTCAAGGCTCCGAAATTGACCAGCGAGGTCAGCGTCGCGATTTGCTTGGTGAAGATGACCGTCACGACCAGCGAAATCGCGCCGACGAGCAAAATGCTGATGTAAGGCGTTTTGAAGGTCGGATGGATTTTGCCCAATACGCCGGGCAGCTTCTTATCGCGCGCCATGCTGTACAAGATCCGTGATATCGCCGCCTGCGCGACGAGCGCGTTGGCAATCCCCCAGGCGAATGCCGTGGCGATGATCGTCGTCCATTTCAGCCATGGGCCGCCGGCGACTTCCGCGATTTGATAAAACGCGACGTCGGCATTCTCGAAAGTCGTATAATCCGGCCAGACCAGCGCGGCCACCCAAGTCTGAATAATAAAGATGATGCCGACGATCAGCAACGAGAAAATCACCGCTCGTCCAACTACTTTTTTGCCGCCCTTGGTCTCTTCCGCGAGCGTGGAGATCGCGTCAAAGCCCAGGAAGCTCAGCACGGCCACCGACACGGCCCCCATGACCGTGGTTAGATTAAAGTGGGCTTTGTCGTACAACGGTTTGAGCGTAAACGAAGCGCCGTTCACGCCTTTGGCCACCGTGATGACGGCCGCGACCACGAAGACGACCAGGACGAGGAGCTCCAGCACGAGAATGATCTTATTGGCCTTCGCGGTAATTTCAATCCCGAAAATATTAATGATCGTATTAATCGCGATGAAAACAACCAGCCACACATAGACCGGGACACCCGGCAGCACATCATGCAGCGCCGACGAGCTGATCAAGTACAGCAACGACGGGATCATGATGTAATCCAGCAGGATCACCCAGCCGGAGAAGAATCCGACATGCTCGTTAATCCCCCGCTGAGCGTACGAATACACCGAGCCCGCGATCGGGAACGCCTCCGACATTCTTGCGTAGCTAAGCGCCGTAAAAATCATCCCGACCATCCCGATCAGATAAGCCAGCGCCACCATCCCGTACGAGCCCTGCGCCACATAGCCGTAGATGCCGAACGGCGCAATCGGAACCATGAATATCAATCCGTAAATCAGCAAATCCCAAAACGACAACGAACGCTTGAGCTCCTGCTTATAACCAAATTGCTCGATGTTCGCGGAGCCCTCCGCGCCGACCGACGGAGCGCTTGTCCTATTCGTGGAACTCATGATGATCCCTCACTTCTGTAATTAGATACGGACAGGTTAAAACAGATGTACGCCGTACGCGTCCAGCACGCTCTTCGGCATGAAGAACCGGGCGGTCATCAGCGGGTCTACGATTTGCGATATTTGCGATTGACCGGCCGCGCTGCACAGCATGATGAGCTCCGGCAACGACATCTCCATGTGAGGCAGCAGGGCGTCGATCATGACTTCCACGGCGCTTTTCGCCGCTTCGTCGAGCGTTTCTTTGGAGACGATGGCCGCGATGCCCTCCTCGTTTTCCACGAATGGATAAGGAATGGCCCGTCCGCTTAGAACCTCCAGCGTCACGGTCACTTTCGCCGGAATTTCAATGCCGGTTACACCGACCTCCCCATCCCCCATGGCGGCATGCACGTCGCCTAACCCGAACAATGCGCCTTCCTGGAAAACGGGCAAATACAGCGTTGCACCGGTCGTAATGAGCTTGGTATCCATATTGCCGCCGTGCGGACCCGGAGTTCCGCACGAAACCGCCTCGCCTTCGGGAGCAACGCCGATGACGCCAATCATCGGGTTCAGAGGCAGGCGCAGCTTATCGTCGAACACCGCATGGCCGTCCTGGACCGGAATCACCTTGAACCGCATCGCATCGAGCCGGTGACCCATGACGCCGAGCCCCGGGCCGGCGGCCATAAGGCCTTGCGCGCCCAGCTCAATGGCATCGATACGGACCTTCAGCACGTCGCCGGGCTTAGCGCCTTCAACGTAGATCGGTCCGGTTGCCGGATTGATCCGGTTCCAATCGATGGAGGATACGGTCGTCTGTTCCGACTGAATCTGATCCTGAAAACAGTCCCAGGTATCCAAGACGATTGTTGAACCGGACGGAACCTTGAGCGCATGTGAATTATCCTTACTGAACGAGTAAAAGAATTGCTCTCTAGAGACGTTTAGCATCGGACGACCTCCTGTAAAATGTCTTGGATTAAGTATATTAAAAAAAACGGGCATGATTTGCATCCATTTTAGATAGTTTTGCACGTATATTATATTTTTATTGGTTTTCGGCCATAAACACGGATGCTTATGTAAGCTATTGTGACACTGACGGCGGATCCCCATATCCATTGCACGTACCCTGTCACGGCGCAGCCGGCACAGGTCGACAGCAGGATAGCCCCGGCGACCGCATACCCGTTTAGACTTTCACGGCTTCGCAGCTTGAATAGCGGATAGGCGGCGGATAGGAACAAATGCGCGTAAAAGACGACGCCCGCGCGTACGGCCTGCTCCGCAAACGGGATGGCGGCCAGCGGCACGGCGCACAGAAGCATGCCTGCGGCGTAGACCCGCCGGGTGCTCGATAAGGCGGCGCATGCGCCGTGCAGCGCATGGAGCATCCCGAGCAAGGATACGCCGGCTCCAATCGCGAACGACGATAACGCCAGCAGCATGAGCAGATACAAGACCGGCAGAGAAAGCCCGCTTGGAATGACGGCCAGCACGTCTGGCAGCGGCATCGGGTACGTACCGGCAGGCTGCGACAAGGACAATAGATACAGCAGGATGATAGAGCCCGATAAGGGCAGCGCGCCGCCGCAAATCGTCGTGAGCCGGAAGGTCAGGCGGCTCCGTTCTTTTTTGATCAGGGAGTACTCGGGGTAGACCAGCATATGCAGCATCAGCCGTCCTGCGAACAACACCGAGTAGGCCAGCGTTCCGGCAAGCAGGTACTTGGGATCCGCTTGCAATAGATGCCGCTCTTGAAGCTGCAGCCAAATCGGGTCAATGCCCTTGAACAGGTATACGGAGACGGGGATAAACGTCAACGCCGCAAAGAATATCCCGAACAGCCACAGCCCGACCCGGTGGAAGCCGCCAATGCCTCCCAAGCCCGCATAGACCGCGGTGAAGGCGAGAAGCAGCGCCGCCGTAAGCAACGGCGGAATGCCGAACATGCTGTTCAGCAAATAACCGGCGAACCATGTATTGAGCACCAGTCCTTCGCTGGCCGCGGCGATGAGAACGACGAGCATCGGAACATGGCTGTTCCCGCGAAATAGCCGTCTTACGTATGCCGCAAGATTATCGCTGCTTGCGATCCCGCTGCGTCTTGGCTCCAGCTTGCCGGCAACCGCCACCGTCACGATCGCGCCGGCCAGTGCCAGAACCGCCCCGCCCGCATAGTGATACCGGTAGGTAACGGCCATCGGGACGAACAGCGACAGTCCGCTGACGAAGTGAACGAGAAGCAGGAAGATGCCATGAGACAAGCGAAGCTCCCGATGGGGGAGAAAATAGCGGAAAACATGCCGATGCTCGGCAAACTCCTTCATATGTACGATGAGCAGGACGATGGCCAAAAATAAAACGACGTACCAGTCCATCACTGACCCCGCCCCTTGAATTTGGTCGGCGTCACGCCCGTAATTTTTTTAAAGGCGGCGCTAAAGTGATGCTGGCTGGAGAAGCCCGTCCGGTCCGCCACGACCGTCATGGTCCACTCCGGGTGCCGTTCCAGCAGCAGCTTGGACTGGTTAATGCGATAGGCGAGCAGATACTCCTGGAAGGTCTCCCCGATCTCGTCCGAGAAGCAATGGCTCAGGTACGAGGGATTCACCGGAATTTCCTTGGCAATGTCATTTAAGCTCAGCTTTTGGGAGTAGCTTTCCTGGATCCGCTTTAATACGTGCTGGACGTGAGGCGACCTGCCCACCTTGTAATGATGCTTTCGTAGCCACTTGTCGATCGTGTCGTACAGCTCGCTCTCCATGAACGGCTTCACCAGATAATCGAGCACCTCCAGTTGAACGGCCTTCTTCGCATAGTGGAAGTCTTGATGGGCCGACACGATCACGATGTCCATATCGGGCTGCCGTTCAACCAATCGCGCGGACAGCTTAAGTCCGTCTTCGTTCGGCAGGAGAATGTCAACGAACGCCAACTGGATCGCATGCGAATCCAGCACCCGCATCGCCGTGACCGAATCTTCCCGGCAAAAGCATTGAAAATGCGGGTATTTGCGCCGAATTAAATATTCGACCTGCTCCAGCTCCAAGTACTCATCGTCAACGATTAGAATATTCATTGCCTTCATCTCCCGGAACATAGGGCCATCTGGCCATTGCTGCTGTTTGATTCCATTTATTCTTCCGCAAGGTCAGCGAGGTTGGCAGGTCGAAGATGAGCTCGAGCCGCTGCCGGACGTTGGATAGTCCGATACCGTCGCCCGGTGCCTCGCCAATATCGCCGGTTCCGTTATCGACAACGGATAATTCCACCCAATTCCCCTCCCGCTTGAAGCCGATAAAGCAATATTTCTCGCCGACTCGTTGTTCCAATCCATGCTTGAAGGCATTTTCCACGAGCGTTTGCAAGGTGTACGGCGGCACCTGGCAGTGCAGCAGCTCGCTGTCAATCTCATAGTCGATCTTCAATCGGGGTCCGAAGCGAAGCTGCTGGATCATTAAGTAGTTATTGGTATGCTCCAGCTCCGACCGGAAGGAGACGAGCTGCTTCTGTTCGCTGTCCCGGTAACGGTAGCGCAGAAATAGCGAGAACCGCTCCAAGCCGGCGGTCAAATCCCGGTGCCGGTTCAAACGGCTGAGCGACAGCAGCGCATTCAGCGTATTGAATAGGAAATGCGGTTGAATTTGTTCGTTTAATTGATTGTATTTGCTGACATGCAGCTCTTTTTCAAGTCGGATCCTTACGTTCTCCAGCTCCAAGATATCCAGCTCGTGATCCAGCAAACGGAGCATCAACAGGATGGCCACGCTTAGGATCGGGGCTAGCACGCCGAGATACACGATGACTACAAACACCTGGGGCCTCCATCCGCGGAAGGGTTGCGTTTGACGGCAGCGTAGCCGATTAATCGCTCCGTATGCAATTTTTGGGTCTTCTCCTATAAGCAGTATAATCAACTGCAGCCTAAATCACTCCATGCCGATCGGATCGTGAAGCGACACGTCCTTGCGAATCTTCTTCAGCGACCGGAGATGCAGAAGTATTTCATTCTCAATACAACGGGCGGCAAAAGTAGCGAGCTTCGTTCCCTTACCGGTCTGGGAGCTTTCAATCGCTTTGATCAATCCAATCGTTCCGATCGAGATCAGATCCTCGACGAGATCATCCCCTGTTTATTTGCTTAACATTCGCTTTCTTCTTCGTTTCCAGGCTATACTTCATGCGGCCCCGACCCTTTGTCGGCATAAAAAGCACCCCCTATCGTTTTCATCGGCATAAACACGAGGGTGTTTTCCAATGTCCACGATAAGGGGTGCACTTCAAGCTTCTAAAGGCTCTTTTTTCTTTCCCGTTAACCTACGATACCGCTTCGCTCCATGCTTTCTACGAAATGCCGTTGGACAAACAAGTACATGAGGATGAGCGGAAGGATCGCCAGGAGCACGCTCGTATTTTGAATCATCGACAGATAGAGCGGATCCGCTTGCGCCCCGCCGTTCTGTAGGCCGACATAATTCAAAATCTGAGCCGCTGCCGATGCCATCATCGACGACATCACTTTAGGACCCGTCAAGAACAAGCTCGTAAAAAAGGAATCGTTCCATTGCCAGACAAACGAAAACAGCATGACGGATACAAGCGCGGGAACCGCATTAGGGACAATGATTCGCATAAAGGTCATCAACGAGCCCGCCCCGTCCACAAAAGCCGCCTCTTCCATCTCTCTTGGCAGCCCGCGAAAAAACTGCCGGAACATAAAAACGAACAAGCCCGTTTTGAGTCCCATGCCAAGAGCCGAAGAGAGCAGAAACGGCCAATACGTATTGATCAAATTCCAGGAGTCGCCGCTTAGCAGGGTAATGATGCCCAATACGTCGAAGCTCTTATACTGCAAATACGTCGGAATCATGATCGTCTGCGGCGGTACGAGAATCGTAAAAATAACAAATGAAAATAACAACCCGCTGCCGCGGAATTTGATTCGGGAGAAGCCATAACCGGCCAGCATGCAGGAAAAGGTCTGAAGGAGCATCACGCCTGCCGACAGCACGATGGTGTTGATCAGAACCTCGGAATAGTTCAACGCGCTTAAGACTAGCTTGAAGTTATCGAAGGTAAAATGCTTCGGCACCCACACTACCGTAGAGTCGTACATATCCACCGGGTCCTTGAACGCGATGGAAATCTTGGTCATGATGGGGTATAAAATGACGAATGAGATCCCGCCGATCAGTACGGTTCGAATCAAAGTCCAGACCCATACTTTCAATTTCTGCTCCCAAAAATGCCAGGTAGCCATTCTTCCTGCTAACGACTTCATCCCCAGCCGCCTCCTCATTTAATCGTAATAGAATACTTTGCGATTCATCAGCAGGGTCACAATCCAGAGCACAAGCGAGATCATGACAAAGTAAATCCAGGCCATCGCGGAGCTTAGTCCAAAATCAAAGGCCCGAAAGGCCGTCTCGTGAATTTGTCTGCTCGTCTGGCTCGTTGTCAGGTTGTCGACGATGGAATAAATGACGTTCGTCAGAATTAACGGGCTGATCATCGGAAATGTAATTTTCCAGAACGATTCATACGGCGTTGCGCCTTCGATTTTGGCCGCCTCATACAAAGAGCCGGAAATCGACTGCAAGCCCGCCAAGAAAATTAAGATTTGCACGCCGGAAGACGTAATGATTTGGTAGATTCGATTCACGGCACTCACCAAGTAACTCACAATGCTTCGATTCACGCCCGATTCCACGAGCATTTTAGCCAGGTCCAGATTTTTGAACAAGGTAAATTCACCGCTCGTCTGCTGGCTTGCACCACGCATCACCGCCTGCATGTAGTCCCCGCCTTCGATCGAGGCCAGTACACCCGAGGCCAGAATAACGGGCAAGAAAAAGATAGCCCGGGCGATTGTTCTTCCTTTAAACCTCTGATTCAGCAGAACAGCCGCGAATAAACTGAAAATGACGATCAGAGGCACATTAATAAACATGTTGAGCATCGATTCGGTTAATGTTCTGACGTACGACTCATGCTCCAATAGCGTATTTTTATAATTATTCCAAGCGATATACGTGATCGAGAAACCGGTATCGTCGATATCCAGCTTGCTGAAGCTGTAACGCAACGAAGAAATCAGCGGGAGGAGAAATAGAAACAGAAATCCGATCATCCAGGGCAGAATGAACCATAATCCGCCATACTTCTGCTTCTGATAGAGGGTCATCCGCAGCTTTGGCACTCTCAAGACCGTTCACCTCTCAATCGGTATCCCATCGCGTCAATCCATTCTCCCTCCATCTTCACACGGTGGTCGTTGTAATTGACGATGACTTGTGTTCCGCCTTCATAAGTGGTTGCATACACGCCATTGTCCAGCTTGGTATGATCCGCAATGGTCCTGGTTCTTACTTGGCGAAGCACGGCATTCACTTCCTTATAAGCAGCCGCGGCCTCGTCAATCCAGTTCGCATAGTTCGCCGCATACAAGTCGTTATATGCCGTATCCTTCACGGCCGAAGACTTCGCGTAGAACCACGAATAATTCAGGTTCGAACCGGTCTCCAGCGCCTTCAAAATATGGCCTTGTATCGCTTGATCATCGGCCATATTGAGCGCGGAGCCCGCATAATCGATATAACCGTGAAGCACGATTTCATAGAACGGAATCGCTTCATCCGTCAGATTAAAGCCGCTATTCGACAGCGGTGCGTTCACGACGCTCTCGGCATACGGCAGCGAATAGGCATTGCCGCCATGAATCATAAGGCTGCCCACAGCATCGTTGATCTTCGACAGCTGCTCTTGTGCAGCCCGCTTTGCTTCCTCTCTCGTCATGAGCCGTTTCTCATTAAAGTCGGAATTCAGCTCATCCCCTAAATCCCTTAAGGATAACTGAGCCACATTCAGCTTCTTGTAATCGTTCAGAAAGCCTCCAACGACACCGGATAGCCTTGAAGGCGATAATACATACGCAGGCGATTCATCTGTATCTTCCTTATAATTGGCAGCGTAATAGGGATACACTTTGGCTACTTTGCCGGTCATATATCGCGCCCCGTCCTTCTTCGGCCGGAATCCCCAGCTATCCCGATACACTTCCATGAACCCGGCATCCGGGTACACCTCGATCCCCTGACTGGATGCATACTGGATCAGGTCCGCCAGGTCCTCCCGGCCGCCAAGCTTCTTGTCCGCAGACACCGAGCTCGGAATA
The DNA here is from genome assembly GCF_042653205.1 of Paenibacillus sp. GCM10023250. NCBI lineage: Bacteria > Bacillati > Bacillota > Bacilli > Caryophanales > Paenibacillaceae > Paenibacillus > Paenibacillus sp. GCM10023250. The sequence goes on along the minus strand of NZ_JBHSHY010000021.1, from coordinate 33,426 downwards.
CGATGAGCGATACCTCCGTTAAACCAACCGGTATACCGCAGCCTAATCGAATGAATGCCTTTCTCCGCTAATTGCCGAAGAATCTGCTGCGCCTCCTCAAAGGTCGTTAACGCTTCATACGATTCGTAGGGAATGCCAAGGAAAAACTTCTTCTTCGTCATGCCGCCGATCAGCTCGAGATAAAACGGGGTATCCGCTGTCTCCTCCAGCTTGGTCAAGCCGTATTTGCCGATTAAATAATTCCGGTAATAGGCTGCCATGCCGGAGTAGGACGCATCATCCCCCTGCAAAAAGCCGTAACGGATCGTAATATCTCCCTGATACGATTGCTGCTGAAATCTAGGCACCGTCTGGGAGCTCCAGTTGCCTGACAGCGTAAGCTGCTCGCTGGCGCTGATCCCGTAGCTGCTATATACGTAATTGTAAGCGTTGGTCCGTCCGCTGATATCCGCTTCGACATTCGCTATGGCGTCCCCATTCTCAATCATCGCCACGAAGCCTTTGTCCTCCTGCTTCATGCCGAATACGGGCAGTCTGGCTTCACTGCTCCGGAGCAGATTCAGCGGCGTGATGCGAGCTGCATCCCTCCCATACAAGGGGGTCAAATATGGAGCCGCATCCAGCTTTCCGCTGTTCAAATGAATAAGCGAACCGGAGCCGTCCGGAACGACCATGTATCCGTCCTGCTCTTCATCGGCCGCACCGAAGAAAGGAAGGACCGAAAGCTTTTGCAGATGGAACGAGTTCGAGTCAATCTGCTCCGTCGACACGTTCACCACCAATTGATCCTTGTCCAAGCGGTAGGTTACGGGAAGCACGAATTCCGCTTGTTGATTTAACATGCCGTCTCCAGAGGCCGCCCGGTCGATATCCCGCTCCTGCTCGTCATACCCGATCTCGGCGAACAAGTCCAAGACCCGTGACAAGCCGATCCCTTGAAACGCGGCATCTCTACGCTCGTACCCCTTCTTCTCCTCGTTGTACTTAAATCGTTTTTCCAGATCCCTGCGTTTCCCTTCGTCCTCGATATGATCGAGAATCAGCGTTTGAAACCGCTCTTCGCTAATAAATGGCGGGATCTCATCTAGCCCTTTTGTTTTCATGCCGACCGTATATGTAATTTGAATCCCGTCATCTAGTCTTTGAATCTCGTACTGTTTGTTCTGTATGCTGTGATTGAAATTATCGTATTGCTGCGGCTTTCCGGTCGAATCCGAATATTGGAGCAGCAGCTGGCTGCCCAGAATCGACTTGTTATATCCGGAGGCCCGGTTATCTTGCTCGCGATGAATGGGATTCGAATACCACATGGTGCCCTGTTTTTTGTGTTTGACGGCGATCTCCGTCGTCTCCTCGTCGACGTATAGGGCTAACTCTTCATTTTCCGCTGCCAGCTTCATGGCTGCATGCTCCGCCGCCGGTTGAACCTGGGCCGAATCATGCTCGGACAGACTCGCTTGCTCGGCTTGCTGCCCTGCCGATTCAACGGCTGCAGTTCCGGAAGTCATGACCATCAGGCTTATCAATAGTAATGTAATTACGGTCCGATTCGCGATCCCCTTCAACGGGATGACCTCCTTCTCTACATGCGTAATGAAAGCTCATTGTATACCGTGAGTACGAACCCGAGCACTTGCTGGATGAGACTAAAGAACAATAGCCCAAGAAACATGATGATGCCCATCACAAGCAGCGTAAGCGCCATCGTTACAATCGTCTTCAACACGGTATATTGATGAACGGTCATCGTGCCGATGAATAACAGCCATACAAACCAGAAAAAAGCGAACGATTCCAAAAAGTAATAAAAGGCGGCCTCTTGAAGCGTGATTAGATTGCTCAGAATGGTGCTCAGGAAATGAGTCATCGCCAGAGGCAGAAGGGCATATCCGGTAACCATCACAATTTCCCGAAACTTGCCTTCGCCATCCATCAGCGTCGTCAAGGACCAATTCGATACGCACCATAATAGGAAGGGGAGCACGATATACTTCAATTCATTGACGCTATTTAATTCGCTCGGATTATTAAAGTTCACGACGAACCCGGACCATTGACGCTGCAGAATCGTAGAGACCGTCAGCAGAACGAGAATCGCCAATGCCAGGCGAACCTTGCCTTTGTTATCGTATTTGATGTCCCAAAAGCCGTCGAAAGGATGAAGCAACACGTAAAAGGAGTATCGAATTTGTTCAAGATACATGGATTTCCACCCTTTTCTTTAAGCGCCTTTTCACCTTACGCCCTACGAAGCACGCCACGAGAAGAACAACAACGCTCGTCATGATGGCCCCGAAGTTTCCGCGCAGCAGGTCTTTCCGGTATTTGCCAAAAGCTTTCGAATAGTACGCTCTGTTATAGCCTAATTCGAGGTACTCCATCGCTTCTTTATTGTTGCCCTGCCTTAACAGCGCTTTGCCGATTCCCACGTAGGCGGCGTCATTGTTGGCGTCCAGCTTAAGCAGTTCCTGCCAAGCCGCTACGGCCTCGTCGCTTTTGCCAGCTGTATAAAAAGCGTTCGCGGCGTTGGTGAGGCTGCCGAATCGGGTGGGCTGGAATCGGGTAATCCGGTTCATATTCTGATCCAGCACAAGGATTTCGTCGCCTATGCTTTCGATCGCCACCGGATTGGCAAACGTGCCGACTTGTTGGCCGATTTGACCAAAGATGTACATCAGTACGCCGTCTTCGTTATACGTAAATATGCGGCCGCGCTTCGCGTCGAGCACGCTATACACGCCATGTTCCCGGACCGTAATATCCGTTAGCAGCGATCCTTGCTCGGAGAACAGATCCCCTCGAGGCGGAAAATACCCTTCGCGGCGCAGGACGTCGATCCCGGTGGAGTTCAGCTTCTTAATCGGATCCCCGGAGTTGATCTCGGTGTTTGTCGTATAGAGAAACCCTTCCTTGTCCATGTCCAGGTTATTGAACTCCAGCGGCACGAACTGTGCCAGTTTGCTCCGCTGCTCGCGGGTGGAAATGCTTTTCCAGAAATAATCCCATGCGTTGAATTTCACCCGATTCGTCCCCATAAATCCGGAAAAATCGCCATCCGCATCGAATTCCATCAAGCCATCGAACACGCCTTTGCCAACCACGTAGATCCGGTCCGCCTGGTCGACGGCAAGCTTGATCGGCAAATATTCAAAGCCTGTACGGATAATGTCCGATTGAGGCGCGCCGATCTCTCTGACAAATTGTCCTTCTTCCGTTAATTCAACGACTCTTTTGTTACCCGTATCCGCAATATAAATTCGGCCGCCGTCCGTTACGAATATACCTTGAGGGTTGGACAACTGATCCTGCTTTCCCTCATGGTCGAATGCCTGTATTTGCCGAATCACGTCCCATTGCCGATTAAATACAACGATCCTTCCGTTTCCCGAATCCAACACATAGATATCGCCGTCGTTCGTGACAAATAAATCGGACGGCGCTTGAAAGCTTCCGATGCCTTGTTGTCGGCCATCGATCGTATCGCCAGGCAGGTAAGGGATTGGAGAGGGTCTGGTCTCTCCCCAATACGTCCACATATAACTCTCGTAGGGAGCAGCCTTGACGGCAGATCCGGCACTGCCTGCAACGACAAATAATGCAACCAGAAGAATGGCCAATTTAGACTTCAACCGTTATACCCCCTACCCTATTCCTTGATCCCGGAAGTGGCCATCGTTTGGATAATTTGACTTTGGGTAATGACGAAAATAACAAGCGGTACGATCATCAGAATAAAGGCTACGGCCGCTGCAACCCCGGCGCGAGCGATTCCTCCTTGTATGATTTGCCCCATCGCGTAGTGCATCGTCTTGAGCTCTTCGCTATAAATGAAGCCGTTCCCGTCCGTCCCCCACAATATTTGAAACACCAGAATGATGAGCGTATACCATGCCGGCTTCACTAAAGGCATCACGATCGTCCAGAATATACGGTACTCGCTTGCTCCGTCTATTTTGGCCGCTTCGATTAACGGCATCGGAATTTGCTCGATAAATTGTTTCATGAGATAAAGTCCTAGCGGAAATGCGAAAGCAGGTACGATAACCGCCCAGTAGGTGTCGATCCACCCTAACCAAGACATCGTCATATAGTTCGGGATGGCGGTCACCTGCCCGGAGAACATCAGAGATAAGACAATCATCGAAAACAAGGTTTTCGAGCCGCGAAATTTGTACTTCGCCAGCGGATAAGCCGCAGCCGAAGCTAGAATGACGTGACCAATCGTCCCAATCAGCGTAATAAACACGGTATTGAGGATATACCGCGAGAAAGGAACCCACGATTTCGCCATCAAATGGAATAAATCCGGAAAATTAGACAGCGTTGGGTTGCGGACAAATATTTTCGGCGGAAACAGAAACAGCTCATCCAACGGCTTGAATGCATTGTTGACCAGGTACACCAGCGGAATCGCCATAAAGGCCCCGGCTACCGCCAGCAGGAGAAACAATAACAGGTCGACAAACCAAGAACGGTTTATTCGTTTGGGGCCAAGCAGCCGCATCGAGATTTTCATCCGATTATTCACCTACTCTCTTGAGCAGCTTCTGGATAATGAGGTTGGACCCTAGCATAATCGCGAACAGGACCGTCGCAATCGCAGACGCATACCCCATCTCGAAGCGGATCGTGCCGTAATCGATCAAGTGCGTCACGATCGTGTGTGCCGAATATTGAACACTTGGAAAGCCGGCTAAGTTCATCGCCACGTCAGCCACCGCTAATGAAGACGTAATCTGGATGACCGCCCCGAACATTAATTGCGGACGCATCGAGGGCAACGTAATATACCATAGCTCCTGCCAACGGTTGCGGACGCCATCTACGGCACCGGCTTCGAATAGCGATTTATCCGTCGATTGCAATCCGGCGATAAAAGCAAGAAAGCTTGTTCCGAGACTTAACCATAATTGCACAATCATAATGATGGTAAGCGCGTATTTCGGATTCTGGAACCACAGCACCGCTTCATTAATGATGCCGACTTTAAGCAGAAACCCGTTGACGATGCCGTAAGAGTCGCCAGAAAACATAATTTGCCAAATGAAATACACATTGCCGGAGATCGATGGCGCATAAAAGACAAGCGTCATGAGCGCCCTCGCCTTCGGACGCAGCTCATTGATCAGCCAAGCAAACAAAAAACAGGCGATATAGCTGACCGGTCCCGTAATAACGGCAAATACGAATGTATTTTTCAACGCAATAAGGAAGATATCATCCTCAAGGAGCAATCGTTCATAGTTCGCCCAGCCGACCCAGGTTGGGAACTCCAGCATGTTAAAGCTCGTCAGGCTGATCAGCAGGGACATCGCTACCGGCAACACGGTAAAGATCATGAACAGCACTATATAGGGAGCAATCAGCACATATAGATGTTTATCGCGCTTCAGATCCAGTCGCAGCTGCAGAAGCTTGGACGGCTTAGACGGCTTGGACGTGTGGCGGAAAGGTTGAACCTCTACTTGTCCGGGAATAAACTCCGATTGCTGCAATGTGGCCACCTCTTTAGTTCAATTTCATTTCATTTCTTTTGAGCAGGATTTCACGATTAATCTCCTGCACGTAGTCATATAGAGCATCCCGTGTGTTAGTCCCGTTGTTGATGACCTCCCGGAAGGCATTATCCAGGTTCCGGCCGGTATAATAGCCGCCCGCCACCTCCGGAACGCCTCTCACCCATTGCCATTGCTTCTCCAGGTTCAGATAGTCCTGCATAGGCCAAGGAAGCTCCTTCAACGCCTCGATATTCGCAGTCGGATACCTTGCGGCAGCCCCCATTAATCCTTCCATCTCTCGTCCGAACCGCACCTGCGTTTCCTTGCTTGTCCACCACTTCATGAATTCCCATGCCGCATCCTGGTCCCTCGCTTGCTTCAGCATCATGACGGCTGTGCCGCCGCTAGCCACCTCGCGCGAGATCGTCCCGTCCTCCTGCCTAATGCCGGGAATCGGGGCAAAGTCCCACAGTCCCCTAATTTCCGGGGCGGAGACGCTTAACGTATTGTATAGGGTATAATCCGCAATCCCCATCGGGGTTTCCCCGGTACGGAAGCGGCTTGGCAAATCGAATTGCAGCGGAAGTTTATAATTGGTATAGAAGTCCGTCCATTGGTCGAAGGCGTTCATGGCGATTTCCGAATCCAGGCTGCTTGCCGCCCCGTTGTCCGTATAGAACTGTCCTCCCATCTGGTAGAGCAGCATGGCGAAGGCTTTGCTTGGCTCCATGCCGGATACGCCTGTTGTTTGCGCGATGGGCAGCGTAAATTCCATATGATTTTTTTGCAGGACCGGAATCAACTTGTATACTTCATCCCAGGTCTGCGGCACTTGAACCCCGAGCTGCTTCATGATGTCCTTGCGATAGAACAGCATCTCGAACACTTGCTGCTCCGGCAGCGCATAGACGGCATCATTAAATTGATAGGGAACCGTCGCGCTGTCACGGAATCGCTTGCTCACTTCGTTGAAGTCGCTGAATTGGGTTAAATCCACAATCGCATTGCGCATCCCGTAATTGACCGGAATGTCATTTGCGATTTGCATCGCGACATCCGGCCCCTGCCCAGCCAACGTGGCCTGCAAGAGAATATTGTTGTTGACTAGCTTGAGGTCGACGTTGATTCCCGTTTCCTTCGTGAACGATTCATCGGCCAGCGCCTTTAGAACTTGTGCCTGGTCACGCCCCGTACCGATCCATACGGTAACCGAACGCTGCTTCTCGCTCGTATTCCCTATACTTGAATAATCCTCGAAGAACGAATGATATAAGGACTTCAGCTCGTAGTTGGCCTTCGCGAGGAAGGACCCCTTCGCTTTCGGCATATGCTGTTCAGGCGAAGCGACAATGAAATAGTCGATTTCGAGCGGCTGCTCCCTAACCTTCAGTATCCATGCCCCTAAGCTGCCCACATTAATTTTCAACGAATCCATCCGCTTCTGTACCGTTTCCGGCCGTTCCGCCAAATTTTTCAGTTGATAGGCAACCTTGCTTAAAATGGAAATCTGATCGCTGTTTTCCCCCGTGAGCTCAACCAATTGATCCGATAGCGCATATAATTTAGCGCTTTGTTCCTGAAACACATTCACCATGTCCGGCAATCGCTGCTCCAAATTGTAATCCCGGAATGGATCGGGAACCGCGCTTGTGATCATCAGGATTTTCCGGTACATCGCATTGATCTCCAATATACTCGACTGTACCTCGCGGATGGATTCCGCCAGCGGACCAAGTCCGGCTTCCAGCTTAAGCTCGTGTTTGCCTTTCGTTAAGTAATAGAGATACGGCTCCTTCCCATCCCCAAGAACCGTCATCTTCCAATCACTCGAATAATAGAAAGGAACCGCGTTCATCTCTTGAAAAGGAATCTTGCCATCAATCGTCAGCATCCTTGTGGAATAGAGTCCACGCAAATATTCTTGTCTGCTTTTCAGGCCGATTTTGTACAGTCCGTCCTGCGGCACCTCGAATTGCCAGGTGATCGATTCCCCTGGCATTCTCCAATTGAAGCCGCCAATCGAATTCATTTTGACTTCCGATATGGATTGCGGCTCCGTTGTCGGGCTGGTCCGATCCGTGATCGGATACAAGGTCGGCGAAGATTTATAGGCTGCTGCCTCCCCCTGCACCTTGACCATGAGGCCGCTTGTCTCCTGATAACCCTTCTCCCGGTAGCTCTGAAGCAGCTCTTTGTAAGATGGGGATGGCTCAATTTGAGAGATTCGAATCGAATCGATCACCATCGGCTCTCTGCGCGATACGAGAGAGATTTGGTGATGACCTGCCGAGAAATAAAAGGAGTATGGCTCTGTATAATATCCGTCCGCATCCTTGAAGGCCATCTCCTGCCATCTCGCCGATTCGATTTGGCGGGGCCGAATATCATTGCCGCGGTTATCCTGCTCGATATGTTCCTTCTCATTGATCCAGGTTCGCGGAAACAGCAGACTGCCGGCCCCTGTAAAAGGAGTGTCGCCATCAACAAGCAATTGCCTTTCGACGGAAGCCCCTTTGCCTTCTGGTGTAAAATAACGCAGGGACATCTGATATAAACCGTCCTCGGGTATCGTAACTTCCCATGTTAGGGTTCCCGTCTCTTCTGTGTACACGAAACGGCCCTGTTCTCCGCCGGCCTCCGACAGAAGCCTCGGACTCATCCCCTCGGCACGGGTATAGTCGCTCCCATTCACCACCAGCTGAGCTTCCGGTCGATTCGCATTCCGATATGGCTGCAAATAACGGTCGTAGCTTCCGTCAGCAGCGCTTTCGATGGGAGGGTTATCGTCATCCGTAGGCTTGACAGCCTCTGTCCCGTGTATGATATTCGTCCCGCTCACCGAAGTTAAGGTAATCGTGCACAGCAACCCCAATACGAACAAGCTGCGGAATACCTTAGTTGACATCAATAACATCCCCTGCCCTGATCCTTAGAGTGTTCGGCATATGAAGAGATCCCTATCCTCATCACGAAGAATAGGGACCCCAGTTTGTGATATGAAGCTGATCGTGCCCCTACTTGGAATCCTGCCCGAATTTATCCACTTTCGCCTGCAGCACCGGCATGATTTGCGCAACGCCTGTTGCAGCGGTTATTTTGCCTGCGGCAATATCGTTAGCAAGCGGGTTATAGTTCTCTTCGAAGTTATAGGCATTGTAACGTCCAAACTCCATGATGGATAACGTAGCCAAAGCATTGTTAATGGATTCCTCGTTCAGGAAATACGTTTCGGCCCATTCCCGGTCGCTTTGTTCAATGTTCCAATCCTGCAGATCCTCCCAAATCTTATAGACCGCCTTCGGATTCTCTACACCCTTCGGAATAAAGTTCATATGGAATTGCGACATGCCCACCTTAAATCCTTTCGCTTTAGGTCCTTGAGGGAAATGTACGAAAACGTATTCATCTTTCATTTGATTCTGGAGGCGCGAACCCGCTTCCCATATTCCGCCAGGATACATCGCGGCTTGACCTTCCTTGAAATATTTGGCTGGGTCTTCCCAGTCATTGCCCTCATTGCGTTTAACCACTTTATACTCGTTATAAAGCTTGCTCATCATATCTAGACCTTCAATCGCATTAGGCGAATCCAGAAGAAATTTTTTCGTTTTTTCGTCAAAGGCCATCGTATCGTTCGAATAAATCAAGGAAAGTCCTAAAACATTCGGTGCTGCTGCGATTCCCCACTGATCGGGTTTCCCGTCGCCGTTCGTATCCACCGTTAACTTCTTGGCGTAATCAATAAAGGTATCCCAGTTCCAAGTGCCTTGATCTTGCGCTTCCGCAGGAGTCGGCACGCCCGCTTCCTCGAAAATACGTTTATTATAGTACATTCCTGTATTATCAAATAACGCTAAAGATTTATTAAACCCGTAGGCCTTCGAGGTTTGATAGCTGCCCGCATCAATAACCTCGTCCGGCATCTTGCTTTCCGTTCGAACGTCCATGAAATCATCCAAAGCCGTAAAATAACCGCCTTGCAATAATCCTGCTATCAGATAATCAGGCACTAACACGACATCCGCAAAAGGCTTGCCGGCCATGACGGTAGAAGAAAGCTTTTCCGCCGTCTGGTGATAGTCCTGATTGACATATTTGATTTTGACGTTGTACTTTGCTTCCACTTCCTTCTGCCGCTCCAGAGCCCGTTCGCCTTCAGGCGTATCGGCATTCGGGGTACCATCCCACCAGGCCGAGAATAAAATCTCTCTACCGCCCAAATCGTATTTCTCCTCTTCGACAGGCGCGGGTTCTTCACTTGGCTGTTCCGTTTCGGCAGTTGCCGGTTCAGTGCTTTCGTTACTGGCAGCCGGGCTTGGTGAAGGCTGAGAATTTCCATTACCGCTCGAGCATGCCGCCAAAGCAAAAATAAGTACGAATAAGGTAGAAATGATGGCTAAATGTTTCGTCCTCTTCATGGATATACACCCCTGTTTTATCAAAATTGAGATGAGTATAGCGCTTACATTTCATTTCTTTAAAAAAATCAAACTCGACTACATGGAACTCACCTCCTCTTTGGTTACCGGAAACACGTTCAGAGAAAACGACTGATGTAGATCAAGATGATTGGATTTTCATTTTGATAAATTAATTTCACTAAAACAAAATACCGAATCATTTCGAACATCTTGCTTTCAGTGAATTTTATTAGGTTAATATTTACTGTATTTTTACTACTGCTTCATAATATCAGACAGCCCAAATAATATCAACCACTTTTTTACTTTTTTGGCTTGGGCTATTCCGCCTTTCGGACGCACAAAAAAGCAGGGTACAGAACCATCTGCACCCTGCTTTTAAAGTCGATCGTCATCCATTTAGGATAAATGAAATCCGCAGCTCTCACGGATGATCAGCTTCTCCGGAATCGTCACTTGCACGGGGATTTCTCTGCCATTAATTTGATCCAATAATAACTTGACGGCCATTTTGCCCATCATTTCCGACTGTACCTTTACCGTAGTAAGAGGCGGATTCACGTAGGCGGACATCGGAATATCATTGAAGCTCACCACCGCCATATTCTCAGGCACGCGGATTCCCTCTTCCTGCAAAGCCCGGAGCGCTCCGATGGCTAACGAGTCACTGCCAAAGAAAAAAGCGGTCGGAAGACTCCCCTTGGCGATCATTTGCTGCATCGTATTGTAGCCCGCCGTCGTATACCAGTCTCCGATGTAGATATGCTTTGGATCGAAGAGTCCGTGCTCCTTCATGATGCGCTCATAATAATGATGACGCTCATCCTTGCCGTAGGACTGCCTGCCGCCCATGTAGCCGATTTCTTTATGGCCCAGTTTGATCAGGTGATCCAAGGCGAGCTTCGTCGCTCTTTCGAAATCGACGACCACCGAATCGTAGGTTTCATAATCCGGAGAGTAATCGACGAATACAAGATGATCGACCTGATGAATGATAGGCGTAATATTATCGAGGTTGCCGCCAATGACGATGGCCCCGTCAACATCGTTAATGACGAGATCGGGATTGCCGTATTGCGATAAGCGCAGCACCTTCGTTGTCGTGATCCCGGCCGCGATGCACTCTTTTTCAATGCCTTCCCTTATCGAGCTGAAGTAAACATCGCCTTCTTCTTGCTGCTCCGTAAGAAAGATGATCGTCCCAATACTGGCATCGTTGCTAACCGCGATCGTATTTTTCCCTTTGCGCTCTCGCGGCGTTTTATAATTAAGCTCCTCGGCAATCGCCAATACACGCTGACGCGTCTCCTCGGATACGGAGAAGCTTTGATCACGGTTTAACACGCGGGAAACGGTAACACTGGACACTTTCGCTTTAGTCGCTATATCACGTATGGTCGCCACTTTCATTCCCCATTCAATTATTTACTAAAATCATACTTATGAACTATAGTAGCAGTGCATGGGCGTGATTGCAATAAAGGAAGCCTCCGGCAATACGGAGGCTTTCGCTTTGGGTTTACCCTTTTCCGCCATGCGGCTTAACGGTAATTTTCAATAACTTGGATTGCGCACCGTCCAAATTTACCGCTAACAGCCCTTCATTCTTATACGAGGTATTGGTCCATAGATCGGTTACGGTATAAGCCGCGGCGCCCGTAATGCCGGCTCGCGACAGATCGATTGTTTTGGTCGCAGGATTCGTACTGTAATTAAATACGGCTAAATAATAATCATGTTTATCCTGAAGAATGAATAGATCCGCCGCAGCCGTTCCCGTATTGCCTTCTACCGGCCGGAAAGCCTTCCCTTTCAGGGCTACCGCATTCACTTGCGGATTGGTTAGCAGCGTCTTCATATATTGCTGGGCAGTCGGATCATTGACATCGTCGGAGTTCAAGAACACCGTCCCTGAAATAGCCGCAGCATTCACGCGTGTCTGCGCGGCAGCCATGGAACCGCCCTTGGCCAGCGTCATGTAATCGGGATCCGTATAAGGGTAAATCGTGCCGTTTTGCCACCAGCCGTACGTTAAATTATTGAGCTGGAATTCCGTTGAGCCAAGCGAACCGTCGATGTCGCACGAGATCCGCCTCGAATGAGCATATTGGCTCGGGAAGAGGGGAGAGATGGATTCGCTGATAAACATTTTGCCATCCAGCACTTCATTGATCAGCGCCAACCCTTGATTGTAGGCTTGAATCCCCGTCTTCACATTCGGATCATAATGTTTTCCTTCTAACGAAGCGTGGGTCAGAAAATCGATCTTAATATATTCGAACCCCAGATCAAGAAAATATTTATAATGCTGCCTAATGTATTGCTTGGTGCCTGGGTGGGTAGGATCGATTGCGTAACCGCCATCTACTTTAGGAAGAATATGTCCATCATCGTCTCTGAGCACAATGTCGCCATACGTATATTGGCCATCGGTGCCAGGAACAACTTGATTCATATTGTCCCCCCAATAGACGAACGGTCCATCATAAATACCAGGCTTCTGCCCGTTCTTGCGGATGATCGACACGACATCCTGCAGCTGTTGCGGCGTCAGCCAATCCCAATAGGAATCGAGATTGATATAGATATTGCCCTTGTTGGTAAAGCTGTTGTTTTGCAAATTAGCCTTGAAGAAATTCGACACATCGACCACCTTGTCGTAGCTCAGGGTACCGCCGTACGCCCCCCAGCTGTTCCAACCGACAGGCACGCCTTTCGGGATGTTGCGGCCAAAGTCAAGCGGAGGCGCCACTGCCGCATTAGCCTGACCGAAGCCTTCCAGGCCGTCCCGGTAATCGTCATAATAACCGACGAAGATTTGCGGAGAGGTAAGCTTCGCTCCTGTTATTGTCCCATGCGGCAGTGTATCATGGGTTACTTTCGTCGACGTAAACCCTCCGAATACCTTCAGCTGATTGAGCCGATCATCGGATCCGCTCCAGGAGATGCCGGTTTTCCATGTATCATGCGTAATCGATCCGATAAGGAGTCCATTCCTGCTCTCATTATCATAAATGGCCGTTAGTTCAGAACTGATATAACTGCTCGTGTTTAAAAACGTGTTAATCGTCCGCGACTGATATCTGGACCACATATCGTTATCATAAGGAACGACCAGCACTCGGTTATCCGCATAGCTGCCGATGTCGACGCCGCCCTTCGCATGGATGACAATCGGAGCCATATTATTCGTGCTTATTGGGGTCTCGCTTTGTATTTCCTGGCTGGTGACGAAATACGGCTGACGCTCATAAATATGATAGATTTGCTTCATCGACGGCAAACCGGCCTGCTTGTTATCAAATACAACCTTTATCCCCTTGCCATGGTTGTCTTTGATCTTCTCAATGCAGCTCATGGAGAAGCTATGCTCGGAGTAATCCGTGCTGGATACGGACTGATCCAGCTCCGCGCTGCTGTAAATGCCGGTTGCAACCACCTTGCCGTTCCACTCGTAGGCCGCTAGGCCGGTGTTCGTATTGTAAATCACTTTGTATGCAGCATTGGTGATCGTTACCCCGTTCTTATGCTGCGTAACAAGGATGGGTCCGAATTTTTTGGAGCTGACAGGAGCGCCAATATCGCCTATCTCGCCCCCATTGTCGGGGATTTCACCCTGATTATCCGAGAAAACAAGCTCGATCTTGTCGAGGTCGGGGCCCCATCCCCCGTTATCATCGAATTTAATCGTGTTGCTCCCTGCCGTCAGCGAAACTTCCATCTCGTAGGTGCCGAGCGTATCCCAATTCGCCGTGGTCGGGAGGGTAAAGATCTCCGGTTCTCCACCATTGACCGTCAGCCTGATCGGGTCATTATTTTGTGTAATATAGGACAGCTTCATCTTATAAATCCCAGATGCCGGCACGTTTACTTGGTTGAATTGCACGGATGATCCGTTTTTTCCGAAATCGCCTATCTTCTTCCCGCCCGAGCATCCCGTTTCGGGCTTACAATCGCGAACGGCAGAATTGCCCGTTAGCGTATTATCAGGCGACTCTGCTTCATACATGTAACTCTCGCCCGGATTGTCGGGAATATCACCCTGATTATCCGAGAGAACAAACTCGATCTTATCGAGGTCGGGGCCCCATCCCCCGTTATCATCGAATTTAATCGTGTTGCTCCCTGCCGTCAGCAAAACTTCCATCTCGTAAGTGCCGAGCGTATCCCAATTCGCCGTGGTCGGGAGGGTAAAGATCTCTGGTTCTCCACCATTGACCGTCAGCCTGATCGGGTCATGATTTTGTGTAATATAGGACAGCTTCATCTTATAAATCCCAGATGCCGGTACGTTTACTTGGTTAAATTGCACGGATGATCCGTTTTTTCCGAAATCACCTATCTTCTTCCCGCCCGAGCACCCCGTTTCGGGCTTACAATCGCGAACGGCAGAATTGCCCGTTAGCGTATTATCAGGCGACTCTGCTTCATACATGTAACTCTCGCCCGCCTCGACCGTTTCCGCAGACGGCGTCAATGTAGGCGCTTTCGCAAATGCTTGAGCTTGAAACAAGACGCTCGCCATCGCCAAAACGATCGTTACAGCACAACAGATGAATCTTCTGCTCAATCGAATACCTCCTTAATATTTTTAATAATTTAAGTGAATTTTCACTTAAACACAAAGTCATATTATCAGACCTGGATATGATTAACAAGCTCTTTTTTAACCATTCCAACCCGTTCTATTTGTTTTCCGAGCAACTAAAAAGGTTGTCTCTCGGGTCATTGAATGACCCTGTGGGACAACCCGTTTTATGATTTGAACAACAAAAAACCCATCGATGCCAGCGATGGGTTAAACAATCCGTATCACTTCTTCGCCTTATAAAACTCGTGATACAGCTTCATGAGCGCCCGCTTCTCGATGCGCGACACGTACGAGCGCGAGATGCCGAGCTCCTTGGCGATTTCCCGCTGCGTCCGCTCTTCCCCGCCGGTAATGAGGCCGAACCGGCCGACGACGACTTCCTTCTCCCGTTCGTCCAAGATGTCGAGGTTTTTGTATATTTTGCTCTTCTCGATCTTCAGCTGCACGCGATCCGCCACGTCGTCGGCCTCGGTGCCGAGAATATCGATGAGCGTGATTTCATTGCCTTCCTTATCCGTGCCGATCGGATCGTGCAGGGACACGTCCTTGCGCGTTTTCTTGAGCGACCGGAGATGCATCAGGATCTCGTTCTCGATGCAGCGCGCCGCGAACGTCGCAAGCTTCGTGCCTTTTCCCGTCTGGAAGCTCTCGATGGCTTTTATCAATCCGATCGTACCGATGGAGATTAGATCTTCGAGACCTTCGCCTGTGTTATCGAATTTTTTCACGATGTGCGCGACTAACCTTAAGTTATGCTCGATCAGCAAGTTGCGGGAACGCTGGTCCCCCTCCGCCATTAATTGCAGATGCCGCAGTTCCTCTTCTTCGGTCAGCGGCTGGGGAAACGCATTGTTTTTGACATAGGAGACTAGAAGCGTCAGCTGCTTGATGAACAGCGCGATAGCGGCAAAAAATCCAGGCATACTACGGCCACCCCCGTGATGTAATGGGCGGGCAAGATTCTGAGCCCTTCCCCGACGATTCCGGACTGTTCTACATTCTATGTGGGCGCGGGCCTAGAAGTGCCTGTACGCGAAAGGATGTTAGCGCTGGCGGCGGTTGTCGAAATGACGAAAGCCGCTCGCCGATGATCGGCGGCGGCTCACTCTCTCTCACGCCTGGCATAGACGCCGGCGCCGGAACGATCGTCCCTGCCCGCGCCTTCGGCCTTATTTACAGATATCGCGTCGTTCCCTCGCTGCTGCCGACCACGACGGTTTCGGTCATGCGCACGAACAGGCCGTGCTCCACGACGCCGGGAATGGCGTGCAGCCGCCCGCTCAGCGCCGCGGGATCCGGAATGGCGTCGAATCGGCAATCGACGATATAGTTGCCGTTGTCCGAGACGAACGGCCGGCCGTCGGCCTGGCGGATCGCCGGCTTGCAGCCCAGCGCTTCCAGCTTCCGCACCGTCAGTTCATGCGCGAACGGCACGACCTCGACCGGCAGCGGAAACGTGCCCAGCGTGCGCACGAGCTTCGATTCGTCGACGATCACGATGAACCTCCGGCTGTTCGCGGCCAAAATCTTCTCCCGCAGCAGCGCGCCGCCGCCGCCTTTGATCAGATTGAACGCGTCGTCCACCTCGTCCGCGCCGTCGATCGTCACGTCGATCGCGTCGATATCCGCGAACGGGACGATCGGAATCCCCAGTTCCCTTGCCAGCGACTCGGAGCCCTTCGAGCTCGAGACCGCTCGGATGCGCAGTCCTTCCTTGACCCGCTCCGCGATGCGATGGATGGCGAAGAACGACGTCGATCCCGTTCCGAGCCCTACCGTCATGCCGTCTTCGATATGCGTGACCGCTTCCACGGCTGCCAACTGTTTTGCATTCATGTACGTCACCTCTAGATTCATTGTTGTCATGGTTAGCCTTCCTGCTACTGCCATTGTGCATCCGATCGCAGCCGCTGGCAAGCGGAGTCCATTTCCATTCGGCAGGACGAGCGCCTGCCGCTTCGGCGCTTCAGTTCGATTCCGCGAGAAACGTCGCCTGCTGCTCCGTCCATGCCGTCCGGTCGAAGGCCGCATGCAGGCCGGCCTCCGCGATGAGCGTCTTGGGCACGTGCTTCTGCCTCACGGAGACCGTGAACGTCTCCGCGAACGGCGATGGCGCGACGCGGATCTCCCGCGGGTTCGCCCAATGCGCGACGTATTGCTCGCCGGCGGCGAGCGGCGCATCGAATCCCGCCCGGTACCACGGATGCTCGCGCGCCTTGTCGGCTCCGGGCTCATTCAAGCACACATACAGCGACAAGCCGTCGCACAGCTTCAGGATCTGCTGCTGCCGCCGTACCGCCGCCTCGTCCAGCGGGGCGAGCGCGGCGCGGATCCGCGCCTGCCGCTCGAGCTCATGCCGGCGGAACGCCGCCATCTCCGGTTGATCGGACGTCCGGATCGCCTCGAAGTTCGCGTAATGCAGGCTGCACAGCAGCGCCGCGTAGGCGTTGCCGCGTTCCGTCTCGTCGATGCCGTTGCGGTAGCAGAGCAGCTTCGGCAGCAGCGGGTAATCGATGAAGGAATACGGGGCGCCGGCACCGTCGTTCCAGATCGGCGTATCGTCCATGCTAATCCAGGCGCGGTCGTGCTCATAGACCGCATGCAGCGCGTCGTCCCGCCGCTCCTCATTCAGGAACAGGCGGGCATGGAACCGTTTGGCAATATCGCCCGACAGTTTGGCATGCTCGTGCTGGTGCGTCATGACGAAAGTTTGTTCCGTTTCGCGAATGATCACGATGGCTCACTCCTCCGGCTAATCGAATGGGATCCGATCCACAACCCGGCTTCCGACGGTGTTCCATTCCTGCCCGGCCGGCATACGACCGTTTAAGACAGGCGAAGAGCACGGCGTCCACGAACCGTCCTTCTCGTACTAATAATCGCGCATCTGCTCTCTATGCGCAAACCCGTTTTTTCCAGCATCCGTCTGGAGCGGTCGTGATCAGGGTCGATGAACGCCTCGATCTGGTTCAGCCCGAGCGCTCCGAACCCGTATGGAATCATGCGTTCCAGCGCCTCGGTCATCATGCCTTGCCGCCAATACGCTGGGCGAGTTCATACCGATTTCGGCTCGTTTTGGTTGGTTGATCTCCAGTTCGCTTGAGATAACGTCCCCGCGACCGTCCAGGTATCGTACATGCGGGTTCGCATATCCCACACGCCGCCGCGGAGCCAATCGATCGCCGTCATGACAAGCGGCGATACTTCATCGTCGTGCAAACGTGCAAGCTCCACCCAAGCCGCACCCCCCGAATCGTCGAATCCCGCAGCCGCTTCCGGCTCGCCGCCGACCCATGCCGTTTCATAAAACACGGCGATATGATGGCAGTGTGTATGGTCGAAGCCCTCCCTTCTCCAAGGGAGGACGAAATCTTTCGCGCCGATCGTCCGAATGGGCTCAATGACCGAGCCTGTTTCTTCCGAGAACTCCCGAACTAGCGCAACGAGCAGCGATTCGCTCGGTTCTACGGTCCCGCCGGGGAGATCGAAACGTCCGGCGTACGGCCCTTTTGTCTTCCGGATAACCAAAAGCCTTTGATCCCGTACGCAGACCCCGTATACGCCAAAATGTCGATGCCACATCTCTTCCATTCCTAACCTCCCGCGTTGCGATTCAAAGCAAAGCGCCCCGTTTGCCTCCGCTAAGGCATGCACCACGCATGGATCACTCGGACGCCGTGCTGCCGCCGGTTACTTCCGGGCGTTCAAATAATAATGATAAAAGCCCTCGTCCCGCACGTACCCGTTCCGTTCGTACAGCCGCTGCGCCGCGGCGTTATCGACCGCGGTCGACAGCTCCAGCCCCTTCGCGTTCGTCTGCTTGGCGTACCGGAGCGCTGCGTCTAGCAGCAGCTGGCCGATGCCCCGTTTCCGGGCATCCGGCACCACGAACAGGTCGTTCAAGATCAAGGATCTCGCCATCGAGATCGACGAATATACCGGGTAGAGCTGGGCAAAGCCGACGAGCTCCTCCGTCCGGACGTCCCGGGCGGCGAAGAGGATCGAATCCCGGTGCTCGAACCGTTCGAATAGAAAGGCGCGCGCCGCGCCGGCGTCCGAGGGCTGCCCGTAAAACGCCCGGTATTGATCGAAGACGGCTGCCAGCTCCTCCAGCTCGCCGATCGCGGCTTGGTTCACGCGAATATCGCTCGTCATCGTTATCCTCCTTTTCCGTCACCGCTTCACCAAATCTCTCGTTCGATCATCTACTAATAGGGAAGCTTGTTCGAAACGAGGTGATCGAAATGGCCCGTGCCAAAGCAGTTCGCCAAACGGATCTCGTCCTCATCAGCTGGTCCCAAAATCCGCTGGTCTCGCGTGCCCCGCGCCGGATTACCGCGCTGCGCGTCATCGGCAGCTCGTTCCCGTGTTCCGATCGGTTGACCGTCGGAACGCCGCTGCGTACGGCGCTGATCTGTCTGCTGGCCGTCGACAGCGGGTTCAATCTCGTTGTCTGGAAGCGAACGTCCAGCATCAGCGGGTACATCCTGCTGCAGCGCAAACGTTAACCGCGCCGGAGGCAGCGCAAGCGCTGCCCCCGCGCTTAGCCGCGGCTGCATCAGGTATCCAGCTTCGCGACATGACGCACCACGCCCCCCGTTCATGCCCGCTCCTTCACTCTCGTGCGCATCGCATAGTCGTGAATCGCCATCCGGCCCTTCGTCGCGAACAGGACGGCGGCGTAGATGACCATCACCGCATTCGGAATGTAGATGAGGGAAGGGTGAGCCGGCTGCTCCACGTCCCACCACGGCTCGGGCACGAGTATGATCAGATGCGTCGCTTCCCACGGCAGCAGCCGGATGCACGTCCTGCCGAGCGCCCGCAGGAAGCCGACGGCCGCCCCGCGCTCGGCGGTCACGACTTCCAGGCGAAGCAGCCGTTTGCCCAGCGTCCGCCGCTGCCAGGTCTCGCATACGATAAAATACGCCCATACCGGGAGCGACATGGACCCGAGTACCCACGCTTCGATCTCATAGCCGCGGTCCAGACGATCGAACGGGAACCCGCCCGTCGCCCGATAGATGACCGCCTGCAAACCGACGAGCACACCGGCGAGCACGACAAAATCCAGCCAATACGCGATTAACCGCCTTAATGCAAATTTCATCGGAGCCTCCTTGAAGCCGCTTGATCGCAGCGCCGGTTATGAATGGGAAGCATGATGCTCCCGCTCCCTCATGAGGTCTCTGAACGCCAGGGACGTCTCGCGGATAAAAGCCATCACCGCCTCCAACCGAAAGTAGACCGGCTGCACGCGGGGTTCATGATCGCCGTTTCGGAGCCAGCCGAGCTTCATCTCGCGGTATTGCGTCACTTCTTGCCGCGTCAGAAACGGTGCGATGGCATAGCCCCGGGCGGCTGCGAGTTTCGCCAAGTGCGCCTCGGCGCCGGGCAGCGACCGGAGCAGCCCGAATTCCGTCTGGCTGACTTCCTCGTTATAGCGCCGGCGAATCTCGTCCCGGCCGCCAGCGAATTGCCGCTCGAACTCCGCGTACATCGTCTCCGTCCAACGCACATCCGTATAAATATGCGAGAAATAGCCCAGCACGAAATCCTTCCACGACGGCTCCGGACGCAGCGGCAGATAGGCCAGGTACGCCTCCATAATCCTTTCCTGCGACGGCAAGCTTCCGTTCCGGACGAGGTGCGTTACGCCCTTCTCTTCCCGGGAAACTTGCCCTCTCGCATGAATCGCATCGGGCGCGATGCACCCCAGCAAGAGCTCCGGGCTCGGATCGCCGCCGGCGAGTTCGTTCGATATCGCCATGTGAACCATGGGCCAAGGCATGGTCGAACCTCCTTTCTCGCAGTACGGTTACCGGGCGAAGGCGCCCCGTCCTCGCTTTATTTCCTCCAAAACGTCGAACAGTCTTCCTTATCGCGGATATTAAAGGCCATGATCTGCTCCAACAAGGCGAAATCGACCGGCTGGTCCCACCGGATTCGGATCAGCCCCTTGGTCGTTTCATAGCCGGCCTGCGCGATCTCATCGGCAAACGCCAGCATTGCGGCATTCTCGGGCGCGACCGCGAGATGGGTCTTGGCGGTGCTAAACCCGATGATGAAAGTGCCGTGATCGGCGAACATGGGCTGATTCCACTTGACGAGGGGGACTAGCCGCGGAAATTTCTTCGCCGCGAAGTCCAGCACGTCTCTCGTCCGGGCCTGATGCTGCGGGTACTGAATGCCCGCGAGATAACCTTCGAATGGCTCCATGGCGTGCCTCCTCTGGCATGGCGTGGAACGTCTTCGTCCACGCGTGTCGTCTGTCGCTTGAATAAGTACGACCATTATAGCAGACCGACTAATGACTGGAAACGAAAATCGCTGCCGGAAGATCGGCCGTCGAAAACCGACAAAAAAGGAGATTTCTCGCGCCATGCCCGAAGAAATCTCCTGCTGTTTTACCCTGCCATATTATTAATGGTATCCGCCGGCGCGTACACCGAGATATGGTCCACCTTGCCCGTGCCGGCCGGGATGATGAAGCGCAGCTCGAACGTCTTATTCGCGTCGTACGTGTAGATCGTGTCGGTGCCGTTCTTCGTGACCCCATCGGCCTTGCCGAGGGCGGCTTCGATCTGCTTCAGCGTGATGGTCCGCAGCTCCGGCGCGTCGGAACGGACGTCGAAAATTTGGCTGCCCTTGTTGAAGCCGATGACCGCATGCTTCTTCGCATAGGTGGCGTAGAAGCCTTTGCCGGCAAAATCGGTCTTGTCGGACTTGCCCCAGTCCTTCTCGACGTCGTCGA
Organism: Paenibacillus sp. GCM10023250; assembly: GCF_042653205.1. Lineage (NCBI taxonomy): Bacteria > Bacillati > Bacillota > Bacilli > Caryophanales > Paenibacillaceae > Paenibacillus > Paenibacillus sp. GCM10023250. The sequence continues at coordinate 12,162 of NZ_JBHSHY010000021.1, read as the reverse complement.
TCAAGCCCGTGTCCGCCGCGAACGGGATGCCCTTCACTTTACCGGCCTTCGCCAGCTCCAGCATGGCTTTGATCGTCGCGCTCGTTTGGCTGTCGGCGCTCGGCGGCTCCGGCTCGCTGCCCGAGGTACCGCCGCCCGTATTGCCTGACGGCGCATTCGAGCCGCTGCCGGCCGCGTCGCCGCCGGTATTCGAAACATCGCCCGTATTGTCGGCATCCCCTTGGTTCGTATTCGTGCCCGTATCCGTGCCCGTATCCGTATTCGGCGAATCCGCCGGAGGCGTGACGTCGTTTTGCGAGGCGTTGTTCGACTCGTTCGCCGCATTGCCGCCATGGGAACAAGCGGACAGCAGCATGGCGCCGGTCAGCAGAATCGCGACGGCCAGCCGCTTGACGATTGGTTTCTTCTTCATTCAGCTCATCTCCAGTAAATCGTGAATTAGGGACTACACCCTCTAAACGAGCTCGTTCATGAAATTGTTTCAACCGTTAACTTGCGCCGGAAAATGTCGGGCTATTCCAAGACTGCGCCCGGTCCTTGCGCAAGCAAAAACGGGAAGCGCAATTTGCGCCTCCCGCTTCTGTGGTTCACCAAGCCGAATCTTCGATTTACTTCATTTCAAGCCCAAGGTCCAAGCAAGCATCCAGCGCCCGCAGAATGAGCGCGACCGACTCTTCGCGCGTCGCGTTCGCGTTCGGCGCGAAGGTATGCTCAGCCTTGCCCTTAACGACGCCCGCTTCCGTCAAGGCCGCGATCGCCGGTGCCGCCCAGTGGCCGTTCACGTCCGTGAACGGGCTGTCTCCGGCAGCCTTGCCGAAATCGATGACCCGCGCCAGAATCGTAATCATCTCGGCGCGCGTGATCGGCTGGTTCGGCCGGAAGCTGCCATCGCTGTACCCGTTAATGAAGCCCAGCGCTTCCAGCGCGCTGATGGCGCCATGCGCCCAATGATCGCCGCTCACGTCGGTGAACGCGACTGGCGCCGCTTCGCTGAGGCCCAGCGCTTTCGCCAGCATCGCGGCGAATTCCGCGCGCGTTACGTTCTTCTTCGGCTGGAACGAACCGTCCTTGAAGCCTTCCACGAATCCGGCTTTCGCCGCCAAGGCGATCATCGGCGCGCTCCAAGAAGCAGCAGGCACGTCGCCGAAGGCGACCGCCGTCGTGTCGGCCAATGCTTTGCCGATGCGCTCCTTCACGGATGCTCCGTCAACAGCGTCATTCAGCACCGGCGTTTCCGGCGTCGGCTTCACATTCTGATCCGGATCGTCCGTTGCCGGTGGCGCCGGCGGCGTAATGATCGTGCCGGGACCGCCGCCCGAGCTTGCCGGAGAAACCGTAATCGTCAAGTACTCGTTGAAGCCCCAGTAATATACGTGCAATTTCGCGGTACCCGCTTTGACGGCAGTGACGACGCCGTCCTTGCTAACCGTAGCCACGTCCGGATTTTTCGATTCGAACATCGCGAGGCCCGTTGCGTCGACTTCGCTCATATCGCTCATCGTCGCGGTCGCTTTCAATGCCTGCGTATCGCCGACCGTCATCGATTTCAGATCCGGCGTGATGGTCAAGCCCGTTGCGAAGAGCGCCGAGTCCGAATACTTGGCGATCACCGGAATGGTTACCGGGATGCCCTTGTACACACCGTAGACGTTCGTGCCGCCTTTACGGTTCGTCCGCGTAATCTTGCCGTCTTCCGTCAAGTCGGCGACCGTCGAATCGTCGCTGAACCACGTCAGATCGGCATTGTCCAGCGTCTGCACGGTCGCGTCGCTGTAGATGGCTTTGACGACCGGCACGACCGGCTGGTCCTCGGCGTCATCGAACATGTAATACGTCGGGTCCGCGACAAGGGTCATGATTTTCGGCTTGATCGGGTTTTTCGTAACCGTTACGTCAAATTCGATCGTATGGCCGAAGTAGGTGCCGGTGACCCGCGTCGTGCCTTCTTTCGAGCCGGCTACGAAGCGGACGTACGGCTGTTCGTCATTTACCAAGACAAGCTCTGGATCCTCGATCTGCCAGTCGACGAACCCGGGCAGCGGTCCTACTTGCGGCTGGCCGGCTTGATCCGTAACCGATTCGTTCAAGCCGACAAGCGTCGATCCTTGCGGGTGTACCTCGACGCGATAGACGCCGTCTTCTTGATCCGTGTCGGCTTCGAGCCCTTGCAAATCAACAACCTCAAAGTGAAGCGTACGTGTGTAAGTCACGCCGTATTGCTCGTACGTGAAGACGGCATCGGTCTCGCCCGTTGCCAAGGCCTCGAAGCCGCTGTCGTCGTTAACCGACACGATGCCCGGCTGCGAGAAGGTCCATTGGCCGCCTTCCGCCGGGTAGGTATTGCCCGTCGTATCGAGAGCGAACGGAATTAACTCGTACGGAGATTGGCCCTTGTACAGCCTGAACGTAGCGCCGTCGAAGTACCAATTGAAATCGGACGTCCGGAAACCGAAGTCGAGCACGTCGGGCTCACCTGGCTTTTCGGATACGGATACGTTAATAATGGTCGGCGTAAAATCGCCGTAGCCGACGGTCAGCGTCGTGCGGCCGAACTTCTGGTAGGCTTCATCCGGGTTAACGTTCCCCGTCGATTTGCCAAGGATGCTGACGGCGCTGTCCTTCTTCACCACATCGGCAATTTCCGTGTCATAGACCGACCAGTCCGCTTGGCTGCTCACGTCCTCCGTCGTGCCGTCGCTCTTGATGGCGATCAGTTGGACGGGATATTCGGCGCCTTTCTCAACCAAGACCTTCGTCGTCGACAGCAGCAGCGCGTCGATCGTCGGCTCCGCCGCGGCGCCTGGGTCCGCCATCCGGACGTCGGAGGAGAAGTCGCCGTCCTTGACCGTAACCCGTACCGCGACGACCGCGCCGTCCAATGCCAAATGCACGCGGGTCGAGCCCGGCGCGACCGGCGTCAGGACGCCGTTCTTGACCGTCACGACGCCGGCATCCTGCGTCGTCCACTTGCCTTTCGCGGTGACATCGGCGTTCGTGCCGTCTTCATAAGCGGCTTGCACGGTGACCGCGCGAGCACCGCCCGTCGCGTCCAGCGTCACTTGCGGCTCGCTTACCGTGACGCCCGTGATGCGCTTCGGTGCCGCTTCCGGTTCGGATGGCATGCCTTCGGATGCGCCTACCTCGATATCGACCTTTTGCACCTGGCCGCCGTATACGACCTCAATAGTTGCCGTACCTTTGCCGACCGCCGAAAGCTCGCCCTTCCGGTTGACGGAGACGACCCGCGGGTTAGCCGAGCGATAGGCAGCCACGAGCGTCTTGTCCGCCTGTTTGCCGTCCGACATGACCGCTTCGACCGACAAGGCGGCCTGCTTTCCGATTTGCAGGTTCAGGGAACCCGGGGTAACGGTTAACGAAGTCGCCGTCTTCGGTTCCGCCTGCTTTACGATGACCGGGATGATGACAACCTGTTCGTTATAAACTGCCCCGATAACGGCCGATCCCGCGGATTCCGCGACGATGGTGCCATCGTTGTCCCGGTAAGCGACCGACGGGTCGGACGCGAGCCAAGCGTCGTCGGCGATTTGGGACGTGACGTCATCGACCGTGCCGTCATTGTTGATCGCCTTAATGCTCGGCGCTTGAACGGGCTTGCCGTCCTGAATCTCCACATAGGCCGGCTCGGCTACCAGATGCAGCACCTGGGTTGTGGCCGCTTCCTTCGTCACCGTCACTTGGATCGTAATCGGCTCGAACGCTAAATAACGGCCGGTGATTGTCGTCGTGCCTTCTTTCGCGCCCGCGAAAATGAGTCCGGTGTCGTTGATCGTCGCGATCGATTTGTCGCCGACGGTCCATTCGATATCGCCCGTGACGTCGTCCTCGTTATAGTTCTGGCCGCTCCGCGGGTCCTCGGAGTATACGCCCATGATCGAGATTTCCTGATAGCTCCGCGGCGGGAGCGTTACAGGGGTGTTGAGGTCAATCTGCTCCTGCTGCGGCGTGAAGCGTTCCAGCTTGAACGGGCCGCCGACGAATACTTGAATGGACGTGACGAGCAAGCCGTCATCGTAGCCTTCTTCGCCTTCATTGCCGGTCGGCGCCGTGTATTTATACTCGAAGTAGACGTAAGTCATCCCTTTGCCAACCGGCGTAATGACGCCGTTCGCGTCGACGGTGGCCACGGACTCGTTTTCCGAGTACCATTTGCCGAGATCCGTCACTTCGTACCGGTCCTGATCGGGGTATTCCAGATCCGCGTGTATCTTATGCGGCTCGTCGGTTTCCATCAGCTTCAGGACGTCCTCCGAGAGCAGGAGGCCGAACATTGGCAGCGGGATTGGATCCTTCTGCACGGTGACGGCGATCGATAGCGTCGGCATCGTGCCGTATTTGACGCGGATGAACGTCGATGCGCCGGCCTTGACGCCTTTAATCACGCCGTGCGACACGGTGGCGATCGCAGCGTCGTCCGTGCTCCAGACGGCATCGGCCGTAATGTCTCGCGTGGCGCCGTCCGAGAACGTTCCGCTCAGATGAACCGGATAGTTCGTATCCGCTTCGACGAACACGTTCAGCGTCGACAACAGGAACGTGACGAGCGTCGGCTCCGCAGGTTCCGGCGTACCAGCCGAGGCGTCCGGCGTGACGGTGACCGGCACGTTCACGACGGCGTCGCCGAGATTCAGGCGCACTTCCGCCGTGCCGGTGGCTTTCGCCGTAATGACGCCGCGGTCGACGACAGCGATCGCGGGATTCGTCGACGTCCACACGCCCTGCGTCGTCACGTCTTTCGATGATCCGTCCTTGTAAGTTGCTTTGACCGTGATCGCATGGCTGGCATCCGGCAAGGCGATCGTCACGTTCGATTCGCTTGGCGTCAACGCATCGAACTGCGCAGACGCGGCATCTTGAACGGCCGGTTGACCGGCACCTGGTTCCGGCTCGATGCCGATACCCGTACCCGGCGACGCATTCGCCATGCTGCCGAATAACGAACCGGCGAGCAAAGCGAATGCGAGCATGAAGGATAAAACTTTTGTCACAACCTTGCGATGATGCATAACGTTCCTCCTAATTTTTGTTTGTTTATATGAAACCATTTTCATAGAAGGTCATTCCATTAAAAATGGTTCATAGTCCGTTTCGCTTCTTGTGTCCAGTTGACTTCTTCTATCACGTCATGTTAGATTTAAATATTTATCGTATGTACAATTTTCCGACATTAATTCAGATCGATAATACGTGATCGTTATTATAAAATCAATAATAACTTTGCTAATAAATATTAATTAATTGCTTTAGGCCTAGTATTTCGTGATATTACAGGGTATTTAGACCTAATTTTATTTAAATTATTTGTTATTTATTAACGTTATTTCGGAAAAATGTCCGAAATCGCGACTCAGGTGTCACGGCACGAACCGGAGGCCGAATGACCGTTCAATGCTTGGCAGCGACCGGCTGCGCACACCTCCATGCCATACCAAAAAAAAGGAAGCGCATCTGCGCTTCCCTTCCATGTCCCGCCTTCCGTCCAGGCGGCGTTTTAGCGTTGGCCGGCGATTTCCGCGAGCGTCACGGGCCGATTTTCCTGCATCGACAAGTACGCGCCGAACACCATTTGCATCGTTTTCAGGTTATCCGCCACGCTGTTCTCCGGTTCGCGCTCTTCCTCGATAGCGCGCATCAGCTCGCCCATCGTGCCCATGAAGGCATGCGGGAACCATTTGCCGTGCAGCCGCGGGTTGAACCAATAATCCTCGTGGATCGCGCGGGTGTGGAAGCTCAGCGTATCCTCCCGGCCGACCGGGTAGTTGTACAGCGAGCCATTCGTGCCCTTGATAATGCCTTCCGTGCCTTCGAACCGGTAGGTGGCGAACCAATCGTCTTCGCCTGCGATGTGATTGTGATTGTCGTGAATCAAGCCGCGCGCCTCACCCGGGAACTTGACATGCAGCAGCGTCCGCGTCTCGCCGATCGTGCGCTGGCCCGGGAACCGCGCCCCGTCCGCATAGACATATTCCGGCGTGCCGAACAGGAACCGGATCGCATCCATGTAATGAATGCTGTGGTACATGAACTCCAGCGTCGGCATCTCCCGCAGCCAGCCCCAATTGGCGAAGTCCTGCTTGACGTTCACCTGGATCGTCGCCTGCAGCAGCTCGCCGAGCCAGCCGCGCCGGATGATCGTATGGCTCGCCCGGATGCTCGGCGACCAGCGCATCTGCTGGTTTACCGCCCCTTTGACGCCATGCTTCTCGCACGCTTCGGCGATGCGTACCGCTTCGGCATACGATTCCGCCAGCGGCTTTTGGCACAGCATGTGCTTGCCCGCCGCCGCCGCGCGTTCCGCGATGCCCGGCTGCACCTTCGCGGGTACCGCCAGGTCGACGATGCGCGCCTCGGGATCCGCCAGCAGCTCGTCCATTTCCCGGTACACCTTGCCGATCCCGAATTTCGCGGCCAGCTTCTCCGCACGTTCCCGGTTCAGGTCATAGATCCCGGCGACGCGCAGACCGCCCATTGCATATGCCGGCAAATGGCACGCTTCCACGATTTCGCCGGCCCCGACGATGGCGATGCCCATGTCTTTTTGCTGCGGCAATGCCGGACGATAGTCTAAATCCAGCCAATTGTAATTCTCCGCGCCCATGTTGGTCAGCCCCTCCGACTGTGATTACAAGCTCGGCCCGATGCGGTTAATGCTGAATTCCGTATGGCCCAGCACTTCCGCCTTCGTCCGTTTTCCTTCCGCCACTTCCACGATTTCCCGCCATATCCGCTCGCCCGCCTGCTCGAGGCCGGCGCTGCCGTCCAGCATGTCGCTGACGTCGACGTCCATGTTGTCTTCCATGCGCTGGAACATCATTTTGTTGCCCGTGATTTTGATGACCGGTACGACCGCGGCGCCCGTCGGCGTGCCCCGGCCCGTCGTGAAGCAGACGATATGCGCGCCGCCGGCCGCCATGCCGGACACGCATTCGATGTCGTTGCCCGGCGAGTCCATGAAGTACAGCCCGTGCTCCGGAATGCGTTCCGCATACTCGATGACGTCCCGGATCGGTGCTTTGCCGCATTTGCTGATGCAGCCGAGCGACTTCTCTTCGATGGTGGACAAACCGCCGGCGATGTTGCCCGGGCTCGGGTTGCCGCCGCGCATGTCCGCGCCCATCCGTTCTACTTCTTGCTCGAAGCGTTCGACGATACGGTACAGCTTGCCGGATACCTCCGGCGTCACGCAGCGTTCCGCGAGCAGATGCTCCGCGCCGATGATTTCCGTCGTCTCCCCGATGACGATAGAGCCGCCTTCCGCGATCAGCGTATCCGCCGCCGCGCCGAGCGCCGGGTTCGACGCGAGTCCGGACGTGGCGTCGGAACCGCCGCATTTAACGCCGACCTTCAATTTATTCAGCGGCACCGGTACCTTTTCCTGCTTGTCCAGCTCCGCCATCATTCGTTTCGCGAGCTGCGTGCCGTGCGCGATCGCTTTCACCGAGCCGCCGACCGACTGGATGTCGAACACTTCGACCGGCTTGCCGGTCGTGCGGATTTCCTCCGCGAGCGCGATCGGATCGACGACCTCGCAGCCGAGGCTGATGATGATCACCGCGCCGACGTTCGGATTTTTGCCCGTGCCGGCCAGCACGTCGAACGTTCGCGTCTTGTCCGCGCCGATCTGGCTGCAGCCGTGCTGATGCGGGATGGCGACCGAACCCGGCACCATGGCCATGATGCGGCTGCACACTTGGTTGGAGCAGATGACCGTCGGGATGATCAGCAGATGATTGCGGATGCCGATCTCGCCGTTCGGCCGTTCGTAACCCAGGATCGTGCTTGCCATGTCAGTTCGTCCCCTTCGCGCCGAGGTCGCCGCGTCCGCGGATTCCCTCGATATTGTGTACGTGCACGTGCTGTCCGATGGCGATCGGCAAGACCGCGCGGCCGATGACTTCCCCGTATTTGCGCACGTCGGCGCCGGCTTCGATGCTCGTCACCGCGATTTTATGCCCGAACGGGATGCCGCTTGCCGCCGTCACCTCTAGTAGCCCCGCCGCGCTGCGGTAGCTGATCGTTTCTCCTGTTTGAATCTCCCGAAGCGCCGTCGCGACGTGATCGCGCTCGTCCATGTACAGCGCGTCCGCGCCGACACTAATTGCGTGCTCCACCTGGCTCACCTTTCCTTCGTATCCTCGTCTGGACTCCCGATGTTCAGTCCGGTATAGTCTCATTATAGAGCGTAAGAAACAGCAGTAAAATTGCGAAATTCGCTGAATATATACCTTTTCTTGTACAAAATAAAGCGCTTGCGATAGAGAGGAGAGTGGCGGGCATGCATCCGATGCGCAAGCAGTTCGCCGCGAATGACGCGCTGCCGGTCGAGCTCGCGCTGCGCCGTACGAAGCACCTGCAGGCCGAATTGCCGGATCATTTGCACGACTGGCTCGAGATCATCTACGTGCACGGCGGGACCGGCTCGTTCTTCATCCATCACACGTTCTACGAAATGCAAGCCGGCGACTTGTATCTCATTCCCGGCAACACGATCCATAAGACGCTGCCGCATCCCGACGAGCCCCTCACGTCTTCGGTCGTGTTCTTCAGCGGGCAGTATGTCCAGGCTTCGTCCATCGGCCTGGATGCTTATTCCTTCCTGCAATGCTTCGATTCCGCAAGAACGACGCGCAGTTACCGGCTCGCGCTGCTCCCGGAGGATCGGGCCCGGCTCGAAGGGATGTTCGACGAGATGCATCAGGAGCTCGCAGCCCGCGAGCCCGGTTACAGACAAGCGGTTCTGCTGCAGCTGCAAACGCTCCTGCTGCACCTGAACCGCAAGATCAGCCCCGGTGCCGCGAACGTGCCCGCGAACTTCTCTAGGCCGAGCTGGCTGCAAAACGCCTTGATCGAGATCGACGTCCGGCTAGGCGAGGACATGAGCTTGCCTGCGTTGGCGTCCCAAGCTTCCATGAGCCCTTCCTACTTTTCTCGCCTGTTCAAGCAGCATACCGGGCTGAACGTAACCGAATACGTCATTGCCAAGCGCATCATGCGCGCGAAAGAGCTGCTCGCGGACACGGACCGCACCGTCGCGGAAATCGCCGCGGCCTGCGGCTTCGACAGCCTCCCGCACTTTTACCGCATGTTCAAAAAAATCGCCGGCGATACGCCGGCGCATTACAAGCGGAAGCAATAGCCGCATGACCGGCACCCGTGAACTTCCGTACATCCAGCTCCGCCGGACAAACGGCGGCCGAGCCGCCTGTTCCCGCTATCTCCCACCGCCCCGACCAAACGCAAAAAAGCTGCCGCTTGCGGAATCCTGTTCCGCGAACGGCAGCTTTTGTTAGTTAGGCTGGCGCTACTTCCCTTGCGATGTACATTCGGATAGGTACCGTACCGTACGCGCGACTAGCTCAGCGCGCCAGGCAGTGGCTCCTTTACTTCAGATCCGCCGGGAATACGAGTCCTTGCTGCTTTCTAGCCTCGTCCAGCACGTTCATGACGGCAAGCGACAGCGCGTGCGTATTGACGGACGATTCCGTCCTGCCTTCGCGAACGGCTTCCAGGAACGCGCGTGTCTCGTAGCTCATGACGAGCCCTTCTTCCGTCGCGTCGATCTCCTGCGTGCGGCCATCCCGGTAGCGAACCGTCAGCTTGCGCGGTAAATTGATGGCATCGATCGTCAGCGTGCCGTCCTCGCCCTGAATTTCCGCCGGCAGCGCCGAATTGGATATCTTGGAGTATGATATCACCGCCTCCATCTCCTTGTAGCTCGCGATCAGGCTCCCCTGCCCGTCCACGCCGGAAGCCAGCAGTGTGCCGCTGGCGGCGATGCGCTCCGGCTCGCCGAACAGCAGCACGAGCGGATAAATGCAGTACACGCCGAGATCCATCAGCGCGCCGTTCGAAAATTCCGGCTTGAACGCGTTCAGCACCTCTCCCGCTTTGTACGCATTATACCGCGAGGAATATTGGCAGTAACTCGCCGTGTAGCGGCGGATCGGCCCCAGCGTCGGCAGCAGCTCACGAATCGCTTGGAAGGCCGGCATGAACGAGCTCTTCATCGCTTCCATGAACACCACGTTCTGCTCTCGGGCTGTCCGGATGACGGCCTCCAGCTCGCGCGCGTTCGAGGCGGCCGGCTTCTCGCACAGGACATGCTTGCCCGCGCGCACGCAGGTCATTGCCTGCTCCGCATGGAACGACGTCGGCGAGGCGATATAGACCGCATCGACTTCGGGACTCGCCGCCATCTCCCCGATATCCGTGAAGGTATGAGGAATGGCGTGCTTGGCGGCAAACTCGGCCGCCCGGTCCGCGGTCCGCGAATAAACCGCCGTCAGTGCAAAGCCTTCCGTTACCCGCGCCGCCTCGATGAATTGATCCGTGATCCAGTTCGTGCCGATAATGCCAAAACGCATCATGTCGATAATATCCCCTTTCGTTGTGTTCTGTATCATGGCGTTCGCATGCAACGCCTCGTGATTTAGCCGTACTCTATGTAAGGCTTGCGATCAATCCTAACGGCCGCGGCTACAGCTTCATCCGGTAAAATGCCTTGTTTTCCAAGCCTCTCACCTGCGGCGTCCACGCTTCGTGGCTCGCGGTCGTGTCGAGCGCGTCCTCGATCATTTGCAGCTTAGCGTCCAGCGAATCGATATAGTGCAGCGCGACCGCCTCCGCGATTTGCGGTTGGACGGGGCTTCCCCACTCGCCGAGATTATGATGGGATAAGACCAAATGCTGCAGGGCCAGGACGCGCTCCGAATCCGCGGGAATGCCGGACATGAACGCGGCTTCCGCGATCCATAGCGATGCGAGCGAGATATGCCCGATCAGCTTGCCGGATTGACTGTAATCCGACACGATGCCGAGCTCCGAGACCATTTCCTCCGGTTTGGCGATGTCGTGAAGGATGATGCCCGCTTTTACGAGATCCGCGTTCAGAAACGGCCGCTGCCGGCAAATAAACTCGCCCAATTCCAGCATGCGTACGATATGGTAGGCCAATCCGGCATAATACGCGTGATGATGCGACTTCGCCGCCGGCGCATGCAGCAGCCGGTCTCCCGCTTTGTCGAGGCAGTACGCCACGATCGTGCGGATATCGGCGTCCGCGATGCCGTCCTTCGTCTCCTGAATGCGCGCCACGAGCGCGGCGGGCTCGGCCGGCGCCGCCCGCACGAAGTCCGTCAGCGACACGCCGTCCGCATCCGTCGCCTTGCGAATCCGGTTGATTTTCACCTGCAATTTCTCGCGGTACAAATGCGCATGTCCCTGCACCTTCACAAGCGTCAGCGCCTTGAACTGCTCCTTGTCGCTTTCGGAGGCGTCCCAGAGCTTGGCAGGCACTTGCCCGCTGGCGTCGGCCAGCGTCAGATTCATAAAATCTTTCGGCGGCGTCGTATTCGTCTGCTTGATCTCGCTTTCCTTGATCAGATAAAACCCGATAAACTCGCTGCCATCGCTAAGTTCTTTAATTGGCGTCATCCGTATCCCCTCCCGTATCCTGCTTACCCTGATCGACCCCATGCGAAAAAACCTCGGATAGCACTTCATCCATCATACCATGAACACAATCGACCAGTCGTCCTTCGTTGCAGCGAAAGCTGTCGAAGTTTCGGACTTTTCTTTCATGGACACTGGCTATTTGTTGGTGTAAAATTTTATCAAATACATCAAGAAGGAAGTAATCCAAATGGACCTTGCGAGCGTCAACGAACGGATCGAACTTTATCGCGGTTTGCTCAATTCCAGCGCGTCGCACGCGATGGCCTATGCCGATTTATTGAAGATCAGTCAAAAGCTCGACGAACTCATTAATCTGCATTACGCGTTATCCCTTTCCTTCCCGCATGCTGACGCAATAGCCGAGAAATGCTGACAGGCATGTCCATGATCCGCATACATTTGATCGTATATAGAAAAAGAGGGCCGTTGATTATTCAACGGCCCTCTTTTCTTGCCACCCTGAAAACTGGATACGAACCCTTGCGAAGGTCTTGCTTAGCTGATGCGATGTAGATTGGATAAGCCCTCGACCGATTAGTATTCGTCAGCTCCACGCGTTGCCGCGCTTCCACCTCGAACCTATCAACCTCGTCGTCTTCAAGGGGTCTTACTAATTGGGAAATCTCATCTTGAGGGGGGCTTCACGCTTAGATGCTTTCAGCGCTTATCCCGTCCACACTTGGCTACCCA
>NZ_JBHSHY010000020.1:0-106661 GCF_042653205.1 Paenibacillus sp. GCM10023250 | reverse complement strand
GCCGGCAGGCGGCGGCACGGACGGCCGCGCCGAAGCGGGCCGGCAGGGCGAAGCGGCCGGAGCCGGCGGCGGCTTCCCTGACGCCGCCTTGGCCCGCCGCGCCCGCGGCGGCGAAAGCGCCGGCGTCGGCTGCGCAAGCCCAGCCGCCGGCCGCGAGCCTGCCGGAGGCGCTGCCGTTCGCCGCGCCTCCGCCCGGGAGCGAGCCCGTCGTATCCGTCATCGTGCCGGTCATGAACGAACGGCGCACGATAGGGCGGGTCATCGACCAGGCGCGGCACGTTCATCCGCAGACGGAGGTGATCGTCGTCGTGAACGGCTCGACGGACGGGTCCGCGGCGATCGCGCAGAGCAAGGGCGCCCGGGTTCTCGTCTATCCGGAGGCGCTCGGCCATGACGTCGGCCGCGCCGTCGGGGCGATGGCGGCCAAGGGCAAGGCGCTGCTGTTCATCGACGGGGACATGGTCATCCCGGCGGCGCAGCTGAAGCCCTTCGCGCATGCCGTCCTGACGGGCGAGGCGGACGTGGCGCTGAACGATTACTCGGGACCAACGAACAAAGCGCTCGTGCACAGCGTCGTGCTCGCCAAGCATGCGCTGAACGTGCTGCTGGGACGCCCCGACCTGCACGGCACGTCCATGACGGCGGTGCCGCACGCGATCAGCCGCCGGGCGCTGCAGGGCATCGGCGCCGACGCCCTGGCCGTGCCGCCGCTCGCGCATGCCAAGGCGGTCCGGCTCGGATTCGCGGTGAAGCCGGTCAAACATATCAATGTCGGCAAGCTGAATCTCTTGCGCAGGAAGAGGGAGCGCACGAATCCGCTGGAGCGGCTCATCGTCGGCGATCACTTGGAAGCGATCGACTGGCTCGCCGGCCACTCCGACGACCGCGGCGGTTACGGCGACGCGGAGCGAAAACGCGAATTTGCGAGGTGATGACATGCGAGCGACGAGAAGAGGACGCCCCGGCGCACGGGGAGGAGGACGCGTCCGGAAGAGCCGCGCGAAGGCCGCGCCGAGAGCGGCCGCGCTCCCACGCCGGATGGGCCGGAGCGGATATTCGGGGGCGCTCAGGCCCGCGTATATGGCAGGCTTCGCCGATGCCTCGGCGCTTCCTAAGGGAGGCGGCACCATGGCCGGCATGGCTGCCAAGCTGCGGATGAACGAGCATTGGACGCGGTACTGCCAGCGAAGCCGGCGCGCGCGGGGACCGGCGCAGGGCCGGGCTTACGCGGACGGCTTCGCCGACGGACTGCGCCTGCCGCGAAGCGGCTGGGTGCCGGTGGCGCTGGCGAAGACCGCGTCGGCCGTCGTGCTGGCCGGGAGCCGCGCGTCGGCCGAAGCGGTGGAGCAGCTGCTGCGCCTGCCGTTCCAGGACGTGATCGTAGTGCTGGAAGACGGCGGACCGGAAGCGTTCGCGCGGCTGCGGGCGCTCCCCGACATTACGATCGTCCATACGCAGGAGCGGCTCGGCGCGGACGTTGGCCGGACCGTCGGCGCACGGATGACGCGGGCGGAGCTGGTGCTGTTCGCCGACGGCGAAGCGGCGGTGCCGGCGGAGCAACTGGCGGTGCTGCTGGCGGAAGCCCGCTCCGGCAGCGACCTGGTGCTGGCCGATGTCAGCAGGCGGCTCGGCCCGTTCCGCGGCTGGGATGACGCGGCGCGCGTTCGGGCGTTCGTGAACTGGTCGCTGGGCCATCCCGAGCTGAAAGCCAATTCCGTCGCCGTGCTGCCGCATGTCTGGTCGCGCGCCGGCCTGGAGCGCGTCGGCCTGCCGCAGCTCGCGGTGCCGCCGATGGCGCAGCGTGCGGCGCTCGAGCAGGGGCTGCGCATCCGCTGCACTCCGATCGTCGCGCCGAAGTCCGGCCCCGCCGCGGATGCTGCCGGCGCTGCGGCGAAGGCGAAGCTGGAGGCGGGCGATCACATCGAGGCGCTGCGGGCCGCCATGGGCGCGAAGGGCGCGCGCCTGTCGCTGCCCGATCTTGCCCGGCGCCGGTCGACCGCGGGAGGGAGAACGCCATGAAAGGCATGAACGCCGCATTCGGCATGACGAGCATCATCATACCGACGTACAATGCGCTGGAGCTGGTCAAGACGGCGGTTACGTCGATCCGCCTGTACACGGATCCCGCACAGACGCCGTACGAGATCATCGTCGTCGACAACGGCTCGGCCGACGGCACGGCGCATTGGTGCGCCGGCGAAGGGCTGACCTGCGTATCGCTGGCGCGGAACACCGGCTTTCCGGTCGCGTGCAACCTCGGCATGCGCGCCGCGAACGGCGATCACTTCCTGCTGCTGAACAACGACGTAACCGTCTCGTCCGGCTGGCTGCAAGGCCTGCTGCAGGCGCTGCACAGCCGCGAGGACGTCGGCATCGTCGGCCCCGTGACGAACTACGCGAGCGGCAGGCAGCAGATCGGGTATCCGTTCGAATCGCCGGCGGATTTTCACCGCGCGGCCGCTGAAGCGCGGGTCCGCGAGGCGAACGCATGGGAGCCGATTCTTCGCCTGATCGGGTTCTGCATGCTGTTCCGCCGCGCGCTGTACGATCGGATCGGCGAGCTCGACGAGCGGTTTTCGCCCGGACATTACGAGGACGACGATTACTGCTTCCGCGCCCGGATGCACGGCTTCGGCCTGCTGATGTGCCGGGACGTCTTCGTTCACCATCAAGGCTCGGCGAGCTTCAAACGGAACAACGCGGCGGAGCTGCAGCGGCTCGTCGAGCGCAACCGGTCGCTATTCATCGCAAAATGGCAGATTGATCCTGCGAATTTCATGTAACCGTTAGGAGGTCGTTCATTTGAAAGCTGTAATCTTGGCCGGCGGGACGGGGACGCGGCTTCGGCCGCTGACGAAGCTGCTGAACAAGCATATGCTGCCGGTGGGCAGGCTGCCGATGATTTGCCACGGCCTGAGCAGTTTGCGGGCCGCGGGCATTACGGACATCTTGCTCGTGACCGGTCCGGACGCCCTCGGGGACTTCGCTTCGTTCCTCGGCGGCGGCAGGGAGTACGGCGTGTCGCTCACCTACCGGGTCCAAGAAGAAGCGGGCGGCATCGCGCAGGCGCTGGAGCTGGCGCGGCCGTTCGTCGGCGAGGACGGCAAATTCGTCGTGCTGCTGGGCGACAATTTGTTCGAGGAGCCGCTCAAGCCGCATCTCGACGCGTTCCGGGCGCAGGCGGACGGGGCGATGGTTCTGCTGAAGCAAGTGCCGGATCCCGAACGCTACGGCGTTCCCGTCTTCGACGAGGCGGGCCGCATCGCGCACATCGACGAGAAGCCGGCGGCGCCGCGGACGGACAGCTGCGTGACGGGCATCTACATGTACGACGGCACCGTCTTCGACCTGATCGGGCAGCAGATGCCGTCGCAGCGCGGCGAGATGGAGATCACGGACGTGAACAACGCCTACGCGGCCAGAGGAAAGCTGGACTATCGGCACTTGAGCGGCTGGTGGACGGACGCCGGGACCTTCGGCTCGCTGCTCGAGGCATCGCGGAAACTGATGGGGGATACGCCATGAACCGCGTGGGAGCCGCAAGGCGCGTGAGAACCGCCGCCGTCCAGGGGCCGCCTGATGCCGGCGCGCAGGACGCGCGGCCAGGCGCCGGAGCCGAGAACGCCGCCAATCCGAAAGCGAAGCGCTCCCCCGGGGGCCGAAGCGCGAAAGCCGCCTCCGCGCCTGCCGCAAGCGGGTCGAAGGCCCGCCGGTCCGCCGGCAAGAAGCGGACAAGGAAGCGCCGGGGCGCGGCGGGGAAGCGCCGCGGGCGGGGACGCGTCCGGCGTCCGTCCGGCCGCTTCCCGGTTCAGCCGGGGGAAGCGGGGCTGCCGTCCGCCAACGGTCCGGGGCGCGAATCGTACAATGAGAACGCCTACATGGCGGGCTATGACCGGGGGCTGTACGAAGGCGGCGAGCTGCTGCTGGAGCAGTCGACGCCGATCAACCGGCTGCTGCCCGAGATCAGTCTGCGGGACGTCATCTCGCTCGGCGCTGCGCAAATCGCGCACCGCTGCCTGCCGCTGCTCGACGTGGCCGAGGTCTACGAGGAGATGGAAGCCGCGATCCGGGAGCGCCGTCCGTGCGCGGTCGTGCGGCTGGGGGACGGCGAGCTGCTGACGCTCGCGCAGGAAATCGTGCACGACGCGGAGACCATCCGGCGGGAAGGCGGGTTTCTGCCGTACGCGGGGGTGCGCCCGCCGGATCTGCGGGCCCGGGACGAACTGGCCGCCGCGATTCGGCAGGCCCATATCGTCGGCGTGCCGTTGTCGCGCCGCAAGCATTTCCAGCCGCTGCTCCATCCGGTGCTGCGCGGTCATCAGATTCCGCCGGAGAGCCTGCGGATGACGCATTCGGCCGTTAATTACAGCCTGCATGAGACGGGGCTGCTGGGACGGCTGCTGGCAGGCAAGCGGCTGCTCGTCGTCGGCAATTGGGCTCCGGCGCTCGGCCACGTACTGCATCAGCGGGGCTATGCGGTCACCGGCGCGATCAGTCCCGTGAACGGGGTCGGCGACGTCGAGCGCGTGATGCAGGAGATCCGGGGGCTTGATTTCGACCTCGCGCTGGTCTCCGCGGGCATCGCGGCGGTCATGCTGTGCACCCGGATCGCCGGGGAGATGGGCCGCGCCGCGCTGGACTTCGGCCACATGGCGGATGGCATCGTCAAGGGCAAATACGCGCTGTGATTCGAGCGGCAACGACGGAAAGAGAGGGACTTCATGAAAAAACAAGCGCAAGCGCGCCGGCGCCGCGACCGCAAGCGCCGGCCCCGTTCCCGGACCGGACGGCGGACGGCCGGGTTCCGGAGCCGGTTCGACGCCGGCGCGAACGCGGGCTACGCCGAGGGCGTCCGGGCCGGAACCGAGAGCTTCGGGACGGTGTTCGACGGCACGAGCATCATCATTCCGAGCTATAACCAGCTGGGGTATTTAAAGAAATGCCTTGCGAGCATCCAGATGCACACGTCCGTTCCGTACGAAATCATCGTCGTGGACAACGCGTCCTCGGACGGCACCGGCGCCTACCTCCAGTCGGCCGGGGCCGGCGGCGGCGTGCGCTTCCGGGTGCTGGAGCGGAACCGGGGCTTCGCCGGCGCGGTCAACGTCGGCCTGATGATGGCGCGGGGCTCGAATCTGCTGCTGCTCAACAACGACACGATCGTCACGGACCGGTGGCTGGACAATTTGCTCGCCTGCCTGCACAGCGATCCCGCCGTCGGTATGGTCGGCCCCGTCACCAACTACATCAGCGGCGACCAGCGCATCGAGGTGCCGTATAGGGACGAGCGCGGCATCGCCCCGTTCGCCCGCCGGTACAACGTCTCCGATCCCGCGAAGTGGCAGCCGACCGACCGGCTGACGGGCTTCTGCCTGCTGTTCCGGCGCGAGCTGTTCGAACGGACGGGGTATCTGGACGAAGGCTTCGAGATCGGGAACTTCGAGGACGACGATTACAACATCCGAGCGCGGCTGCAGGGCTACCGGCTGCTGACGGCGCGGGACACGTTCATCCATCATTTCGGCAGCGTCAGCATGAAGGCGCTCGGCTCAAAGCTTCAGGAAGTGAATGACCATAACCGGGACGTCTATACGGCGAAATGGTCCAATCCCCACGAGTTGATACAGGCGTCCCGCCTGCCGGAAGCGGATCGTCCGGCGCGGGGCGAGACGGCGTTCTACCCGCAGGGCATCGCGGTGCGCGGGGCGACGGAGACCCGCTACTGGATCGAAGCCGGGCTGCGCCGGCCGATCGCCGGCGAGACGGCCATGCCCGTCGTCCGCCTCTCGCAGATCGACGTCCGCCGCTGGCCGCTCGGCGAGCCGATCGCCGCGGAAGCGGCGGAAGCGGCCTGGCTCGCGCTGCCGCCGATCTGGGAGGACGGCGGCGCGCTCTACCTGGCCGAGAACGGCTTGCGGCGCCGGCTGCCGACCGCGCAGGCGGCGGAAGCCTGGGGCCTCCGGCTCCGCCGGGGCGAGCCGCTCGCGCCCGAGCAGCTGCCGGCGCTCGGCGAAGGGCTGCCCGTCATCGTGCCGGCGCGGGTGTCCGAGCGGCTGTAAGCGCGAGGGAGGATGCGGGTTCGGACGCGGGGGCGCATGCGCGTCCCCGTTCGCGTTCCCGGCATGTCCCGCTGTACCGCGCGGCAGATGCCGCGCATATGCTGGTAGTGACCGAAGCGGCAGCGCGCCGAGCGGCGCGGCATGCGATCAGGCGAGGAGGACGGAATCGTGCAGCATACGGTAACGGAAATGATCGAGCATATGTCCCATTCCCACGAACAGATTTCGCGCATCCTGGAGGGCAAACGGCATGTCGCCGTCCGAATGGCGCAGCTCGTGCACGCGCTTCCCGACCAGCATCCCGGATTCGGGGGCTTCGAAGAATTAATGGACAATTCGAGAGCGGTGACGGGCAGCGTCGTCGCTTATTTGAACAGCATCGCCGAGCTGCAGGAGTCGCTCGCGGCGACTTTGGGCGCGGTCATGAAGGAATTCGCGGTCGAGGACGAAGAGTAGGCGGAGGAAGGGGAGCGAACGTTCATGAGTCGGGAGAGGGCATACGCCAAGATGCTGGACGCCTCCGCCAAGGTGCAGCTGAACGTGGCGATGATCTTGGAGGCGAAGGCGCTGGAGACCGAGAAGGTGCGTTCCTGGATGATCAACCACGTCACGCCGGACGCGTTCGGCGACCAGCAGGAGCACTTGAAGGCCGCGCTGCAGATCCATGAGCAGCTGGTCGAAGTGATCGACGGGCTGACGAAGCTGAACATGGGCATGACCAACGTGCTGAAAGCCGCGCTGCGCCACGACATCGACGCGGAAGGCGGGTTCGGCGGCATGCTCGGCAGCGGCTCCTTCGATATGGGAGACAAAGACTAGTGGACCGGGACCGCCTGGAGCGCGAAGCGCGCATCGCGCTGATCGGCGCGCTGTCCCGCAGCCAGACGGCCGTCGCCCGCATCTTGGAAAGCGTCGGCGACATAACCCGGCACGATCAGGCGATGGCCCAGTCCATCCGGCGCAATTTGAAGTCGCTCGCCGCGATGCAGCGCACGCTCACGGAGATGGCGCACGCCCTGGAGCGCCATCCGGCAAGGCCGGAAGCCGGCAGAAGCGCGGTCAGGGCGGACGCCGGCACGAGCGCGGCCAGGCCTTGGCTGACCCGCGGCGCGGCCAGGCCTTGGCTGACCCGCGGCGCGGCGCTGCCGGGAGGAACCGGGGAACCGCCGAAGCGCAAAGGAGGAAACCGAAGTGGTCGCACCAGCCGTCAAAACGAAACGGCGCACAGCGGCGGGGAAAAAACGCGCGAGCAGCGCGGCGCCGCGGCAAAAAGGCAATCGGACCAAGTCCCGCAAGGGCTCCGTCGCGGGCAAAGGCAAAGGTAAGGGCACGCTGGCGGCGCGCAGGCGCCTGCAGGCGACCCGGCGTTATAACGCGGCTTTCGACGCCGCGTACAATCAAGGGTACAACCTCGGCTTCGCCAAGGGCTTCGAGGACGGCCACCAGATCGCGTACGAGCAGCAGAACGGGTAAGGCAAGAGCGCCCGGGGCACGTTCCGTGCCCCGGGCGCTCTTGCCTGGCTGGAATCGGACTAGCCGATCCTCCTCCGTATAGCGATCGAGCCGCGGCATGCGCGGTTGCGGTTTACTTCTGCAGGCTTCTTCGTTCGTCGCGCTTGGCCGCCGGACGGTTCGGCTGGCCGAGCAGCGTCCACGCCAGCACGATGCCGGCGCCGTCGATCAGCACGTCGAAGAGCCGGCCGTCGCGCGAGAAATACAGCTGCAGCACCTCGGTCAGGACGGCATAGCCGAAGGCGAGGACAAGGCCGAATCGGCTGCGGCCGAAGCCCGTCAGAATCGCCGCGAGGATGCCGAAGCCGGTAAAATGGCCGAGCTTCTGGAACAGGTACCATTTCATTTGGAAGCTGTGAATGTCGTCGAGCGGCAGCTGGAATAGCTGATGCCAATCCGGATGCTTGTTCAGATGAAAGCCGACGGTTCCATGTTTGATCATGCGCTTGAAGCTGTACGTGCACGTGCAGACGAACAGGAACAAGCCCCACAGGAGCGTGAAAACGTATCGAATCATGACGCACCTCGTTCGCAACCAAGTTCGGTACATTATGGTTCAATCCGTCCGCGAAGTCAAGTCGGCGGGGCGGAAGCTCCGGAGCGGCCGGTTCCGCCTTAGCCGAGCGTATCGGACAGGAGCGAGCCGAGCAGCAGCAGGCCCAGCATGGCCGCCGACCAGTAGGCCCGCGCCGTCCGCGTGCCGGCTCCGGCCGCCTTGGACCGGGCGAGCGCGAAGCGGAAGTAGAGCAGGAAGCCGGCGGCGATCAGCGCGGCCTCGAGCGCGGCGCTCACGGCCGGATGCGCCCAGAGTCCGAAGCCGAGCAGCGGCAAGCCGCCCGGATTCCCCGGCAATATCGGCAGATCGGGACGGTGGACGAGGAGGTCGAGCGGCCAATGACTGAACGCGACGAGCCCGACGACGATGCCGTTGCGCCGGCCCAGGAAGCGGCCGAAGAGCCAGGCCGCGAGCGCCCCGATGAGCAAGGCCCCGGCAAGCGAGTGGGTATAGCCGGCGTGAATGAGACTGCTGCCGTAGCCGCCGCCCTCGACGACGGTATCGATCGTTTCCCGCCCGGTCAGCAGCAGCGGCACGAACGCGACGTCCAGCAGCTGTGTGCCCAGCATCAGCGCCCACATCGGCGTCCGCTTATCCGCGGCCTTCACGGCGGCAGCCAATGCGAAATGACCCGCGAACATCAGCGCATCCCTCCCGCGCGCGAACCGCTTCCGGCCGGTTCCCCGGCCCGGGCGTCCAGCAGCCCGCAAACGACCGTAAACATCAGCAAAAACACGATAAAGCTCATGAATGAAATCCCTCCGTCCCGTATTGTAACCGATGGTTACTAACCTACGGTTATAATATAACCAATGGTAACTTCTGTCAAGGCCATTTTGTTGCCGGCCGGCCTCGAATGACGCAGCGTGCGTCGCTCTCGGAAAGGAGGCGGCTGGCGGACATCCGCGTTTCGGCGCTGATCGACAAGGAAGCTTGCCTCGATCCGGGCAAGGGGCGATGCTGGGGAGGGGTCCTTCCTCCATCGCATCACAAAACCAGGGAGCCCTCGTCCTATCCAAGACGGGAGCTCCCTGGTTTTTCGTTTCTTCTCGCCAATTGGCCTTTGGAACTCCTACAGCCTGTCTTATTGGAAGCCGCGTTTCGTTCCGTTCGTCAAGACCGGCAGGCTTTTGATTTCGCTCGTCATGCTGGATTGGCAGATCGGGCAGCTGGGATGTTCCCCGAACGAGAAATCGCTGCGCATCCAACAGGAACAGTTGTCGTTGGTGCATATCCAGATGGACGTTTCTTCCTCGGGGATCGGTTCCGCTTGCTTCTTCGAGAAATGAATGATCAAGACCTCCTTCGTTCGTGCCTTGGGCCTCTTTTAATATGTGACGGCGCTGCCAGATTTATACTTCCTTTTTTGCGCTTTCCGAACGAAAGCGCCGTCATCGCCGGCGTACGTTCGCCTTGGGGGTCATCAGCCAATTTTGAACCGCGCGCGGACAAGAGACCATGAGCCTTGCCTGTCATTCGCATATATTGCTCAGAAGAATGAACATCCAGGGGTGGGGACTGTGCAAACGAAGGTATATGGAATCGCCCGCGCATCCCGGGAGGGCAACGTGTCGGGCTACGCGGACGGTTTGCGGGACGGCGCCTGCGAATATTTGGTCCGGCACCTGCAGCCGGCCGCGCCGCCGAAACGGGACTGCACCGTGCTGTACGTTCCGCAGGGCTTCGATGCGATCGATCAAGGCGTGATCGAGGCGCTGCGCCAGACGGTGCGCGAAGTGTACGTGACGGAGGCCGCGAGAATGGCGGAGCACGCCGCGCTCGTCCGGCCGGATTGGATGCTCGTGCTGAACGGGCTGCACGTATTTCCGCCGGATCATCTGGAGCAGGTGGACGCCGTCCGGTCGCTCGGCATCCGGACGGCTATTTGGTTTGCCGACGACCCGTACGTCACGGCGGAAACGATGTACATCGCTCCGCGGTACGACGCCGTGCTGACGCATGAACTGAGTACGATTCCGATGTACCAGGAACGGGGGTGCGCGAACGTGCATTACATGCCGCTCGCCGTCGATCAGGCGCGGTTCAAGCCGCTGAAGCCGGAGGCGAAGTACCGCAGCGACATTTGCTTCATCGGCCAGGCGTTCTGGAACCGGGTGGAGATGTTCGACGCCATCGCGCCGTACCTGAAGACGCGCAAGGTGTTCATCGCCGGCGGCCTGTGGGAGCGGCTGCGCAGCTACAAGGAGCTCAAACGGTTCATCCGGCTCGGCTGGCTGCCGGTCGAGGAGTCGATCAAGTACTATAACGGCGCGCGCATCGTCATCAACCTGCATCGGACAACCGAGGCGGGCAGGGACAACAAGAACGTCCTCGGCCTGCCGGGGCGTTCCATCAATCCCCGCACGTACGAAATCGCCGCGTGCGGCACGCTGCAGCTAACCGACCGGCGGGAGGACCTGCCGCAGTATTACCGCCCGGGCGACGAGATCGAGACGTTCGGGAGCGCGGAGGAATTGAAGGCAAAGCTGAACCATTACTTGACGCACGAGGACGAACGGCGCGCCATCGCGCTGAAGGGACTACGGCGCACGCTCGCCGACCATACCTATGTCCGCCGGCTGCAGCAGATCGCGGAGGTGCTGGGATGGTAGCGGGCACGCCGCGGATCGCCGCGCTGAGCCGCAAGCGCAGAGGCATGACCGTCGCCCGTCGGAGACGCCGGCGAGGCGCGCCGGCCAGGCGCGCTAGGACACCGGCCGCCGTCGCCGGCTTCCGGGCGGGCTGGGCGCACGGGCATTGGTTCGGGCGCTGCGAAGCCGCGCTGCAGCGCATCGTCCAGCCGCCGCCGCCGCTGAAGCAGGCGCATGTCCTGTTCGTGGCGACGGGGAAGGGCTTCCCATATTCGCCCCTCGACGTGGCGATCGCCGACGCGTTCCGGGGCCAGGTGACGCAGCTGACGATCACGGACACGAAGCAGCCCGTCGCCGACCTGGCCCTGCGCATCCGGCCGGACGTCGTCATCGTGCTCGACGGCCTGGCATTCGACGTCGCGCAGGTCGACCGCATGCGGGAAGCCGGCATCCGCACGGCCATCTGGTTCACGGATGACCCGTACTACACGGACATCACGTCCAGACTGGCGCCGCACTACGACGTCGTCTTCACGCTGGAGCTGCTCTGCGTCGACTATTACCGGCAGATCGGATGCCCGGTCGTGCATTATATGCCGCTCGGGATGGACCCCGCATCTTTCCGGCCGCGGAACCCGGAGCGCGCCCGGCGCCGCGAGATTTGCTTCATCGGTTCGGCGTATTGGGGGCGGGTCGGCTTTTTCGATCAAGTGACCCGGTATCTCGCGTCCCGGGATACGCATATTTCCGGCATCTGGTGGGAGCGGCTGAAGGACTATCGCCTCATTGCTCCCAAGATCGAGCTCGGCCGCTGGATGGGACCGATGGAGACGGCGGGGTATTACAACGGCGCCAAGATCGTTATCAACATGCACCGTTCCCCGTTCGACGAGACGTTCAACAACAACACCGGCGGCGTCGGGGCGGTCTCGCCGAACCCGCGCACATTCGAAATCGCCGGCTGCGCCACGCTGCAGCTGACGGACGTCCGCAGCGACCTCGTCTCCTTCTATACGCCGGGCTACGATATCGTCACCTACGAATCGCCTCAGGAAATGATAGAGAAGATCGACTATTACTTGCACCACGAGGAAGAGCGGCAGCTGATCGCCATGCGCGGCATGCTCCGGACGATGCGGGACCACACGTACGGCAAGCGGATCGAGCAGCTGCTCGGGCTGCTGTTTCCGGGATAAATGGTTGTCCGGGACCGGCGCCCGGACGAAAGCGCGCCATTTTGTGCGTTTGCTGGCGGTTCAAATGTCGTGCCGCTTCAATCGCCTTCCAAATACTATGTAAAAACTAGGTTTGAAGAGTAGAGCGATACGGGACGGAGGTGAGCGCCTGCTCGTGGCCAGCGCCAACGGGCGAGGCGGCCGTTTGAAGCAAACGAAGCCGAAGCTGCTGTTGTTCTCGCACATCTGCAGTCCGCAGTACGTGACGGGTGCCGAGAAGCTGTTGTTGTTCATGATCCGCGAGCTCCTGCCGGCTTACGCCTGCACGCTCGTCGTGCCGAACGAAGGCGTCATCGCCGGCCATGCCCGCAAGCTGGGCGTTCCGGTCATCGTGCAGGATATTCCGCTCGTCGTCTCGCTCTACCTGGCGCTCCCGCACATGCAGGCGGAGCTCGCCGCGATGCTGCGGGAGCCGGCTTGGGGCGAGCTGCTCCGGCTGCTGCTCCGCGAACAGCCGCAGGCCGTCCTCGTCAACACCTGCGTGCATCCGCTGCCGGCCATCGCCGGCAAGGCGCTCGGCATCCCGGTCGTCTGGTCGGCGATGGAAACGATCTGCGAGACGCCGCTCACGGCGGCTTCGGCCGCGCTGATCGAGGCGCATGCCGACTTCGTGCTCGGCATCTCCGAGACGACGCTCGCGCCGCTGCGCACCCCGGGGCTGCTGCCGAAGACGATGCTCATTCCCCCGTCCTGGCACCTGGAGGAGCTGCAGCCGGAAGATTGGGCCCGGCATCGCACCGACCGCCGGCGGCAGCTCGGCTTCGCGGAGCACGAGCGCGTGGTCGGCTACATCTCCTCCTCCATCTTCGAGGGCAAGGGACTCGAGCACTTCATGCAGATGGCCATCCGGACCGCCGCCGTCCATCCGCACGCGCGGTACCTGATCGTCGGCAACCCCGTCGACGCGCCGTACTTCGAGCGATGCCTCGGCATCGCGCGGGACGCCGGCGTGCTGGAGCGGTTCCGGTGGCTCCGGTTCGAGGAGCAGGTGGCGACGGTGTATCCCGCCATGGATCTTCTCGTCGTGCCGAGTCTGATGGCCGAGGGCTTCGGGATGACCGCGCTCGAGGGCATGGCGTGCGGCAAGCCGGTCGTCGTCTACGGGTCGGGCGGCCTCGCCGAGATCGGCCAGGCGACGGGCAACGCCGCCTACGTCGCGCCGACGGGCGATTACGTCGGCTTGGCGAACCTCGTGTCGTCGCTGCTTGCCGACGAAGCGCTGCTGCAGGCAGTCGGCGCGCGCAACGTCCGCGGGGCGCACGCGGTGTACGGCATCGCCGCGTACCGGGAGCGGCTGCGCCGGTTCGCCGATCTCCTGAAGCAGCGGGCGCCGCAGCTCCCGCGCACCGTCAAGGGCAGCGGGCCGGCGATCTACCTGCTCGAGCGCGCCGGCGTCCTGCGGCCGTTCCGGACGATGGCGGCATTCGCCGCCGTCGGCTACCGGCCGGAGGACGTGCGGCTCGTGCCGGACGCGTTCATCGCCGGCCTGCCGCACGGCGCGCCGATCGGCGACGCGCCGCGGACGGCGCGGCGGTCGCGCAAGCTTCGGCGGTCCCGCCGCGGGCAGCGCGGCCGCCGCAAGGGCGGCGCCAAGCTCCGGCGCGGCCGCCGGGCGGGGAAGGCGCGCCGCGGCAAGCCGGCCGCCGGCCGGAGGAAGCGGCGCCGCGCCTCGTAGGAGGAAGCGGCAGGCACATTACACCGAAGGAGGAACCATTTTGCGCGTCGTTACGATTTTGGGCACGCGGCCGGAAATCATCCGCCTCAGCCTCATCATTCAAAAGCTGGACGCGCTCGCCGAAAAGCACGTGCTCGTCCACACAGGGCAGAACTTCTCGCCTGCCCTCTCGGACGTGTTCTTCCGCGAGCTGGGGCTGCGGCAGCCGGATGTGCTGCTCACGGACGCAAAGCAGACGCTCGGCGGCCAGCTGTCCGTCATGTTCGCGGAGACGGAGCGGGTGCTGGCGGCGCACGAGCCGGACGTCGTGCTGCTGCTCGGCGACACGAACAGCGCGCTCTGCGCGATCGTCGCCGAACGGATGGGCATCCCGGTCGTGCACATGGAGGCTGGCAACCGCTGCTACGATCTCGCGGTGCCCGAGGAGAAGAACCGCCGCGTCATCGACGCGATCTCGTCGATCAATATGCCGTACACACCGTACAGCAAGGGCAATCTGCTGCGGGAAGGCTTTCCGAGCAACCGGATCGTGCAGACCGGCAATCCCATCCACGAAGTCATCGAGCATTACGAGCCGCGGATCGACGCGAGCGACGTGCTGGAACGGATGGGCCTCGCCCCCGGCGAGTACGTGCTCGTCACCGCGCACCGCGCGGAGAACGTGGATTCGCCGGAGCGGCTGGCCGGCATCCTGGAAGGGTTGAACCGCGTGGCGCGCCGCTTCGGCAAGCGCGTGATCTGCAGCGTCCATCCGCGGACGCGGTCCCGGATCGACGCCGGCACGGTGTCGGTGGAGATGGAGAAGCGGGTGGAGTTCTACGAGCCGATGGGATTCTTCGACTTCGTCCGGCTGGAGCGGCACGCGCTGCTCGCCATCACGGACAGCGGCACGGTCCAGGAGGAATGCTGCCTCTTCGGCGTACCGACGGTGACGATCCGGACGACGACGGAGCGGCCGGAGACGGTCGACTGCGGCAGCAACGTCGTCTGCGGCCTGCAGCCGCAGCGGATCGAGGAAGCGGCGGCGGTCATGACCGCGCTGCCCGCGAAGTGGGCGTGCCCGGAGGGGTACTTGGCCGGCGGCGTATCGGATAAAGTGGTCAAATTTCTGCTTGGAGGGAAATGGAATGTTCACTAATCAGCGCATTCTCGTCACCGGGGGAACGGGGTCCTGGGGTTACGAATTGATTCGCCAGCTGCTGCCTCGGCAGCCCAAACAAATCATCGTGTTCTCCCGCAACGAATCCAGCCAGGTGGCCATGAGCCGTTCGTTCGAAGATCCGCGCCTCAGCTTCTGCATCGGGGACATCCGCGACAAGGAAGCGCTCATGCGGGCGTGCGAGCGGGTGGATTACGTGTTCCATCTGGCGGCGCTGAAGCATGTGCCCGTGTGCGAGGATCAGCCGTACGAAGCGCTCAAGACGAACGTGATCGGCACGCAGAACGTCATCGAGGCCGCCGTCGCGAACGGCGTCAAGCGCGTCATCTACATCTCGACGGATAAAGCGGCGAACCCGTCCAATTTCTACGGCATGACGAAAGCGATCGGCGAGAAGCTCATCGTGTACGCCAATCTGCTGAACTCCGATACGACCTTCGTCTGCGTCCGCGGCGGCAACGTCCTCGGCACGAACGGCAGCGTCGTCCACCTGTTCACGAGCCAGATCCGCGCGAGGCGGCAGGTGCGCATCACCGACATGCGGATGACGCGCTTTTTCCTCACGCTGCAGGACGCGATCACGCTGCTGTTCAAGGCGTCGCAGGAAAGCGTCGGCGGGGAGATCTTCGTCATGACGATGCCGACCTGCCGCATCGCCGATCTGGCCGCGGTGCTGATGGAGGACATGGGGATCGACGCGGAGATGATCGAGACCGGCATCCGTCCGGGTGAAAAAATCCACGAAATTCTGCTGACCGAGCACGAGAGCGCGACGACGGTCGCCTACGACGACGAATACCTCGTCATCCTGCCGACGATCGACATTCCGGGGCTGCGCCAGCACTACAGCGCGCATCCGAAAGTGGATTTCGACAGCTACTGCTCCAGCAAGTCGCTGATGTCGAAGGACGAGATCCGCGCCATGCTCGTCAGAGGCGGATTCCTGTCATGAAGCTGCTGATCATTGGGGGAAACGGAATGGCGGGTCACATGCTGATCCGCTATTTCCGGGAGACGCACCCGGAGCACGAGGTCGTCTACACGACGCGGCGGGCGGACGGTGCGGGGGGTCTCGAACTCGACGCGACCGACGCGGAAGCGACGGCCGCCCTCGTCCGGGCAGTTCGTCCGGACGTTATCGTCAACGCGGCGGGCGTGCTGAACCAGGACGCGGAGACGCACCCGCTCCGGGCGTATCTCGTGAACGGCCTGCTGCCGCACTGGCTGCGCTACGCGGCGGACGGCATCGGCGCGCGCGTCGTGCATATCAGCTCGGACTGCGTGTTCAGCGGCGAGCGGGGGGCGTATGCGGAGAGCGACCATCCGGACGGCACGTCGGTGTACGCGCGCTCGAAGGCGCTCGGCGAGATGCTGTACGGTCGGCATCTGACGATCCGCACGTCGATCATCGGACCGGAGATCCGGCCGCAGGGCATCGGTTTGCTGAAATGGTTTTTGGCGCAGAGCGGCACGGTGAACGGGTACGCGAACGTGTACTGGAACGGCGTGACGACGCTGGAGCTCGCGAAAGCGGTCGCCTACGCCATGGAGCAACCCGAGATCGGCGGGCTCGTGCACTTGACGGCGAGCGAGTCGGTCAACAAGCTGACGCTGCTGCTGCTGTTTCAGGCGGCGTTCGAGAAGGAAGACGTCCGGATCGTCTGCGACGAAGCGATCCGGATCGACCGGACGCTCGTCGCGACACGCAAGGATTGGAAATACCGGATGACGGGCTACATTCCGATGCTCGACGAGCTGGCGCAGTGGATGAAGCGCGCATGAGCGGGCCGCGCCTGCTCGTGACGGGCGCGGGCGGGTTTTGCGGGGAGCACGCGTGCCGCCATTTCGCCGCGCTCGGCTGGCGCGTCGCCGCGGCGGTGCGCCGGCTGCCGGAAGCGGGGGCGCCGGAATGGGCCTGGCTCGGCGCCGCCGAGGCCGTACTCGCCTGCGACCTGGCGTCGCGCGCCGAGACGGAGGCGCTCGTGGCGCGCGCGGAGCCGGATTACGTGCTCCATCTGGCGGGAGCCAATGCGGTCGGCACCTCCTGGAGCGACCCCGCAGTGGTGCTGCAGAGCAACGTGATGGGCACGGTGCATCTGCTCGAAGGCGTGCGGCGGCGCGGCAAGCCGTGCCGCACGCTGGTGGCGGGCTCGCTGCTGCGCTTCCCGACGGCCGTCCCCGGCGAGCCGGACGGCGCCGGCGGCGATGGAGCCGGGGCGAAGCCGCAGCATCCGTATGCCTTGAGCAAGACGATGCAGGTGCTCGTCGCGCGGAGCTGGGCGTCGCTGTTCGGGCTGGAGGTGCTCGTCGCGGAGCCGTCGAACCTGATCGGCCCCGGCCGCTCGGGCGGCCTGTGCGGCCTGCTCGCGCGCTACGCGGCGGGCGCGGAGCGCGCGGCGGCGGACGGCGGGCCGGCGCCGGCGCCGTTTCGCTTCTCCTCGCGGACCGAGCGCCGCGACCTGCTCGACGTGCGCGATGCCGCCGCCGCGTACGAGACGCTGCTCCGCGCGGGCGAGAGCGGCCGCGCGTATGCCGTGGCGTCCGGCGTCATGCGGACGCTCGGCGAGATCGCCGATGTCTTCGGGGAGCTGGCGCGGGTACCGCTCCCCTGGGCATTCGGCGATTCGGACGCGGCGTCGCCCGCGCCGGCGGATCCCGCGGCGGTCGCGGCGCTCGGCTGGGCGCCGCGGCACGACCTGCGGACGTCGCTGCGGGACGCGCTCGAGGATGCGCGGACGCGGGGCTGAGACCGCCGGCCGCGCGTTCGGCCGCGTACCGGAGACAGTTTGAAGGAGGGAACGAAGATGGGTTCGAATGCCGGCAAACCGCTCGTCACGATCGTCATTCCGTTCTATAACGATCCGTACGTGGCGGAGGCGATCGAAAGCACGCTCGGGCAGACGTACGGCGAGACCGAGATCATCGTCGTCGACGACGGCTCGACGAAGCACCAGGAGCAGCTTCAGCGGTACGAGGGGCGCGTGCATTACGTCGGCAAGGCGAACGGCGGCACGGCGAGCGCGCTGAACACCGGCTTCCGCCTCGCTAGCGGCAAGTACGTGGCGTGGCTCAGCTCCGACGACCGGTTTTACCCGGATAAGCTCAAACGGCAGATCGAGGCGATGGAGCCCACGGGCTCCCTGATCAGCCACACCGGGTTCGACGTCCTCGACGGCCGCGGCAAAATGACCGCGTTCGACGTCATTCCGCCCGGCCTCGAGCAGGGACAGTTTTACCGGGCGTTCCGGACCAGCAACCCCGTGAACGGCTGCACGGTCGTCATGGCCAAGGAGCTGTTCACCCGCATCGGCCCGTTCGACGAGTCGCGCCGCTATACGCACGACCTCGACTATTGGTTCCGCGTCCTGCTCGCGGGCGTGCCGTTCCTGCTCGTGCCGGAGCCGCTCTGCGCCTATCGGCGCCACGAGGCGATGGGCACGATGAAGCACGCGGAGGCGATCGCGCTGGAGACGAAGGATACGTTCGCGAAGTACGCGGCGCGCTTTGAGACGTACTTGAAGCGGCTGGGGCTGCTGCCGCGGGCGGAGCAGCCGCCGCGGAAGCGGACGGCGGGCCAGCGCGGCGCGCTGCGCTGAAGGCGGGCCAGCGCGGCGCGCTGCGCTGAAGGCGGGCCAGCGGCGCGCTGCACGAAGGCGCGGGAGCGGAAAAGCCGGCTATCGCGAATGGCGATGGCCGGCTTTTTCGGGCTGCTGCGGCACGACCGGAAGGACCGAAACGGCGTATGTTCGCCGTAGACGGTGACCAGGCAACCTGCATGGGTTCGAAGCGAAGCAGTTCGCGGCCAAGAAGGTGACCAGGAAACCTACATATAAATGCTTGCCCGTCCGAATCGCACCCCGCCGGCCCGATCCAGCTTCTCCGCCGCTTTAGTTGCTCTCTTGACCCAACCGCCAGTGAGCGCGCCTCCGCCTCTCAGGCAAACAGGCTGATCAGATTGCCGTCGGGATCGGCCACGATCGCGTAGCGTTGGCCCCAGAAGGCGTCCCACGGCTCGCGGCGGCCTTCGTAGCCCCGCTCGACGAGGCTGCGGTAGCGCGCATCCACCGACGAAGCGTCCGCGCAGCGGAACGCCAGCTCGATCCGGTGACCCGCCGGCCGCTCCCAGCTGCCGTAGACATCCCGTGCGACCTCGACCGTGTCGAAGGCGAGCCGGAAGCCTTCCTGCGCGATTTCCACATGCGGTTCGCGGTTTGCCGATTCGGGAATCTCGAAGCCCAGCGTGCGGTAAAAATCAAGCGCCTTGCCCATATCCTCGACCACGATGCCGATCATATCGAGTTTAACGGTCATTCTCGATCGACTCCTTTCATTTTTGTACCAGTATACCACAATATCATCCAATTTCTTCCTATGAAACTAGCAGCAGCGCTTTTCAAATATTCCCCGCGAAGGTACAATGAAGGCAGAGAACAAACGTTTGGAGCCGCGCGGCTTGGACCGGCGGCACCCGGAAAGGGGTACGGACAGATGGAGCCTTCGGCGCCGTTCGCGTTCAAGGCCGGCGACTACCCGGAGAAGCCGGGCTGCTACCTGATGCGCGACGCATCGGGCCGCCTGCTGTACGTCGGCAAGTCCAAGAAGCTGAGAAGCCGGCTGCGGTCGTACTTCACGACCCGCCATACGCGCAAGCGGCTGCAGGAGCTCGTGGCGCAAATCGCGAGCATCGAGATTATTCTCGTCAACAACGAGACGGAAAGCCTGCTCCTGGAAAACAATTTGATCAAAATCCATAAGCCGCCGTACAACCGCGCGCTGAAGCGGGACAACAGCGGCTATGTGTACTTGGAGCTGACCGGGGAGCGGATTCCGCGGCTGGCGGTGCATTTCCGCGACCGCCGGGAGGCGTCCGGCAAACGGGACAAGCATGCCGCGGCGGAGCCCGAAGCTCCGCAAGCCGAGCCCAAGCGGTTCGGTCCGTTCGCCAATGCGAGGTTCCGCAACGAGCTGTTGGAGTTTTTGACCGACCACTACAAGCTCCGCTCGTGCGCGACGCTGCCGAAGCGCGCCTGCCTGCTGTACCATATCGGGCGGTGCAGCGGCATATGCGAAGGGCATATCTCCGAGGAGGATTACGCGAAGGACGTCAAGCAGGTGACCGAGCTGCTGTTCGGCGGGAGCAAGGACGCCTTGCTCTCCCGTATGTACGGGCAGATGGCGGAGTACGCGGAGCAGCTGAAATTCGAGAAAGCGCAGAACATGCTGACGCATATCCGCAATTTAGAGAAGACGCCGGAGCGCCAGATCGTCGACCGGGAAACGAACGTCAATCAGGAGGTGCTCTATTTCGGCAGCGAAGGCGTCATGATCGCGAAGGTGCAGCAGGGGATGCTGCGGGATTTCCAGCTGCACGAGCTGGAAAGCGGCTACGCGGAAACGGCTTGCGACCGGTTTCTCGTCCAGCGCTACCGGGCGGAGACCAAGCCGGACGAGCTGATCGTCAACCGCGTCGCCGACCCCGCCGCGGTCCGCCGCGCGCTGCGCCGGGCGGGGGAAGGGCAGGCGCCTCCGCTGCGCATCACGCAGCCGAAGCGGGGGCTGAAGCACGCGCTGCTTCAGCTGTGCAAGGAGAACTACGAGTACCGCAAGGGCGGCGGATAGCCGGCTGCGGACGGCGCATCGAAGCGCGGCACGTGTCCGGGCTGCAGGTCCAACCCGACGCTCGGCCTGCCATCGCGAACGGCTTCAAGCCGAACCAGGGCCGGCCGCATAGCTTGGCGGATATCCGCCGGTCCGGCGATCTCGTGCCCGAGGCGTCGGAATATGTTACGATGAAGGGATGATAATCCCTGGTGCCTGCGGGCGGAAAGGAGAATGTACGATGAATCCATTGCTGCTCGAAATTCCGTCGCAGTTCGAGACGGAACGGCTGCTGCTGCGGGTGCCGCGTCCGGGCGACGGGCGCGCCGTATGCGAGGCGATGAAAGCATCCATAAAGGAGCTGCGGGCCTGGCTTCCGTTCGCCCAGGAGGACCCGGACGAGGACCGGACCGAGGCCAATCTGCGCGAGGCGTACGCCCAGTTCATCCGCCGGGAGGACATGCGGCTGCTGCTGTTCGAGAAGGCGACGGGGCAGTTCATCGGCTCGTCGGGGCTGCACAATCCGGACTGGAACGTGCGCAAGTTCGAAATCGGGTATTGGATCGACACCCGGCACAGCGGCAAAGGGTATATGACTGAAGCCGTGCAGGGCATCACGGTGTTCGCGTTCACGGAGCTGCTGGCGCGGCGCGTCGAGATTCGCTGCGACGCGCTGAACGAGAAGAGCCAGGCCATCCCGCAGCGGCTCGGCTTCTGGCACGAAGCGACGCTGCGCAACGACGGCTTGTCGGCCGACGGCTCGCGGCTGCGGGATACGTATATTTTCGGCATGATTCCATGAAGAGGCATCCCGGCGAAAGGAGGCGGCCATGGTGAGGAAGCAATTGGTGCTGGACGCGGGCGGCGTCATCGTGACGAACCTGCCCGGCTTCTGGACGATGCTCGCCGATGCCGCGCGCGTCCAATATTCGGACATCCGGGCGGCGTACAAGGCGGAGCTGGGCGACGGTCTCTGGACCGGCGCGGTCGCGGAAGCGGACTTTTGGCGCTGGGTCGAGGACCGCTGCCCGGGGGTGACGGAGCGGGACGCCCGCGAGCTGCTGCGCCGGAACCTTCGGCCGCTGCCGGCGTTCGACCGCGTCGCGGCATGGAGCCGGCTCGCCGACGTCCATTTGCTCAGCAATCATCGCACGGAGTGGCTGGCGCCGGTCGTGGCGCGGCTGCGCCCGTACTTGGGGCATGTCGTCATCTCGAGCGAGACGGGAGCGAGCAAGCCAGCGGATGCCATGTTCGCGGCGCTTCGCGACCGGCTCATGCCGGCTGCGCCAGTGCTGTACGTTGACGACCATCCGGACAATCTGGCGGCAGCGGACCGGTTCGGCTGGACGGGCTTGCTGGCGGACGAAGACGGCCGCTGGATCGGCGAGGCCGACGCCTGGCTGCGGCAGGACGATCGCGCATAGCAGGAACGGACGGTGCGAGCTGCCAGCGGGGACCCGTAGCAGGAACAGACAGCGCAACCAATAGCAGGAACAAATCAGTAGAACTGACAGTCGGATCAGTCAGAAGGAGCGGACCGGACAACCATGCATGATTTGCGCATCATCGACGTAGGGATTAAAGACCCCGATTTACTCGGGCTGATCGCCAAACTGGACGCGTATCTGTACGCGTTGTATCCGCCGGAGGAGGTGTTCGGCGTCGATTTGGACGACCCGGACCTCCGGGACATTCATTTCGCGGTGGCTTATATCGACGGCAAGCCGGCCGGCTGCGGGGCGATCAAGGAGCTCGACGGGACGATGACGGAGCTGAAGCGGTTTTACGTCGAGCCGGAATTCCGCAACCGCGGGGTCGCCGGACGGATGCTTCGTTATTTGGAGGACAAGGCCCGGGCGCGCGGTTACGGCGTTATCCGGCTGGAGACGGGCGGCCCTCAATTCGAGGCCGTGGCGTTCTACCAGAAGCACGGCTACGCCGCTATCGAGCCGTACGGCGAATATATCGGCTGCCCCTCGAGCCTATGTTTCGAGAAGCGGCTGGAAGGCTAGGCTAATGAAGTACGGGATGGCTGCACGAAGTACGTAATCCATGATTTATGTTCAGGAGGGAACCGGATGCCAGGTATCGCAAAAAACATCACGGATCTTATCGGCAACACTCCGATGCTGGAGCTCAACAAATTCGCGGGCAAGGCGGGGGCGCAGGCGAAAATCGTCGCCAAATTGGAGTATTTCAACCCAGCCGGCAGCGTCAAGGACCGGATCGGCTTCGCGATGATCAAGGACGCGGAGGAGCGCGGGCTGCTGCACCCGGATTCCGTCATCATCGAACCGACGAGCGGGAACACGGGCGTCGGACTGGCGATGGCTTCCGCGGCCATGGGCTACCGGCTTATCATCGTGCTGCCGGAAAGCTTCAGCATGGAACGGCGCAAGCTGCTTATGGCGCTCGGCGCGGAGCTCGTGCTGACGCCGGCGATGGAAGGCATGGGGGGCGCGATCCGGAAGGCGGAGGAGCTGGCCGCCGAGCTCCCGCATTCCTTTATTCCGCAGCAGTTCGAAAACCCGGCGAATCCGGCGGTACATAAGCGGACGACGGCGGAGGAAATATGGGCGGACACGGCGGGCGCCGTCGATGTCTTCGTCGCGGGCGTCGGCACGGGCGGCACGATATCCGGCGTCGGCGAGGTGCTGAAGCGGAAAAATCCGGCCGTGCGGATCGTCGCGGTGGAGCCGTTCGACTCGCAGGTGCTGGCCGGCGGCCAGAAGGGCGGGCATGCCATCCAAGGCATCGGCGCCGGTTTCGTGCCGGGCAACTACAACCCGGCCGTTGTCGACGAGATCGTGCCGGTGCGCAACGAAGAAGCGATCGAGACGGCGCGCGCGCTCGCGCGGAACGAAGGGCTGCTCGTGGGTATCTCCTCGGGGGCCGCGGCGTTCGCGGCGCTTCAGCTGGCCAAGCGGCCGGACAATCGGGACAAGACCATCGTCGTGCTCTTGCCGGACACGGGCGAGCGGTACCTGTCCACCGCGTTGTTCTCGGATCCGAATTAGGCACACCGCTTTCCTGGGGAGGAGAAACGCCGCGTGCTGACCAATCTCTTGATCGTCTTCGCGATGACGACGATCATCCATACGGCGGAGACCCTGTCGTACGCCGTCCGGCTGGCGGGGGTCCGATTGAACAAAATCGCCGTCGCGCTGTCCTTGACCGGGATCATCGTGCTGGTGTCGCGGACGGCGAACATGGTGCAGGGGCCGATCGCGGCCAAGTTCGTCGATTACGGGCGATCGCACCCCGGATTCCCGATGCTGCACTACCTGCGCGTCACGCTGCTCGCATCGTCGGTCGGCACGCTGCTCGCGATTGTCTTGTTTCCGACCTGCGTCAGGCTCTTCGCCCGCATGATCGCGAAGCTGGAGATCGCGGGCTCCCTGCCGAAGCTCGTGTCGAGCGTCACGATCGGGCAGTTGAAGAACACGAGGCATTACGTTCGGTTGCCGCGCCTCCATCTGAGCCGGTTCCGTTACCTGGGCATCTCCAAAACGTTCATGCTGCTCAGCGTCGTCGTCACGTCGTTCTATACCGTCGGCGTGCTGGCGGCGCTCTACGCGGCCCATCTGTTTCCCCATTACAGCACGGCTGCCTCGAACGCGTCCGGCATCATCAACGGGCTCGCGACGATTCTGCTGACGATCTTCATCGACCCGCAGCTCGGCCTCATCACGGACAAGGCGCTCCGCAGCGAGGAATACCGGACGAAGCTCGGCAAAATCTACGTCGTCCTCATGACGGCGCGCTTCATGGGCACGATGCTGGCGCAGCTGGTGCTGGTCCCGGCGGCGTACCTGATCGGGTACTTCGTAACGGTGATTTGATAGGCTTGTACACGAAGGGCTGTCCGCCGTCACGAAGCTGACGAGGGGGCGGCCCTTTTTTGGCGTGCTTGTTTGTTGGCCTACTTGCGGCGGCAGACGCGCCGAGCGCCCCAAGAAAGGTACACCGTATCGTTCCTCCACTGCCTCCCCAGTGAACGGGATCGCCGCTTGCAAGGATGTCCGTAATACTCACCGATTGATCCGTTTTCGGTATTCTTTCGTCCGGCCAGGCGAATTAAGATAGGAATGATGGCCGAATGACGGCGCTTTCATGCCTGATTTTTCGTAATGCGAGAGGAGACATGGACGGATGAACGTAGACAAAAGCTGGCGCATCGAGAGGATCGAGCAAGCCGAGATGAGGGGCGAACGCCCGCGATCGGCCGGGTGCAACGCAAGGCTAGGCGTCCACGGCAAGGAAGTTCGGTTCCCGCTCGTCCGCGTGACGATCGGAGGGAGAACGGGCTACGGGTGGTCGCGGATATCCCGCGAAGAGGCCCAGGCGATGGTCGGGACCCCGGCGGGCGAGCTGTTTTGCGAGGAGCAGTGGATTCAGGACCGGTTCCAGGGCCTGCAGTTCCCGCTGTTCGACTGGCTGGCCAAGGCGGAAGAGCTGCCCGTGCACGCGCTGCTGACCGGCGGGAAGCGGACTTCGCCCCTAACGGTGCCGTGCTACGATACGTCGCTGTATTTCGACGATCTGCACTTGCGCTCGGACGCGGACGCGGTCGCACTGCTGCAGGAAGAAGCGATGCAGGGCTACGAGGCGGGCTTTCGGGGCTTCAAGATCAAAGTCGGCCGCGGCGCGATGCACATGGATCTCGAGGCCGGCACGCGGCGGGACATCGCGATCGTGAACGGCGTCCGCGAGGCGGTCGGCCCGTCGTGCAACGTGTCGATCGACGCCAACAACGGGTATAACCTGAACCTTGCCAAGCAGGTGTTGAAGGAAACGGCGTCCGCCAACCTGCTGTGGATCGAGGAAGCGTTCCACGAGGACGACCGGCTGTACCGCGAGCTGAAGGATTGGATGGCGAAGGAAGGATTACGCGTCTGGATCGCCGACGGCGAGGGGCTGGCTGCGGGGCCGATCGTCGAATGGGCGGAAGCGGGGTTGATCGACGCGATCCAATACGATCTGAAGGATTACGGCATCGTGAACTGGCTGAAGCTGAGCAAGCGGCTCGCCCGCTCCGGCGTCAAGGCCGCGCCGCACAATTACGGCGGCTTCTTCGGCAACTACGCATCGGCGCAGGCTGCCCCCGCGATCGAAGGCTTTCAATTCGCGGAGTGGGACGAGGCGCGGGTCGAAGGCATCGACACGTCGGGCTACCGCATTCGCGACGGAAGCATTCTCGTTCCCGAGCTGCCCGGATTCGGGCTGGCGATCGACGATGCGTATTTCGACAAGCAGGTGTGCCAGCGCGGCTGGGCGGTCTAGGGCCCGCACGTCCAGGCGCTCCGGTGCCGGTTCACCGGACCGTTGAACGCCTCCGGCACCGGGTCGCGCGGACAACCCGAATACTCCGTGCCCGGCAGCCTCTCGCCGCCAGGCACGGAGTATTTTCGTTTGCCGATGCCCTCAGTCCGGCAGCTGCGCCAGCAGCGCGTCGAGCTGATGCGCGTACTGGGCGTTCACCATGCCCGCTTCGTTCAGGATCGTATTGAAGTGGCGCACGGTGCCCATTTGGGAATGGCGGCGGTAGAGGGTGAGCGGCTCGTTGAAGTAATGAAAGTCCACTCGCGAGAGCAGAACGCGGATCCAAAAATCGTAATCGTGCGTATATGGCAGCCCCGGGTTAAAGCCGCCCATCGTTTGATACAGTTCCTTCGTCATCATGACCGTACACCCGTTGACCGGGCAGCCGTGCCGGATGCCGTTGATGAACGCTTTGGCCGTCGGGTATTTGATGCCGGCTCCGTATTCCGTGATCGTGCCGTGCTCGTTGATGACGTGGTAGTCGGTATGGCTGATGTGGGCCCCCGTCGCTTCCATGTAGGCGGCTTGCTTGGCGACCTTGTCGGACAGGAAGCGGTCGTCGGAGCTGAGCCAGGCGATGTATTTGCCAGAGGCGATCGAGAACCCGTGGTTCAGCGCGCTGCTCGTGCCGCCGTTCGCCTTGCCGATATAATGGATATGCGAGCGGAAGGGGGCGATGACCTCCTGATGCCGGGTAGAGCCGTCATCGACGACGATCACTTCCACGTTCGGATACGTCTGGTACAGCGCGCTGACGATCGCTTGGTCGACGTACGGATCGTTATAGAAAGGGATGATGATCGACACTTTTGGCAGCATGATCGTGCACCTCTTCGAACAGAATGGCAATGCTCTTGTTTACGATGTCGGGACAAGGCAACGGCGACACGGTCAAGTGGCGCGGGAACTCCGTCCATCTTGGCGCGCGTCAGCGCCGAATGCCGAGCGTGGACAGCACGTTGACGATATCGGCCGCATACCGGGCCAGCGAGAAATGCTGCCGGACGTGCTGCTGCGCTTCGCCGCGGATCCGCTCCGCGAGCACCCGGTCGTCCATCAGCGACCGCGCTTCCGCGACCGCTTCGTCGACGGCGCCTCTCCGGAAAAACTTGCCCGTCCGGTTATGGTCGATGAAGCACCGGACGCCGTCGGAATCGGTGGACAACACGGGGCATAGGCAGCTCATCGCTTCCGCGACGGCGTAGCCGAAGCCTTCGGCGTAGGAGGTCGACAGCAGCAGGCCGCCCGAATCGCCGATCGCCGATAAATAGTGGGGCATATGGCTGTGCGGGATGTTGGACCGCATGACCAGACGCGGCTCGAGACGCAGCCCCCGCACGAGCGCCGTGAACCGATCTCGTTCGCCGGGCTCCGAGAGCGTCGCATCCTCGAACACCCAGAGCCGCAGGTTCGGCTTCACCTCGGCGAGCTTCGCGGCGATGCGCAGGAACAGCGGCCAGTTTTTGTTGGCCTCCAGCCGTCCGATCCAGCCGACGATGGGGGCGCCGTCCGGGTTGAGCCACGGCGCCGGGCGGTGGCTGAACTGCCAGGTATCGATCATGTTTTGCACATAGAAGCGGGGGAAGTCGCCCAGGTACCGCTGGAAGATGTCCATCAGATGCGACGTCGGCGGGCTGATGACCCCTTGCGCGTACGTGCGGATGAAGGAAGAGGCGAACGCCAGCGTTCCTTCGGCCTGCTCCCTCGTCCCGAGTCCCTGCGCTTCGTAGATCAAAGGACCGCCGTAGCCGAGACCGCGCAGCCGCTGCAGCATCAGATGGTCGCAGATGACGACGACGGCGTCGTATGAGCCGCTCCGCAGTACCTCCTGGATTTCGAAATCGTTGTTGGTCACGAAATGGGGGATCCCGGCCATATTCTGGGTACCCGCGCCGTTCCATAAGTAGAGGGCGTGGACCTCGATGCCGGCGCCGCCCAGCGCATGGTACCGCAGCCGGTTGAGCGTCTCGATCCCGCCGCTTGGAATAAAGTACGTAAACAACAGCCTCATCGCGTTCGTTCCCCCTTGCTATGCGCACACTTACCGCCAGTGTATGCCGGGGTTCGGCGGCCCGCGTGGGTCCTTGTCCCCTATCCCGCGAGACGCCCCGCCGCGCCTGTGGTAAAATGGCGCTAACGAAGGAAAGGGGAATGATGCGAGATGGAGATCCAAACCGCGTTACGCGAAATCAACGAAGCGGCCGCCCGCCGGCCGGAAGGCGTGGTCTTCGCGCCGATCGTCATGGAAGGCGACTTGGAGGCGGGGGCGCTCGCCAAGGTCGCGCCATACTTGAAGGCCCGCGGCTATGCGTCCGTCGGGCTCGTCGCCGACGCCAACACGTGGACGGCGGCGGGCGAGCGGCTGTCCGAATCGCTGCGGGAGGCCGGAATCGCCCATGCCGTCTGCCGGGTCAAGCCGGACGGGCAGGGCGACGTGATCGCGGACGAGCGGACGATCGTTCAGGTCATGCTGGAGACGCCGAAGGAGGCCCGCGCGCTGCTGGCCGTCGGCTCCGGCACGATCCACGACGTCGTCCGGTTCGTCTGCGCGCAGACGGACCGCGCGTTCGTCTCCGTGCCGACGGCGGCTTCCGTCGACGGGTTCACGTCCGTCGGCGCGCCGATCATTACGGGCGGCTTCAAACAGACGGTGCCGGCCATCGCGCCGGAGGCGATCTTCGCCGACCTGGACGTGCTGGCGGCGGCGCCGCGGCGGATGACGGCGGCGGGCTTCGGCGACATGCTCGGCAAGTTCACGTCGCTCGCGGATTGGCGCTTCTCGGCCGAGCAGGCCGGCGAGCCGTTCTGTCCGCTGGCGTACGAGCTGACGGAGCAGGCGCTGACGCGGTGTCTCGAAGCGGTGGACGAGATCGCGACGGGATCCGCGCGCGGCGTGGAGGTGCTGATGGAAGCGCTCCTCCTGTCCGGCTGGTCGATGCTGCTCGTCGGCCATTCACGGCCGGCTTCGGGCGGCGAGCATCATCTGTCGCATCATTGGGAAATGGCGTATTTGGCGGAAGGCAGGCGGCAGCTGCTGCACGGCGCCAAGGTCGGCGTCGCGGCCGTCATGCTGGCAAGGCTGTACCGCGAGCGGCTGGCCGGCGCGTATCCGGACGTCTTCGGCGGCCTGCCGGACGCCGACCGGCTGCGGACGTGGCTGCGGCAAGCCGGCGGACCGTCCGATCCGGACGACATCGGCTTGACGGAGGCGCTGATCGGCGAATCGCTGCGGGAAGCCTACCGGCTGCGGGACCGCTATACGGGCCTTAAGCATCTCGCGCTGAACGCCTGAACGAACGAAGCGCAGCCGCGCGTACGGGACGTATACGCGGCTGCGCTTTTTTGCGCGGACGAGCCGCGGGCTTGTACCAATTGTCGCTTACCAGTTATTGCCTACCAGTTGTCGCCGCCGGATGAGCCGCGCGGCTTATCGAACGAATCCCCGCCGGACGAGCCGCCGTGATGCCCGCCGCCGTGATGGCCGCCGTGGTGCGCGCTGCTCTGACGGTGAAACTCTTCGTGCCGGCGCCGTTCTTCCTCCTGCCGCTGCTCCTCGCGGAGGATGTCTTCGTACGCCGATTGCATGCGCTGGAGCTGGCGTTCGGCCTCGTTCATCTGCTCGATCGCGCCCACGTACATCCCGAGCGCGAACATGCGGTCCGCCTCGTTGATCCGGGCCTGGCAGGCAGCGTCGAAGTGACCGGGCAGCGACCGGTGCCGGGTCCGGGCATGCACCGATGCGTAGCGCGAGCCGAGCTCGCGCATGCGCCGTTCGGCTGCCTGCTTCTCCTGAATGCGGCGCTGCACGTCCTGCGCGTAGGCGGCCACGCGGCTGGACAGCCGGTGCAGCCGCTGCTCCGCGGCGTCCGGGCGGATGTCCGGCGGCGTAAGCAGACGGTCTGCATCACGGAGCTCCGCCTGAATCGCGCCGTCCGCGCCGTCGCCAGCCTCAGGCAGCCGGTGCGCCGCGGCCTGCGAGGCGGCCGATTCGTACGCCTGCCGCTCGTCTTCGAGCTTGGCGATCAGCGCTTCCGTGCGGGCCAGCGCGCGCTCCCGCGCTTTCAGGCAGGACTCCGCCGCCTCCGCCGCGCGCTCCGACAGCGCGAGCAGCCGGTCCGCCTGCGGGCGTGCCGCGGCGTAGCGCTGCGTTCCGAATGCCTCGCGAAGCGGCGCGAGGCCCGCCTCGAGCTCGCGGAAGGCGTCCATCGCCGTACGGAAGGCGTCCGGCATGAAGCCCCATACCGCTTCGTCGAACTGGCTTTGCAGCTTGCCGAGCTCTTCCCGGTACATCGGTTCGCCGAAGGAGAAGGAACCCGCGAATCGCTCCAGCGTCTCCAGATCGGCGGCGAGGCCGTTCCGCAGCGCGACCCGGTCGCGGACCATCTGCCGCGCGCCTTCGATCGCGTCCGTCATCGCCTCGGATTGGACCGCGGCTTCCCGCAGATCGCCGGCCGCGATCGCGTCCGCGAACGGCGCGAGCCGGCTCGACGCTTCCTCGAGCCGGGCGAACGGATCGAATTCGGTCAGCTCGAGCCGTTCGGCGCGCAGCTCTCCTTCGATCCGCGTGCGGGCTTGCGCGATGTCGTCCGGCAGCTGCGCACGCTGCGCCAGGAACGCAGGGAGCCGCTCCAGCAGGGAGGCGTGCAGCGCCGCCGTCGCGCGATGCGGCTTCAGCAGCTCGCCCGCGTCGATCAGGTCCGTGACCTGCCGCTTGCGAATGACTTCCGCCTGGGCCGCGTTCTCGGCGATTTCCTGCTTGATCCGGGCGAGCGTCATCCCGTTCGCGGACGCGAGCTCGTCGGCCATGGCCGCGAGGCTGCTCAATTCGCGCTGGGTCTCGCTCACCTCGCGGCCGTTCCGCCGGTCCAGCTCCACGAGATGCTCGGCCTGCTTGCACAGCTCGCCAGCCTCGGCCCGCAGGTGATCGGCGGCGGAGTCCGCCGCGTCC
The DNA here is from genome assembly GCF_042653205.1 of Paenibacillus sp. GCM10023250. NCBI lineage: Bacteria > Bacillati > Bacillota > Bacilli > Caryophanales > Paenibacillaceae > Paenibacillus > Paenibacillus sp. GCM10023250. The sequence continues at coordinate 76,006 of NZ_JBHSHY010000020.1, read as the reverse complement.
ATCGCGCGCCGCCCGCCGCCGGTGAAGAACCTCGGACGGCTGGCGCCGAGCGTCCGGAGCAGCTCCTGCGCGGAAGCCGCGCGGGCGTCGAGCGCGCCCGCCACGGGCGTCAGCGTGGCATCGGTCGCCGGGCCGCTGTACAGCCCGACGAGCGGGCGGAGCAGCTCCTGGGCGCGGAACAGCTCGACCGCGATCGCGTCCGCCTCGCAGACGAGGCGGGCATGCCGCGACCGGCGGAGCAGGTAGAGGACGAGCCAGACCGCTGCGGCGGCAGCAGCCGCCCCGGCGAGCAGCGCGGCCGCGAGGCCGGTCCGGTTCGCCGGCGTCTCCGGCTCACGCGGAGGCGCGTCGCTGTCCGGCGCGCCCGGCTGGCCAGGCGCAGCGTCGCTGCCCGGCGACGCTGCCGGCAGCGCCGCGGGCTCGCCGGCGGACGGCGGACCGCCTGCATTCGGCGCGGTGCCCGGCGAAGTCTCCTCCGCCGGCTCCGGCAGGAGCTGCGCCGCGGCGATCAGCTTCAGCACCCCGCCGGCATAATCGCCTTCCTTGGCGAGCGGGATGAACGTGCCGCCGACGAACCGATCGATCGCCGGCCGGCCGGCATAGCCGCTGCCGGCGTAATCGTCCGGCAGCGCGTCCAGCTTCCGCTGCAGCGGCGGATTGACGAAGTACAGCTGGACGCGCCGTTCTTGCTTGGCGAGCAGGATCAGCACGTCGTCCGCTCGCAGCTTCCAGGCGTCGTACAGCGCTTCGGCGTAAGCGTCCGGTTCGGATGCGCCGAGCGATTCGAGCGTGACGATATAGTACGCGTACGGAGAGCCCGCCGCGGCGGCCTGCTCCAGCGCCTGCAGTTGGCCGGACGGGAACATGCCCCCGCCGTCATAGACGTGGCCTTTGCCTTTGGCGGGCAGCGGCGCCGCGCTGGCGAAGCTTGCGAACAGCGCACAGAGAAATAGGGCGATCAAGGCGATTTTTTTGGTCATGATGGGCCTCCAGGTCGATCCTTTATTATCCAGTTCGACTCATTTTAACATGAATCGGGACGCGGAGCGGCGGCTCGGCGGCAAAAAAAGCCGCTGCCGAATCGCGGCGGATTCGGCAGCGGCGCCTCCGGTCGGGGTCGACCGTTTATTTCAGATAAGCAGCAATGAACGTGAACGCGTTGTCCGGACGTGCGGAATTGACCCGGATGCCGGCGATGTATTCTTTGCCGATGACGGGCAGCCCCTTGAGCAGCGGGCTCGCGGAGATATCCACGCCGTACACGTGCTCCTCGGGGACATCCTCCGTCGCCGTTTTGTACCCCAGCTCCGGCTTGTAGGCCGGACCCAGCTTGTCGGCATTGGCCCCGTCGAGCGGCAGGAGCGAGCCGTCCCGGGCCAGCTTCTGGAAGTTTGCCTTATCCAGGATATAGACGTCGGCTTTGTTCATCATAAGATCGATGATGCTTTTCTGAATGAGCGCGGAATCCTGCTCGCTCCGGATGTCCGACGGCACGTAGGTGAAGAACGCTTGAACCCGCTTCCACTGCGGGAACTGGCCGACGAACTTGTCCTCGAGCGGCTTCAGGTCGCTCACGGGATAGGTGCCGTCCTGGCTGTAATACTCGCCGAAGAAGGAGACGCTTACATCGATCGGCGGCAGCTTCGCGAGCTCGGCCATTTTGTGCCGGTGGTCGATGTAGGATTTCGTGCCGAAGATGACGATCAGAATGAGGGCGATGGCGCCGAGCACGTGAAATTTATAATAGCTGAAAAAATGATCGATCTTTTGGGCGGAGCCGGCCATGCCTTTGAATTTGCCGTAGGCGGCATCGTTGAACTGCGCCATCGTTTGCTTCTCGTTGTACTCCAGGATCGTCTTGTACGCCTTGTTGATGTCCTCGAGCGAGACCTCTTGGTCGTCCGATTGCCCGGCGTCTTCGCGCTGCCGGTTCGCGCGCTCCCGGCGGATCAAGAGAAAATAGCGTTTCTCGACGTCTTCCTTCGCTGCGCCTTCGGGCAGGCCAAGCAGCTCGTAAGCTTTCTTCAGTTCGTCCATGGCGGGCTACCTTCGCTTTCTATAGGTTCGTATACCTCCTAGTATACCGTCTTTGCGCCCGTTCGACAAAACCGGATTGTCCCATTTCGCGCCGGCGGGACTGCGCGAAAAAAAGCGGAGCGTCCCGAAGGAAGCTCCGCTAGGTCATCGTTTGGCTGGCGAGTCGTTCGTTTGTCCGAGCTTCGGCGTTTACAACGTCCAGCGCAGCAGCAGCGCCGATTCCGTCAAGCCGCCGCCGAAGCCGTACAGCAGCAGCGTGTCGCCGGTCTTGATCCGCTCTTCCTTCAAGGCCAGATCGATGGCCAGCGGGATGGAGGCCGCCGAGGTATTGCCGTATTCGCGCATGCTGGTCAGCGTCCGCTCGAGCGGAATGCCGGTCCGCTCGCAGACGGATTCAACGATGCGCATGTTCGCGCTGTGCGGCACGAACCAGTCGATATCCGCCGGCGCGAGGCCGTTGCGCTCCATGAGCGCCTGGATGCCCTTGGGCACCGTCGTGACCGCCCAGCGGTACACCTCGCGCCCGTTTTGGACGATCAGGCCGTTCGTCTGGATGGGCACGCCGTCGATGGACGGGGCGAGGGAGGAGCGGTACAGATGATGCCCGTCGCCGCCCTTCGTCCCGTTGTGGGAGGCGAGGAACGCGCCTTCCTCGCTGCGTTCCACGAGCATCGCGCCCGCGCCGTCGCCGAACAGGATGCAGGTGGAGCGGTCGGTATAATCCGTCGCCTTGGACAGCGTCTCGGCCCCGACGACGAGAATTTTATGATACGCGCCGGAGAGAATCAGGCCGTTGGCGAGCTGCAGCGCCGAGACGAAGCCCGCGCATGCCGCCTGGACGTCGGCCGCCCCGCAGGAGACGATGCCGAATTCCGCCTGGATTCGCGCGGCCATGCTCGGGAAGTACGTATCCGGCGTCGTCGTTGCGACGAGCACGTAATCAACGTCCTCCAGCACGGCGCCGTAACGCAGCTGCAGGTCGCGCACCGCGCCGAAGCACATGTCGCTGCAAAATTGATCGTCCGCAGCGATGCGCCGTTCCTTGATGCCCGTCCGTTGGAAGATCCACTCGTCCGTCGTGTCCACCATTTGTTCCAAATCGTGATTCGTCAATATCCGTTCCGGGACGTACGCGCCGAAAGCCGTGATGGCCGCATGCGATTGAAGCGGGTGCTGCAGCATTGCCGTTCAACTCCTTAGCATCAGGTTTTAGTACCTGGTATTAATTTATCTCCAGCGTACACCTTTTCGCCGCCGTTGTCTAGAGGGAGTTCGCCCCTTTCCCCGACGCAGCGTCCCCGCGGGCGGATGCTGCGGACTTGCCTCCAGCGTGCAACGCTCACGTCCTCGGCCTTCCTTTTAGGATGGGAAAAAACAAAGCTTTCCATGTACGCGTCCGGACCGCACACGGATATCGGAGGGCGGCGCTTAGCGCTAGGAGCTGGGAGCCGGGAGCCGGGAGTTAGGAGTCGCCCGACTGACGTACGCCGGATTGCGCGGACGTGTCGCGGACGGATGAGATGCTGGCGACGGCCGCGCCGGGCCTTACGGCCGTTCGGGTCGCCTCGCCGTCTCTTGTTTTCAGCTCGGCGATCAGCTTCTCGCCCTCGACGTCGAGGTTCGGCAGCAGACGGTCCAGCCATCCCGGCAGCCGCCAGGCGCGGTCTCCGAAGACGGCCATGACCGCGGGCACGAGCGTCATCCGGACGACGAACGCGTCGATCAGGATGCCGGCGGCGAGCGCGAAGCCGATCTGCTTGATCATGATGTCCGGCGCGAAGATGAAGCCGGCGAAGACGGACACCATGATGACGGCGGCGGCCAGGACGACGCGGCTCGCCTGTTCGTAGCCGCGCGCGACACCCGACCGGCCCCGATGCCCGTGGACGTACGCTTCGCGCATGGAGCTGACGAGGAAGACTTGGTAGTCCATCGCCAGTCCGTACAGAATGCCGGTCACCATGATCGGCATGAAGCTGAGCAGCGGACCGCCGGTATCGAAGCCGAACAAGCGGTGGAACCAGCCCCACTGGTACACGGCCGTCGTGATGCCGAACGTGGCCAGCACGCTGAGCAGGAACCCGGCCGTGGCTTTGACCGGCACGATGACCGAGCGGAACACGAGCAGCAAAATAATCAGCGACAAGACGACGATAATGCCGACGTAGAGCGGGAACACTTCCGCGAGCCTGGCGGACATGTCGAGGTTGATCGCGGTGAAGCCCGTGACGCCGATCGCGATGCCGTACGTCCGCGCCAGCTCGGAATCCGGCGCCCGCAGGTCGTGCACGAGGCGCTTCGTCGCCGCGTCGGCCGGTCCCGATTTCGGAATCAGGCTGATGATGGCCATGTCGCCGGTCTTGTTCACGCCCATCGGGGTGACAAGCGAGACATCCTCGTGCTTCTGAAGCTCTTGCGTGAGCTTGCCCAGCGTCTCCGCCCCGATGGTCTTCCCGTCCGTCGGCTCGGCGACGAGCAGCAGCGGGCCGTTGAAGCCTTCCCCGAACCCTTTGGCGATCGCGTCGTAGCTCTGCCGCGACGCTGTGTCGAGGTTCGCGGTCGCGCCGGACGGAATCCCCATCTCCATCTTGCCGACGGGGATCGCCGCGATGCCTAGGACGACGACCGCCGCGACCACGACCGGCCAGCGGAGCTTAAGCACGCCCGTTACCCAGCGGCGGGCGAACCCGTGCCGCGGTTCGGACGATTGCCCGCTTTGTTTGGCGCGCGCCTTGGCGGAGCAGATCCGTTCGCCGGCCAGGCCGAGCAGCGCGGGCAGCAGCGTGAGGGCGATCAGCACGTTCGCCAGCACCGCCGCCGCGGCGACGAGCGCCATTGTCGACAGGAACGCGATGCCGATGACGAGCATGCCGCACAGGGCGATGATGACGGTGAGACCTGCGAAGAACACCGCGCTGCCCGCGGTGCCGACCGCCCGGCTCGCGGCTTCGCGAGCGCTCAGGCCTTGGTCGAGGATCATGCGCCGCTGCCGGTTGACGATGAACAGCGAGTAATCGATGCCGACCGCGAGCCCGACCATGAGCGCGAGCGCGGGCGTAATGTCGGTCATCGGAATGAATGTCGAGAAGGCATACGCCCCGCCGACGCTGACGCCGACGCCGAGAATGGCGGTCAGCAGCGGCAGGCCGGCCGCGACGACCGAGCCGAGCGTCATCAGGAGGACGATGGCGGCCACGACGAGGCCGACGCCTTCGGTCGAGCCGAGGGCGGGCTTGGTCGACAGCGAGTCGCTCGGCAGCGCCTGGATGCCGGTCTTCTCGACGGCGGATACCGCTTCGATTACCCGGTCCGGGACGTCCTCGGGCAGCGACATCTGCTGCACGGTGAATTGGAACTGGAACAGCGCGACGCTGCCGTCGGATGCGATCATGACGCCGGGAACCGGCGCGCCGCCGACGACGAGCGGGCCATACGGCGCCTGCCCGGCCGCGGAAGCAGCCGCGCCGCCGGCCGCGCTGCCGGTCACTTGGCCAGCCGCCGCTGCTCCGCCCTGAGCACCGGCCTCGGCACCTTGCCGGCCGCTTGAAGCCGCCGTAATGCCGGTCGGGGGGCCGGCTGCGCCGCTATCGGCACCTTGCTCCCCGCCCGCCGCTGCGGCATCGCCGCCTTGCGCGCCGGCCGAGATCCCGGCCTTGGCCGCCAATTCGGCGGGATTGATCACGTAGTCCAGCCCGTACACGCCTTCTATGGCCGAACGAAGCGTGGCCAGGCGCTCCGGAGTGTCCAGCCGTTCTCCGGGCGGGGCGGCGAATACGACGCTGGCTTGCCCGCCCGATGCTTCGGGCAGCTCCTCGGCCAGCTGGTCTAGCACCTTTTGGGACTCAGTGCCTTCGATTTTCATATCGGAGCTGACGTGTATGCCGTTCACGCCGAGCGCGGCGAGCACGACGGCCAGAATGACGATCCAGCCGGCGATGAACGCCCAAGGCTTGTCGTAGGCAGAGCGGCCTAATTTGTACAGAAAGGTCGACATGGAAGGATGATTCTCCTTTGCTTGGGGAATAAGGGCCGAGCGCGGATCCGGACTTAGAAGCCGCTTCGCAAATAGCCGAACATGGTGTCCAAATAATCGTCGAACGCGACGGCTCCGGGCGCTTCGCCGGACGATTGGCCCGGCAGCAGGACGTTCAGGCTGCCGTCGAGCAGCGGCAGGAACGCCCCGTAGACGGCGCCTGCCAGCAGATGGGCGTAGCCGTCTGGATAGCGGCCCTGCGAATAGAAGCCCAGCGTCTCCTGCGCCGACTCGTGCAGCCGGCGGAACGCGCTCAGGATATACGGTTCGAGCGTCGGGCTCCGCTTCGCCAGAGACACGAGCTCGCGCAGCTTCCACAGGATGTCCGCGGTCAGCTGCATCTTCATGAGCCGGTACAGAATATCGACCGGGGACGCGTTTCCGTCCACGCCGGCCAGCAGTTCGTCGGCTTCGCTGACGCTCCGGAAGGAGACGGCGGCGGTCGCCACCGCCTCCTCCTTGCAGGAGAAGTGGTTGGCGAACGTCCTGCGGGAGAAGCCGGCGCGCCGGACGATATCGTCGACGACGAAGCCGTCGAGGCCGCGCTCGAGCGCCAGCTCGAACGCGGCGTCGGCGAGCGCGTGCGCGGTCGCCTCCCGCTTCGTATCCCTTAAGCTTGATCTGGTCATCGCGTACGGTGCACCTCGCTTTGCTTTCTTTTTGTCATTCATCCGCGGGCGCAAGCGCTCGAACGGGCGCCGCGGTATTCATCTCTATTATTGCCCAATGGGCAAATATGCACAATGGGCAATGATTTTACGATATTGTGACAACGGCTTCCGGAGAGAGGGAGCTCCGGCTCAAGCTTCCGCCGGCAAGGTTGGGTCCTCTTTCCTCAATTGATCGTATCCGGCAGGACTTCCTGCGGCCGCGTGGAATATGGACACAGATGCGCCGGCGCGATTGACGGAAGCGGGAAATTGCGAAGCGGCCGCGCGGGCATGGATTTGAAAGCGTTTCACAGATGAAGGGAAGGGGAATGCCCTCATGGAACCGATCGTGCAAATTTCGCTGGATTTGACCACGATAGCGGATGCCCTGGCGATGGCCGAGGTGGCCGTGGAAGCCGGCGTCGACTGGCTGGAGGCGGGCACGCCGCTTCTGCTCGGCGAAGGGCTGCACGCCGTCGCGGCGCTGCGCAAGGCCTTCCCGCACCATCCGATCGTGGCCGATCTGAAAACGATGGACGGCGGCTACCTCGAGGCGGGGATGATGGCGAAGGCCGGCGCCACCCACGTCGTCGTCATGGGCGTGGCGCATCCCGCGACGATCCGCGCTGTCGTCCGGGCGGCCCGGGATTACGGCATCCGGGTCATGGGCGACATCATGGCCGCGCCGGATCCCGTCGCCTGCGCCCGGATGATGGAGGCGAACGGCGTCGATTACATCATCGTGCATACCGGCTTCGACGAGCGCGGCGAAGACCCGGCGCGCACGCCGTACGATCACCTCGCCGAGGTCGTGGCGGCGGTGAACGTGCCGGTGCAGGCCGTCGGCGGGCTGTCGATCGACCAGGCGGCCGATATGCCGCGCCGCGGCGCGCCGCTCGTGGTCATCGGGGCGCCGCTGGTCATCGACCGGCAGGAATTCAAGCCGAGCACGGACCGCGAGGCGCTGCTCGGGATATTGCGGCGGTTCGTGGAGCGGGTCAAAGCGAACAAGACGGAGGAGTGACGGGATATGGCGGCTTCGGCGCGCGTGGCGGTATTTCCGAAAGGCTTCATTCAGGAGTTGTCCGAAGGCAAGATGAGCTTGGAGACGTGGATCGAACTGGCCGGCACGCTCGGAGCCGACGGACTGGAGATGTACCCGCGGTTTCTGGCGAGCACGGAGGAGGCGTACCTGAAGACGATCCGCGACGCGTGCAGCCGGCAGGGACTTGCGGTTCCGATGATGTGCGCGTCCCCGGATTTCACGCAGCCGGATCCCGCGCGGCGGGCGGAGGAAGTGGACGCGATGAAACGCATGATCGACGTCATGGCGATCCTCGGCCCCGACGATTTTCGCAGCTGCCGGGTGCTGTCGGGGCAGCGGCGGAGCGGCGTTTCCCGGGAGGAGGGGGTCGGCTGGACCGTCTCGTGCATCCGCGAGCTGCTGCCGTACGCCGCGGCGAAGCGGGTGTTCCTGGTAATGGAGAACCATTACAAGGACGGGTACTGGACCGCGCCCGAGTTCGCGATGCCAAGCGACGTCTTCCTCGACATCGCCGGCCGGATCGAATCGCCGTGGTTCGGCATTAATTACGATCCGTCCAACGCGATCGTGGCGGGCGACGATCCGCTCGAGCTATTGGAGCGGGTCCGCTCGCGCGTGCTGACGATGCATGCCAGCGACCGGTATCTGAAAGCCGGCCGATCGATGGACGACATCCGCGAATACCTGGAACAGGGGTATTCCGACGCGCTCGAGCACGGGGTCATCGGCAAGGGGATGAACGATTACGACGCGATATTCCATGTCCTGCGCGAAGAGAAGTTCCGCGGCTGGATCTCGATCGAGGACGGCGTGAACGGCCTGGACGAACTGCGGGAATCCGTCCGGTACGTCCGCGCCGGGATCGAGCGGTATTTAACGTGAGCTGCCGGGGAGGCGCGACGAAAGGGAGCGAAGCGAACGCATGAAGACGATCGTATTGAAGAACGCCGCGTCCGAGTCGGCGAGAATCGAATTGGCGGAGAAGCCGAAGCCCGCGATCCGGCATGACGGCGAGGTGCTGATCCGGGTGCTGTCCGTCGGGATAGACGGCACCGACAAGGAAATCGTCACGCACCGCTACGGCGTGCCGGAGGAAGGCGAGGACGACTTGATCATCGGCCACGAGCTGAGCGGCATCGTGGAGGAAGCCGGCGCCGCCTCCGGGTTCCGGCCGGGCGACGCCGTGACGGCGCTGGTGCGCCGGCCGTGCGCGGACCCGGCCTGCGCGAACTGCCGCGCGGACCGGGCGGATTATTGCGAGACGGGCGCCTACACCGAACGGGGCATCAAGGGCTCCCACGGCTTCATGCGCGAATACGTGGTCGAGGACGCCCGTTACGTCGTCAAGGTGCCGGACGACCTGCGGCGCCTCGGCGTTTGGGTGGAGCCGCAGAGCATCTTCGAGAAGCTGTGGACGACGATCGCCTGCATCCAGCAGCGGCTGGTCTGGCGGCCGAAGCGGGCGCTGGTGCTCGGCTCCGGCCCGATGGGGCTGCTGTCCGCCCTGTCGCTTCGCACGATGGGGCTCGAAACGCACGTCTGGTCCCTGCACGCCGGAGACGGCCCGCAGGCCAGGGCGCTGGCGGACGCCGGCGCCGAGTTCCAGAGCGCGTACGACGACAGCCCGGCCGGCGAAGGCGGCTGCGGGCTCGCGCGCCATTACGGGGACAAGCGGGGCCTCGGCTTCGACGTCGTGCTGGAGTGTACCGGCTACAGCCCGCTGCTCGTCGAGGCGCATCAAGTGCTGAACCGCAACGGCATCATCGGCACGGTCGGCATCTCGCCGACGGACCGCCGCATCCCGGTGCCGATGGACGACATCAATCAGCGGATGGTCATCGGCAACCAAACCGTGGTCGGTTCCGTGAACGCGTCCAAGGCGGATTTCGCGCGCGCGCTCGACCGGATCCGCGAGATGGAGCGCCGCCATCCCGGCCTGCTGCGGAGCTTGATCACGGACGAATTCGCGCCGGAGCAAGTGCCCTCGCTTCAATTCGACCGCATCGGGATCAAGGCGGTCGTGCGCATGGGCGAGTAGCCTAGCAGGCGCGGCCGCCCGCCCGCGGCAGCGTTCGTTATTCCGCGATCGCAGTGGGGGCTTTCGGCATCATTTCAATAATGGAGAACAGAGCCCGTTCGAACCATCCGGAGGAGGTAAAGGAATCGATGATCTTAGGAGCCCAGTTGTATACGGTCAGGACGTTCATCCAGACGGAGACGGACATTCGCCGCACCTTGCAAAAAATCGCCGCCATGGGGTACACCGCCATTCAAGCGTCGGCGATGGGACCGATCGCGCCGGAAGCGCTGCGGGCGATCTGCGACGAGCTGTCGCTGACCGTCGCGCTGACGCACGTGAGCCCGGACCGCATTCTCCGCGACACCGAAGCGGTTATCCGGGAGCATGACGTACTCGGCTGCGAATATATCGGGATCGGCAGCATGCCGGACAAGTACCGCACGCCCGACTGGTACGGGCATTTCGCCGCGGACTTCCGGGAGGCGGCCGGCCGGATCGCGAAGGCCGGCAAGAAGTTCATGTACCACAACCACAATTTCGAATTCCAGAAAGTCGGGGGCAAGCGGCTGATCGAGCGGCTGCTGGAAGATTTCTCGCCCGCGGAAATGGGCATTACGCTCGATACGTATTGGGTGCAGGCGGCGGGCGCCGACGTGTGCGAATGGATCGATATCCTGAAGGACCGCCTCGACTGCGTCCATCTGAAGGACATGAACGTTCGGGGCATGGAGCCCGTCATGGCGCCGGTCATGGAAGGGAACATGAACTTCCCGGCCATCCTGGACGCGCTCGAGCGCGCCGGTTCGACGAAATACCTGCTCGTCGAGCAGGACACGTGCGAGGGCAGCCCGTTCGACTGCCTGCGGACGAGCTACGCCAACCTGGCCGCGCTCGGGTATAGGTAAGCTAGCATGCGAAGAGGCGGCCGCGCGATGCGGCCGCCTCTTCGGCGTGCTGCTATGACGGCCGGCCCTGGTCAGATGCCGTAGGCCGCCGGATCGATCCGGAAGGCGAGCCCTTCCCAGTCGGCCGAGCCGCGATCCATGCGCGCCCGGTTAGCCAGCGCGACCTCGCGGAATTGCCGGAACGCTTCGCGGTCATCCAACTCCGCGGTATCCCGGCCGAGATGCTCGGCGAACAGTTCCCGGCGCAGCGCCCGCACGGCCGCGGGGTCCTGGAACGACGCATTCAGCTCCGTGTGGCCGTAAAGCGAATTGGCGTGCAGGTTGCAGGAGCCGATCGTCGCCCAGACATCGTCGACGAGCATGAGCTTGGCGTGGACATAGATGCTGCTCCGTCCGCCGCGGCCGTCCGGTCCGGCGATGCCGGCCAGCGTGAAGTTCGCATGGCGGCCGAGCGCTTCGATCGGCCCGAAGAAGGCGCGCTTGTCCGGCTGCCGGCGATAGTCGCGCACATGCCCTTCGGGCTCGCCGGGGACGAGAAGGACGACGTCCACGCCGCGGCGCAGCGCGTCCTCGAGCCTGGCCGCGATTTCCGGCACGGGCAGCGCCTGATTCTCCACATAGATCGTGCGCCGGGCGGCGCCGATCGCCCGGACGTACTGCGCGAGGACGGTCCGCTCGCCGAGGGCGATGTCGTACGGCTCGCCGCCCGGCGTCGGATGGCTGCCGGAATAGCGGCCTGGGGAGGCTTGCCGCTGCATCTGCACCTCGATCGTCCCGCGCGGCGCAGAGATGCGGTCCGGGAAGGACAGCTCGTCCTCGCCGTCATGGCCCCACGTCCCGTTCCGTTCTTCCCGTTCGCTGGCTTGGTTCCAGCGCTGGACGAAATTATGGTGCACGTCGGTCGCGGAAGGACCGGTTACCTCGACGTACGCGTCGTGCCGATGGCCTTCGCCGGCGTGGCCGGGCTCGACGGACCGGAAGGTGGGATTGATGCCGCCGACGAACGACGTCTCCGTCTCGTGCCCGGCGTCGATCAGCCATGCCTTCTGATGTTGGCAGAACCGGCCGTGCGTCCGGTCCCAGCGGGCGCGGAACCGCGAGCCGCGCGCGGCGAGCAGGGCGCGGTCGGCCTCCGTCCCGGCGAACGTCCTACCGTAGCCGCTGCTCTCCGGATTGGGGCGCCAGAAGAGGATGCGCACGTCGACGCCGCGGTCGGCCGCCCGGTCGAATACGTCGAACACCGTGCCGCGGCCGTCCGGCATTTGAAAGTCCTCGGCGAAGAACGTGACCGTAAGCCATACGCTGTGCCGGGCGGCTTCGACGGCTTCGCAGATGCGCCGGAAGGCGGGGCCGCTGTCGATGAGGGGACGCACCGCGTTGCCCGCGCGCGCGGGATAGGAGCCGGACGCGACGAACCCGATAGGCGGTTCCGCGGGGTTATGAGATAATGAACGAGATTGCTGCATGATCATTTTCCTCCCTCGATTGGCTGTCCAGATCATCCTATCACAGCCGGACGGGAGAACATGTTTAGAACGCGTGAAGCTTTTGAAACCGAATGAAACGGGCAGAGAAGCCGGCATTCGCGAAGGGAGTGGGAAACGCATGACCGTGTTTGCGATCTTTTTTATGGTTTTCGTCATTCTGGGACTCATCGGCATCGAGCGCAATCAGCGCAGGCGGCTCGACAACGACGCCGCGATCATCGAGCGGCTGGACAGGATCGCCGAAGAGCTGCGGAACGGCCGCAAGGGGGAGTGAGCTGAGCGTGCCCGGCAGAGAGAGGCGCGAGACATCGGGTCTGACCGGCCATGTTAAAGCGGTCATCGGAGCAGCATGCTCGGATGACATTATTTGTTTTTCAATGGTATATGTTGAAAATATTGCCGCACACTATGTCAAGGCGCTGATTCTCCTGCTGATGGAATTGGGATTGAACAACCGAGGCCGCGATGGCGGCAAAAAAAACGAGGCGGAGTCCGATCCGGACGCCGCCTCGTTATCGTAAGAAACATTAGGGCTGAATGTCGTAGATTTTGTACAATTCGTCGAGCATCAGGTTCGCCGCGATGACGCCGCCGGACGTGTTCCAGATCGCGTCGCTGACCTGGTAGGCTTGACCGTTCTTGACGGCTTTCAAGCTTTGCCACAGCGGATCCTTCAGCATGTCCTGCTCCATCTGGTTGCCTTTGCCGTCGCCCGTATCGTACGTGAAGTAGAAGATTTTGTCCGCGTCGGCCTCCGGCATCCGTTCCTTCGTGATTTCTTCGGCGAACGTTTCCTTGTAGGCGTTTTGGTTATCCGGACGGGTGATGCCGAGCTTCTCGAACGCGACGCCCGTGAACGTGTCGGACAGGTAAATGCGGATTTTGCCGGCCATGAAGCGGACGACGGAAACTTTATCCTTCAGCTTGTCGCCGGCCTTCGCTTTGAAGTCCGCGGTGCGTGCGTCATAATCGGCGATGATTTTGTCGCCTTCGGCTTTCTTGCCGAGCGCTTCCGCGTACAGCTTGAAGTTCGACTGCCAAGCGCCGCGCAGCGTCTCGGAGAATACCGTCGGCGCGATGGCCTTCAGCTGCTCGTACACTTTCTCTTGGCGCATTTTGTTGCCGATGATCAGGTCCGGCTTCAAGCTCGCGATCAGCTCGAGGTTCGGCTGGCTCTCTTCGCCGACGACCGTCACGCCTTCCATGTCCTTCGCGATATGGGCGTACCACGGATTGCCCGTCCACGATTTGACGGCGCCGACCGGCTTCACGCCGAGCGCGAGCAGCGCTTCGGTGCCTTCGTTCGTGAGGACGACGACGCGTGCCGGCGTGCCCTTGATGACGGCTTCGCCCATGACGTCCTTAACGGTGCGCTCCGCGGCTGGATCCGCGGCAGCATTCGAGCCCGCGGCGTTGGAGGAACCGGCGTTTCCGGCATTGGCGTTATCGGCGCCGGCGTTCGCGCCGTTCGAACCGGACTGGCCGCATCCCGCGAGGGCGACGGCGAACAGAATCAACAGGGTGGAGACGGTCCAAGCGAATTTCTTACTAATGATGGCTGACATGTTCAAGCTTCCTTTCGATATGAAAATGATTCTCATTCTTGGTCAGCTACACTATAACAGGCCTGGAAGCCGGCGTCAATCGATTTGATAATGATTCTCAAAATCATTGACAGTCACCCCCGTATCCCCTACAATAGTTGAATGTTAAAATAATTCGTTTCGGCCGCAGGCCGCGCATCGCCATACATTGCTCTACGTCGTCCTACATAGTCCTTCCCAATTCCCGAAGAAGAGAAAGAGGATCGCATGAACGTTCTACTCTCTACGCGCGCGCATAAAGTCGCCGGCCTGCTGGCCGGCCTGCTGCTGTTCCTGACGGGCATCGCTTGCAGCATCCTGTACGGCGTCACGGACTTCAGCTGGCACGACGTCGCGCAAGCCTACAATCATTATAGCGGTTCGCAGCAGCAGATCATCATCCGCACCACGCGCGTCCCGCGGGCGTTCATCGCGGCGATCGCCGGGGCGAGCCTCGCCGTCGCGGGCGCGCTGATGCAGGGTATCACGCGCAACCCGCTGGCATCGCCGAGCTTGTTCGGCATCAATGCCGGCGCCGCTTTCTTCGTCGTCGCCTCGTCGGCGTTCTTCAACGTCTCGGGCTTGTCTGCGTTCGCCACGCTGGCGTTCGCCGGCGCCGCGTTCACGGCGGCGCTCGTCTACCTGCTCGGCTCGTTCGGCAGCGACGGCCTGACGCCGCTCAAGGTGACGCTCGCCGGCGCGGCGATGACGGCATTTTTCTCGTCGCTCTCGCTCGGCATCCTGCTTACGGGCGGCCAAACGTTCGATCAAGTGCTGTATTGGTTCGTCGGCTCCGTGGCCGGCCGCGACATGGACATCTTCGCCTCCGCCGCGCCTTATATGGGCGCCGCGCTCATCCTTGCCTGGGTGCTGGCCCGGCACATGAACCTGCTCGGGCTCGGCGAGGACGTCGCGACGGGGCTCGGGCAGAAGACGATCTTCGTCAAGCTGGCGGCGGGCTTCGCCGTCGTGCTGCTGGCAGGCGGCTCCGTCGCCGTGGCGGGGCCGATCGCCTTCGTCGGCATCATCATTCCGCATGTGTCGCGCTATCTGGTCGGCATCGACTACCGCTGGACGATTCCGTATTGCGCCGTGCTCGGCGGCGTCCTGCTGCTCGGGGCGGACATCGGCTCGCGTTACGTCGCGTTTCCGAAAGAAGTGCCGGTCGGGGTCATGACGGCGATCATCGGCGTGCCGTTCTTCGTCTACATCGCCCGCAAAGGAGGCCGCGCCTGACATGAACCGCTGGATCACCGTCCGGGGACGCAAGCATTCGTTCCAAATCGAACGCCGAACGCTCATCGCCCTCGCCGCGCTCGTCGCCGCCAACCTCGTCGCGATCGTCGTCTGCGCGGGCCTCGGCAGCACGAGGATCAGCCCGCTCGCCGTCGTCCGTTCGATCTTCGGCGCCGGGGACGCCTCGAGCGAAATGATCGTCATGACGCTGCGGATGCCGCGCGTCGTCATCGCCATCCTCGTCGGCGCCGGACTTGCCGTATCGGGCGCGCTGCTGCAGGGCATCGTCCGCAACCCGCTCACGTCGCCGGACGTCATCGGCATCTCGGGCGGGGCGTCGCTCGGCACGATCGTATTCATCTTGTATTTCTCGCAAGTCAGCATCCGGTTCATGCCGATCTGGTCGATCGCCGGGGCGTTCGCCGCCGCCGGATTGATCTACTTCTTCGCGTACCGGGGCGGCATCACGCCGCTTCGGCTCGTGCTGATCGGCATCGGCATGGCGACGGCGCTGACGGCGTTCACCTATATGCTGATCCTGATGGCATCCTTCACGCCGACGGCCGTGGCCGTCAAGGCGTTCACCTTCATGACCGGCAGCATCTATGGCGTGGCGTGGGACCGGGACGTGGTTACGCTGCTGCCCTGGCTCGCCGTGCTGCTGCCCGTGGCGCTGTTCTACGCGCGCCATCTGAACGTTCAGGAGCTCGGGGACGAAGTCGCGGCGAGCGTCGGCAGCCCGATCAACCGGAAGCGGACGATTCTGCTCTTCGTCAGCGTGGCGCTGGCCGGCTCGGCGGTCGCCATCGGAGGCGCGATTAACTTCATCGGCCTCATGGCGCCGCATATCGCCCGCCGGCTGGTCGGCCCCGCGTACGGCGGCGTCATTCCGGCCTCCGCGCTCGTCGGCTCGCTCATTCTGCTGCTGTCCGACCTGGTTGCCCGCACCGCGTTCGTCCCGCTCGACATTCCCGCGGGCGTCTTCACCGCCGCGATCGGAGCGCCGTTCTTCATCTACCTGCTGTACCGCCACCGCCGCGCATAATGAGGGAGGGTAAGACATGTCCGTTATCCAAGCGAACAATTTGACGTTATCGTACGGCAAGCAGCCGGTGTTCTCGAATCTGGATCTGCTCATTCCGAAAGGCCAGATCACCGTCTTCATCGGCAGCAACGGCTGCGGCAAATCGACGATTCTCCGTTCGGCCGCCCGCCTGCTAAAGCCGCAGGAGGGCTCGATTCTGCTCGAGGGCAGCGACATCGCCCGGCTGTCGAGCAAGGAGATCGCCAAGCGGCTCGCGATTTTGCCGCAGGGGCCGATCGCGCCGGAAGGGCTGACGGTGCACCAGCTCGTGAAGCAGGGGCGCTACCCGTACCAGAGCTTCCTGCAGCAGTGGTCGCGCGAGGACGAACGGGCGGTCAAGCGGGCACTCGAGGCGACCCAGCTGTCGGAGCTTGCGGACCGGCCGGTCGACGCGCTCTCCGGCGGACAGCGGCAGCGGGCCTGGATCGCGATGACGCTGGCGCAAAACACCGCGACGATCCTGCTCGACGAGCCGACGACGTTCCTCGACATGACGCATCAGATCGAGATTCTCGACCTGCTGTTCGAGCTGAACGAGAAGGAGAACCGCACCATCGCGATGGTGCTCCACGACATCAACCTCGCGTGCCGGTATGCGCATCATATCGTGGCGGTCAAGGGCGGACAGATCTATACGAAGGGCAAGCCGGAGGACATCGTGAACGAGCGGTTCATCGAGGACGTCTTCGACATGAGATGCCAGGTGGCGCAGGATCCGATCTTCGGGACGCCGATGTGCATTCCGTACGGCAGAGGGCGCCAGCTCGCGGAGCGGAGGCCCGTCGGCGCATACTAGGGACTATTGGGATACAAGCCTTCTCCGGCGGTGCCGGGGAAGGCTTTTTCCGGCGTTTCGCGCGTTCGCAGCCGTGCCCGCAAGAGAAGAGTGGAATGATTTTCCGGGCGGCGAATAGGTAGAAGTAAAGGGAGGTGAGAGCGATGAAGGAGAGTATCCGCCGTATTACAACGGGTATACGGGGACGGCACGGCCATGCGCAGGCTGGCCGAGGCACTGGCCGCCGGCGCGGGCGGACGGAAGGCGGAGCCGGTTGTAAGGCGAAATTATGAAAGCGCTTCAAATTCAGTGGACATGGGCCGCCGTCCCATCTATTACGACGGGTCCGGCGGCAGCGGGGCATATCTGAGCAGGATCGCCGGCGCGCTGGCCTAGCGCGGCTGGCCATCGCATCGAATCCAAACGCATGGGCGCCTCGTCCGAACGAGCCGGCTTATGCGTTTTTTGCCTTGGTCAGGTCCGCCGCCGCATACCCCGTATTCCCCGCGTTCCCGCGCCCGTAGCGAAAGAACAGCGCGATCCACGCCGTCTGCACGAACAGGTAAATCGCGAACGAATAGGCGAGCTTATACCCGTAATTGTAATGGAAAACGCCAAGCTTCACCGAGATCCACTCGAATCCGACGGACGCGAGCGACCAGATGAGAATATAGACCGGTATGTACGCGGGTCTAATCCGGAACTTGTCGTACACATAGAAAAACATGTAGGCGACCGCGCCGTACGCGAAGTACGACAGGAAGTCTATCCATTCGTAATCGGACGTGTCGTTGACGTCGTAGAGGCTTAGCGGCGTGACGCTGAGGGAATGGTCGAAGAAAAAGCCGCTGTACGCGCCGCACATGTAGAAGAGAATGCTTTGCTGCAGCGTAAACCGCTTGGGCAGGATGAGCACGAGGCCGATCCCGATGACAAAGCCGGACAGAACGAACCATTCGTTCATATTGAACCGCGTATCGTAAATGATCATGAGCGTATCTCCTCCCGCCTGCGGACGTTCAGGATCAGCTGCGTCAGCACGCGCGTGAACGCGATGCAGCCGGCGAAGACGACTAGGCTGTAATACGCGTTCCAGTGCGGCGTCACCAGGATGCCGAGCTTCACCTCCAGGGAGTGAAGCAGCATGAAGAACAGCAATATGCCGGCCGCGCTGATCCATTTCAGCCACGGCCGTTCGTATAGCAGGACATGCGCGGCGATGACCAGCATGACCGGGATCACGGCCAAGCGCAAGACCAGAATGGCGAAAGCGGGTTCGTTGCTATGGGGAACGATGACCCAATCGAGGTTGACGTGCACGATCGTAAACACGCTGAGCTCGAATACCGTGGAACCGAAGAAGACGAACAGCGATTCAAGTTCGGTCAGTTTCTTCGGAATGAGCGAGAGCGCGATAATGGCGCAGCACGCCAAAAAAATGCATATCGAGAGCGACATGGCGACCACCTTTGTACGGAGCCTCGGAAGGGATGTGAATACATCCATTATCGACGAGTTGGCCGCCGGATAAACGCGACCGCGCGAGCGACCGCGCGAACGCGCCCGCTCGCG
Organism: Paenibacillus sp. GCM10023250; assembly: GCF_042653205.1. NCBI lineage: Bacteria > Bacillati > Bacillota > Bacilli > Caryophanales > Paenibacillaceae > Paenibacillus > Paenibacillus sp. GCM10023250. Next base: position 57,579 of record NZ_JBHSHY010000020.1, on the reverse strand, counting down.
CGCGCCGCCGCCTTCGCGGGCGTCACGTCGAGTACCGTTTCCGGAATTGCAGCGGGGACAAGCCGGCGAATTGCCGAAAGCGGCCGGAGAAGTACGGGGCGCTGGCAAAGCCGGTCTGCTCGGCGATCCGCGCGACGGGCCATTCCGTCTTCAGCAGCAGCAGCTTCGCCTGCTCCAGCCGGTACCGGTGGAGATAGGCCATCGGCGAGCAGCCGAACGTCTCCTTCATGCAGCGCACGACGTAGTTCGGGTGAAAATGGAGCGCCGCCGCCAGCGAACGGTTCGTGATGTCCGACTGGAAGTGCTGCCGGAGATACGCCTCCGCCTTGTTCGCGAGGCGGACGGCGGGCGCGTCCTCGTCGCGCTCAGCCCCGCGGTCCTCCAGCAGGTCGAGCAGCTCCAGGAACAGCCGCTGCTCCTGCCAGTACGCCGCCGTCCGGCCGCGGCCGGCTTCCGCCAGCAGCTTGGCGAGCAGTCCCCGCGCTTGGGCGAACTCCGCGGGCGAGGCGTATTGCGGCAGGCGGAGCGTGCGCGGGTTGGTCCACATTTGCCGCAGCGGCGGGGCTTGCTCGGCCGCCGCATCCGCCGTCCAATCGCCGGCGAAGTCGAAGTGAATCCAGTAAAATGCGGTTTCCGTCTCGCACGGCTTGACCGCGTAATGGTACCGATCCGGCAGCAGCAGGAGCGTCTGCCCCGCCGCGACCTCCCATTGCCGGTTCTCTTCGCCGATGTGCAGCGTGCCCTGCACGACCCAGAGCAGGTCGAAGATGCCGAGATTGCGCCGGTTCGGATGCTGGTCGCCGGGGGCGAAGACGGACAAGCCGGTCGTGACGTAATACGGCAGCGGCGGGAGCGACAGCGCGATCAAGCCGTTTCGGTCGGACATGCGCATGGCCTCCTTGTTTTCGTGAGGGTTAAATATCGCAAGAAACTGTGTCGTTTTGGGCGTAGAAGTCCCTTTATTCCGAGGATAAACTATCGGTAGGCAATGTTCAAATCCCATCATTTTTTCATGCAAAAGGAGAGGACGTTCGTGGCGAAGCCAATCAGCGGCAATCCCGGAAGCGGCGTACGCATTCGGGACGATTTTTGGGACCGGTACATGGACTTGGTCCGGGAGACGGTCATTCCGTACCAATGGGAGGCGCTGAACGACCGCATCCCGGATGCCGCGCCGAGCTATGCGATCCGCAATTTCCGCATCGCGGCCGGGCTTGAGGAGGGCGAGTACGGCGGGATGGTGTTCCAGGACAGCGACGTGGCCAAGTGGCTGGAGGCCGTCGGGTATTCGCTGGCGAAGCATCCCGATCCCGAATTGGAGCGCACGGCGGACGAGGTCATCGACTTGATCGCGCTGGCTCAGCACGACGACGGGTACTTGAACACGTATTTTACGGTCAAGGCGCCGGACGAGCGGTGGACGAACCTGCACGAGGCGCATGAACTCTACTGCGCGGGCCATATGATGGAGGCGGCGGTCGCCTACTACGAAGCGACGGGGAAACGGAAGCTGCTCGACGTCATGTGCCGGTTCGCCGATTATATCGGCGAGGTGTTCGGCGATGGGCCTGGCCAGATCCGGGGCTACGACGGCCATCAGGAAATCGAGCTCGCGCTCGTGAAGCTGCACCGGGCGACGGGCGAGGCGCGGTACTTGAAGCTGGCGCAGTTCTTCATCGACGAGCGCGGCGCGCAGCCGAACTTTCTCGTCGAGGAGACGAACCGGCGCGACGGGCGGAGCATCTGGACCGAGCGGCGGCTGCGGCCGACCGCGGCGGACATGGCCTATAACCAGGCGGACGTGCCGGTGCGCGAGCAAACGGCCGCGGTCGGCCATTCCGTGCGGGCCGTGTACATGTACACGGCGATGGCGGACTTGGCCCGCATTACGGGCGACGTGGAACTGGCCGCGGCATGCCGCCGCTTGTGGGCCAATATGACGCATAAGCAGATGTACATTACGGGCGGCATCGGTTCGACGCATCACGGCGAGGCGTTCACGTTCGACTACGACCTGCCGAACGATACGGTCTATGCCGAGACGTGCGCTTCCATCGGGCTGATCTTCTTCGCGCAGCGGATGCTGAAGCTGGAGGCGAAGGCCGAATACGCCGACGTCATGGAACGCGCGCTCTATAACAACGTGATCGCCAGCATGTCGCAGGACGGCAAGCATTACTTCTACGTCAATCCGCTGGAGGTCTGGCCGGAGGCGTCCGCGCGCAATCCCGGCCGGCATCACGTCAAGGCGGTCCGGCAAAAATGGTTCGGCTGCTCCTGCTGCCCGCCGAACGTGGCGCGGCTGCTGAGCTCGCTGCACGAGTACGTCTATACCGCCGACCCGGCGTCCGGCACCGTGTACGCGCATCTCTTCATCGGCGGCGAGGCGCGCTTCGCGCTAGCGGCCGGGCCGGTCGCGGTCACGCAGCGCTCCTGGCTGCCCTGGGAAGGCCGCGTCCGCTTCGAGCTGACCGAGGCGCCGTCCGTGCCGTTCGCGCTCGCCCTGCGTATTCCGGCCTGGTGCGGGGGGAAGGCCGCGCTCGCGATCAACGGCCGGCCGGCGGCGTACGAGACGAAGGACGGCTACGCGGTCGTGCGCCGCGCATGGACGGCGGGCGACGTCGTCGAGTGGGCGCCCGAGCTGACGGCGCGGCTGACGGCAGCGCATCCCGACATCCGCGCGAACGCGGGCAAAGCCGCCATCGAGCGCGGGCCGCTCGTGTACTGCCTGGAGGAGGCGGACAACGGCCGGCCGCTCGCGTCCTTGTCGGTGCCGGCGGACGCGGAGCTGAATGCCGCGCACGACGCCGCCCTGCCCGGAGGGGCGGTCGTCCTCGAGGCGGAGGGACAGGCGGACGACCGGGCTTCCTGGCGGGAAGATACGCCTTATCGTCCGCGCTCGGAGCGGCCTCGGTCCGTCCCGGCCCGGCTGAGGGCGGTTCCGTATTACTTGTGGGGCAACCGGGAGCCGGGCGAAATGACGGTATGGATCCGCGTGTCGGAGGCGGCGGGCGGGAACGGATGAACGAAGGCGGGCAATGCGGCGGCTTCGGGTGCGTAGGCACCCGGGGCCGCTTTTTTGGCGTCTCGCCGGGCCGCCTTCGGATGATTCCGGCGGCCCGTTCGCGCGCGGGGACATCAGGCCGCCGGTCCTGCCAGGCCGCCGTCAAATAATTATGCGGACGGCTCAAGATTCGACCAAATCCGCCATGCGGTTTTATATACAATGGAGAGGTACGAGCCAAGGAAAGGGGAGGGCGACGCGATGGAGCGCGAGCGCATATCGGCTGCTTTGGCCGCCGGCGCGCCGGGAGGGGCCGGGCTGTTGTTTCCGGAAGGCGGACAGGACGAATTTTGGCGGCAAGCGAACGAAGCCGACGATTACCGCGACATCGTCGCGGAAATCCGCGAAGAGGGGCGGAGGCTGCTCGGCGAGCCGATTCTCGAGCCGACGTACGCGCAGTTCGCGGCGTTCGAGCGGACGGGCCATCGGCTCGCCTACGAGCGGGCATACTTCGCGAAGCGGCGAAGGCTGAACACGATGGCGCTCCTGACGCTGCTGGAGCCCGGGAACGAGGCGTACCGCGGGGCGCTGCAGGATATCGTCTGGTCGATCTGCGGCGAATATACGTGGTGCCTGCCGGCGCATCTGCGGGGCTCCGCGGAGACGGACGGCGGTCAGGCCTTCGCCGTCGAGTCGCCCGAATGGAGCCGCCGGGAACGGGATACTTGCATCGATCTGTTCGCGGCGGAGACGGGCTTCGCGCTCGCCGAAATCTCGGTACTGACGGACGGGGCGCTGCCGCCGCTCCTGCGGAGCCGCATCGAGGAGGAAGTCGTCGGCAGGCTGTTCAAGCCGTATCTGCGGCAAGGGCCTTACTTTTGGGAAACCGCGGATCATAACTGGGCGGCGGTCTGCGCCGGTTCCGTCGCCTCTGCGGCAATGCTGCTTCTGCCGGGCTCCGAGGCACTGACGGCGATCGTCGGCAAGGCGATCGGCACGATGGAGCATTATTTGGCCGGCTTCGGCGCCGACGGGGCTTGCCTGGAAGGGATCGGCTACTGGAATTACGGCTTCGGCTATTACACGTACTTCGCAGATCTGCTGAAGCAGCGGACGAAGGGCGGCATCGACCTGTTCCGCGGCGACAAAGTCCGGCGGATTGCCGAATTTCAGCAGAAGGCGTACTTGGACGGCGCCACGACGGTGAATTTCTCCGACTCCGCCGGGCAGGCTTACGTGCAGATCGGCCTGTCGCATTACTTGGCCGGCCTCTACCCGGGCATCGCGGTTCCGCCGGACGCGCTGCGGGCGCCGTATGCGGACGATCACTGCAGCCGCTGGGCGCATGCGCTGCGCAACGTGCTCTGGTTCGATCCCGCGCTGCGGGGCGCCGATTGGGCGGACGGCGATTATTATCTGCCGGACGCGCAGTGGCTCGTCGGCCGAAAGACGACCGGCCGCGGACGCTTCGGCTTCGCCGCCAAGGCCGGCCGCAACGACGAGCCGCACAACCATAATGACATCGGGCAGTTCATCCTGACCGCGGACGGCGAGACGTTCGTCTGCGACCTCGGCAGCGGCGAGTACACGGCCGATTACTTCGGCGCCGGGCGCTATGCGTACGCCTGCAACGGCTCGCAGGGCCATTCCGTGCCGGCCGCGGACGGATACGTACAGGCGGAAGGCGCGCGAAGCGCCGCGCGGGACGTGACCGCGTCGATCGGCGAGGAGGCGGACGAGCTCCGGCTCGAGCTGGCGGACGCCTACCGCGCGCCGGGGCTTCACTCGCTGAGCCGGCGGCTGGAATGGCGCAAGACCGAGCTGCCGCTGCTCATGCTGGAGGACGAGTGCCGCTTCGGCGACAAGCCGGGGACGTTTGCGGAGCGCGTCGTGACCCGGCTCGAGCCGGTCCTGCGCGGCGACGGCCGCGTGACGCTGCAGGGCTCGGCGGGCCGCCGGCTGGTCATCGCCTACGACGCCGGGGAGCTGGAGGCGAGCGTCGGGACGCATGTCATGCGCGGCCACGACGGCATGGACACCGTCTGGCACGCCGTTGATTTCGCCAGCCGGCGGCCGAAGACGGAGCACCGGGTCAGGCTGGAATTTCAATTCGAATAAGGCGTGCGGCCGCGCGCGGCTTCCCGCGCCGGGACGACGCTTCGAGGCATACGGTTCGAGATCGATTCTTGCGGAGGAGGAATTGGACATGACGACGAACATGCTGCCGGCCCACGAAGTGCGCCAGCGCGAAATCGTGCGGAAGGCGGCCGTCCGGGCTTTCGAGCTGCCGGAGCTTCCAAGCGGCTTATGGTTTCACGGCGATATCCGCGACAATTTCTATTACGCCTCGTATTTGTTCGCGGCGGCGGCCGACCACGAGATGGACCTGCCGTTCGACCGCGGCGAAGCGGCTGCCGCGGCGGTCCGCGTGCTCGGCGAGGTGCTGGCGCTGCAAAACGCCGACCCCACCGCCGAGCTGTACGGCCATTGGCCGCTCGGCCTGGGCCCGGCGCCGCGGGAGGCGCGGCCGAGCCCGCTGCCGGCGGAATTGATGGCCGGCCTGATGGCGTATTTCGCCGCCCGGTATGACGCCGCGCTGCCGGCAGGGCTGCGCGCGGCGTTCCGCGACGCGCTGACGCACGCGTACCGGAGCCGCTTCTACGACAAGCCGCTGCGGGATTTCAACCACCACGAGGCCAAATACACGGCGCTCAAGCTGATCTTCGGCCGCCTGTTCGCGGACGAAGCGCTGCACGCGGACGGACGGCGCAGCCTGAAGCGGACGCTGGCGCATGTCCGCGAGCGGGGGATGGCCGAATACGGGGCGCTGCCGTGGTTCTGGCATTGGGTGCAAGCGTTCACATGCGCGCTTGCGCTTGCGGGGGACGACGGCGGGCGCGAGGACGAAGAGGAGCGGGCCGACCTGCGCGGGCTGCTCGATTGGCTATGGCACGAGCGGGCGCTCTATTATTTGAAGGGCGCCTGGGCCGCCCCGCATGCCCGCGCGCTGGGGCACGATCTGCCGAAGGACGGCAACGTCCTGTTCGATTACGCGCAGTTCGGCGATTTTCCGCTGCCGGATGCGCTGCCGCGCACGGAGTACGCCGGCCTGCTGTTCTACGAAGCGCCCGAGGAGGCGCGCCGCACGGCGCTCGACCGCCGGAAGCCGGCCGAGGTGCGCAAGCGGATCGCGCGGGAATACGGCGGCGAAGAGAAGATGCTGCACGCGTACACGTACCTCACGGCGCGGTTCGCCGCGGGCGGCCTGCTGGAGCGGTGCGAGGAATTCGACAACGAGCAGCACCGCTGGGACGTCACGCTGCCGCTGATGGCTTCCGGCAGCGTCAACAAGGCGTACTTCTTCCATCCCGGCCGGGGCTACGCGGAAGGCGACCCCCGCCACCGCAGCGGCCATGAGCAGGTGCTGTTTCACAAGAACATCGTCATGGCGCTGTACGACATTCCGGAGACGGAGGACGGGCGGATCGTCGGCGTGCTGCCGAAAGGCGAATGGATCGCCGCGGGCAACGCCCTGCATGCGCTCGTGAACGACGTGTATTTGACGGTTTATCTGATGCAGCCGTTCGCGCTGCGCGAGGAACGCGACCGGATGACGGTCGTCTGCGCCGGCCGGCGGCACGGCGCCGTGGTGGAGGCCATGTCGGCGGAGGACGCGGACTGCATGGGCATCGACAGCGTCGAAGCGCTGGCCGCCGGCCGGAAGCAGCGGCCGCCCGCGTTCAGTGACGGCGAGACGCTCCGCATCGATTACGTGACCCGGCAGGGGCAGCCGCTGCGGCTGGAGTGGACCGGCGCGAACGGGACGCCGGCAAGCGAAACGGCGGAATTAAAATCAAAGGGAGGCGTTTGGCGATGAGTTTGACGACCGATTGGATCGAGGAAGCTTGGGCGCGGACGGTGGACAAGGTGAAGCGGACGAGCGGACGGATCGGCAGCGGGTATCCGCACGCGAGCGTGAACGGCCGCTACACGCTGGAGGCGCCGGACTGGTGGACCGCCGGCTTCTGGCCGGGGCTGCTCTGGCTGCTGCACGACGGCAGCGGCGAAGCGTCGTTCCGGCAGCTGGCCGAGGCTTGCGAGGGAGGACTCGACGCCGTGCTGGACCGCTACGATGAGCTCGATCACGACATGGGCTTCATATGGGCGCTGACGAGCGTCGCGCGGTACAAGCGGTACGGCGCCGAGGATTCGAGAAACCGCGCGCTGCTCGCCGCCGGCCAGCTGGCCGGGCGGTTCAACCTGAAGGGGAACTATATCCGCGCCTGGAACCCATGGCGGGCGAACGACGACAACGCGGGCCTCGCGATCATCGATTGCGCGATGAACATGCCGCTGCTGTTCTGGGCGTCCGCCGAGACGGGCGACCCCCGTTTCCGGCACGTGGCCGAGGCGCACCTGGACACGGTGCTGCGGGAATTCGTCCGCCCGGACGGCTCCGTCTACCATATCGTCCGGTTCGATCCCGAGACGGGCGAGCGGCTCGAGCGGATCGGCGGTCAAGGCTTTGCGCCGGAATCCGCCTGGTCCCGCGGCACCGCGTGGGCGCTCTACGGCTTGGCGCTCGCCTATCGCCACACCGGCCGGACCGCGTATTTGGACGGGGCGAAGCGCGTGGCGCATTTCTTCGTCGCCCATCTGCCGGCGGATCACGTGCCGCACTGGGACTTCCGCCTGCCGGACGGCGTCGAGCGGTTCCGCGATACGTCCGCCGGCGCCTGCGCGGCCTGCGGCCTGCTGCTGCTGGCGGATTGCGAGCCAGCCCACGGCGCGCCTTACCGGGCGGCGGGCGTCCGAATCTTGGAGTCGTTGTACCGCAGCTACGGCGCTTGGGACGACGACGGGGAGGAAGGGCTGATCCGCGGCGGTACCAGCCATTATCCCGAGCGTAAACACGTCGACGTGCCGCTCGTCTATGGCGACTATTTCTTTATAGAGGGGCTTGCGCGCTTGAGAGGCGCGGCTGTTATCGCCTGGGAGTAGCGGAGCTTCGCCTTCGCGTTGTTCGCGACGGACGGGTTGCACGAGGGGGTCCCCCGCAGGTTCATGCGCTTCCAAGACGCGATTGTTGTGTAGATAGCGTGCGGGAAGGCCGCGAACGGGCGGGACGACGAGTTTACGAGGGAGAGGAGCGAGCATGTATTTTTGTTTGAAGTGCAGGCGTCTTCACGAGCAGACCGTTCCCGGGATGACCATGGAGTCCGGCTTCGTGTACCGGGATTGGATGCTCGTGCACGCGGGGATCTGCTCGGAGCCGGCGGCCGCCGCCGAGGAAGACGGCGAGGACAAACGGCCGTTCGAAAACGCCGGGCTGATCCTGGCGTAAGGCGCCTCCTGGGAAGCCCTCCTCCGCATGGGCGAGGCGCTTCACCGGCATGCCGGCGGCAGCGGCGCGCATGAGCGCGCCCGCGGCGGCTTCGCACGCACGCGGCCGCTTGGCGGCGCAAGGACGACAAGGACCGGAGCAGGCGATTGCCCTCCGGTCCTTGTCGTTCTATTGGCGCGCGCGTCAGGTGCCGCCGAGCACGAACCGCTCGAGCTCGGCCAGCTTCGCGTCCGTGAGCGGCCCCGAATTGTCGAAGCCGAGGACGGAGCCCGGCGGAAGCGTCCAGGAGATCGTCCTGCGGCGCAGCGAGGACCGGAACGCGTCCCAATGGCCGAGCTTCCACGCGTCGAGCGAGGAGTCTCTGGCCTCGATGCGCGCGCGGTAATCGTCGTCTCCCGGCAGGAAGACGGAGACGACCTTGACGTTCGCGTCGCCGGTGGTCGCGCCGATGCGGGCGAGCTCGCGGTCCAGCCATGCCGGATCCGCCGTCTCCTTCGTGAACGGGCCGATCACGACGGCGTCCAGGCCGAGCGCCAGCTGCTGCAGCGCGGCGTCCATCGTGATTCGGTAGCCCAAATCGCGGCAGTGCGCCTTGTAGAACGGCGAATCCCGGTCCTCCGGGTCCTTGCCGGCGAGCGTCATGAGCGCTTCCGCCGCCGGCCGCAGCAGCGTGTCCATGTCGAGGAACGCGCCGCCGTGCTTGCGTACCCACGCTTCGGCCAGCGTTGTTTTCCCCGCGCCGGCCGGGCCGACGAAAAAGAGCAGCTTGCGCATGCGTTCACCTCCGGTCCGTTTGGTCGTCACAAGAGCTTATGAGCTTGTACCGACATTGTAGCACAGCAGGAGCCGTGAGCGCGCGGCTGCTGGTGGATGAACGAACGGCCGAACGCTCGGCAGCCTGAAGCGCCTCGCGGGAGGCCTCGTTTGACCGCGCGTGCTATTATGAGACGGCAGAACCGCTCGCAGATCGGATTTTTGCCAATCGGTATTCATTCGTGATCGGCCTGCCATAGATTCGACCGCCGCTGCCCTATAGCGGCGGTCTTTTTACATATTCTTCTTATGCACTTTCATGCCGGGCATTCATCTAATCCCCGCTCCGTAATCGGGCTTTTCCCTTGTTAGGAATTATTATCCATATATCGTCTTACTTCCTAAACAATTTCTTCGTGTTCTCCGAACATCCGGCTAACAAACCGCCAGTAGAATGATGTCGTTTTTATCCAAGAAAGGAGAAGCGACGAGAGGGGAAACAGGTCAGGGAAGCATGGAATTGCGATAGTACCATACGACGGAAGGAAGATCATTCGACCTTATGTGGAAAAAATGGCTCAATGCGGGGATTGCCGCCTCGCTCGTGTTCGGCATGTTGCCGTACGGCAAAACGTACGCGGCGATCGAGGGCAATGCGGGCACCTCGACCGAGGCGCCTCCCTTTACGTACGAAGGCGGCACGACCGGCAAGGACGTGACCGCGGGCGACACCTACTATTACGTGCAGAACGACAAGGCGATCGCCATCATCTCCAACAAAGTCGGCAAGAACAACGCGCAGGGCTCCTTCAAGAAAGGATGGCCCGTCGATTTCGTCTCCAAGGACCCGAAGGCGAACATGAAGGAAACGCTGGACTGGTCCGAGCTCGTCATTAGCCCGACGATGAACGACAAGTACGCGCAGACGGGATCTCAGCTCGACTTGAGCGGCATCTCCGTCGCCGGCGATTCGATCGTCGCTTCGGGTCAATGGGACGGCAATACGAAAATCAAAGGCTCGGTCAAGTACGAGATGCTTCCGGACGCCCCTGTCATGAAAATGACGCTGACGCTGAACAACACGGACACGAAGGACTTCTCGGGCTACTTCCTCTATTCGCTCGATCCCGACGTGCCGGGCGCTCAGGTGTCCTACGCGCCAGGTCTTGGCTGGCTGCCAGGATTGCGCACCTCCGGATGGAGCGAGAATTATATCTATGACGGCACCGATACGTCTTCCGGCGAACCGGCCCACGCCATCGCGTGGCTGGACAGCCAGCCCACGGGGATTCACGGCAACGATATTTATTTCGGCGCTTGGTTCGACGCCAGCATGAAGGCGGGCGAGAGCAAGCAGATTTCGTGGTACCACATCACGGAAATCCCGTCCGAGCGCGGCAACGCGTACGATAATTTCTCCGCGTACGCCAAAGAGCTTTCCGTGCTCGATCCGGCCGTACCGGACTACAGCAAGGTCAGCGGCACCATGACGGACGCGTCGACGGGCCAAGGCATCGCGGGCGTGACGCTGATCGCCAAAAACATCAACGCCCAGGTAGCGGGCACGGTCACGACGGATTCCGCGGGGAAGTACGAGCTGTACCTGCCGGCCAATACGTACACGCTCACGGCATCGCGGGCCGGCTACGAAGCGAAGTCCAGCTCCGTCGAGATCACGTCCGATCCGACTATCGAGTATCCGATGGATTATTCGATGACGCCGATTTCGGTCAGCGCGGGAACGGGGGTCAAGCTGCTCGGCTCGATGTCCGAAGGTTCCATGGACGATATCGTGCTCCAGAATTCCAAAATCGCCATGGCGATCGCGAAGACGACCGTCGACTCGCAGCTGAAAAATTCGATCGGACGTCCCCTTGATTTTACCGTGCAGGGCATGGCGGACGATCTGGACTGGATCAACCTGCCGTATTTGCGGACGGGCACCATGCCGGCGAACAATCCGTGGGACGTCGAGACGGTCACGTCGACGAGCGTGGACGTCGGCACCGTCACGGCGGAAGAGGCGTCCGTGAACGTGACGGGCACGTATGCCGAAGTGCCGGGCATTCAGGTCGATACGACCTACTCCCTTAAACAAGGCAAACCGTGGATCGACGCCGAAACGGTGTTCAAGAACACGACCGGCGAGGACCTGACGGCCTATGCCGGCGACGCGCTCGACCACGACGGTCCGGGCACGATCTCGTACGTTCCGGGCGTCGGCCAGCTGCCCGATACGGGCACGTACACGCCGTCTTCGCCGTGGTTCGCGCAATACGGCTCGTCCGGGCAGGAATACGGCATCATTTACGATACCGGCTTCAGCGGCTTTACGGTCTACGGCAACAACACTTACGTGGTGAGCGAGAAGCAGATCACGATTCCCGCGGGCGGCGAATACCGCATGCTGCGCCATCTCGTCGCGGTCGGCACCGAAGGTCTCGTGGACAAGAGCGCCGCGATGAACGACGTCTACGACACGCTGATCAGCGAGCAGACGGGCATCCGCATGGATCTCGCGACGGACAAGAGCACGCTGGAAACCGGCGATGCGTTCAAGGCCACGCTGACGGTGACGAACGATTCCGAGCAGACCGTGACGGGTCTCGCCGGCAACCTGAAGCTGCCGGCCAACCTGTCGACGGGCGACGCGCTCGAGCAGCCGATCCCGGATATTCCGGCGCACGGCAGCCAGTCCGTGTCCTGGAATCTGAACGCGAGCAGCGGCGGACACGGCAACCTGGAGGTTGGCATCGACAAGGACGGCGCGCCGTATACCGTCAAGACCGAGCAGGTCTTCGTGAACGGCCCGGGATGGTACGCGGGAGATAACCACACGCACAGCCGCTACAGCGACGGCAGCGGATCGATTAACGACAACGCGACCGTGGCCCGTAACAAAGGGCTGGACTTCCTCACGGCGACGGATCATAACTCCATTAAGCAAAAAGATGACGTGCTGAAGGAGAACCGCCCGGATTTCGTCGAGCTGCTCGGCCAGGAAGTGACGACGGGTACGGGGCATTCGCTCGCCTACGATATTTCCAGCCTGATCAACTGGGCGCAACCGACGCAGGGCTATATCGACGAGACGCGCGCCAATAACGACGGCCAGGGCATGCACTTCATCGCGCATCCGTTCTACCCCGGCCTGGAGTGGGAAGATTGGAGCGTCAAGAATTACAACGGCATCGAGGTGTGGAACGGCTTTTACCCGCCGAAGCACACGGTCAATGCTCAAGCGTTCGCCAAGTGGGACGAGCTGAATAAGCAAGGCCGGCACTTGATCGGTCTCGCCAACTCCGACGCCCATAACCCGGGCAAGGTCGGCGATCCGCATATCAAAGCTTACATGGACAAGCTGTCCAAGGAAGACGTCTACAAGGCGATACGATCGGGTATGCTGTACGGCACGAACGGCGACATTGACCTCGAATTCACGGTGAACGGACAGCCGATCGGCTCCGACGTGACGGTCGATCCCGCCGGCGGCGATGCTGCAATTACGCTAAGCGGCTCCGCTCCGGGTGGCGTAACGGCCGCACGCCTGATCAAGAATGGCGCGATTTTGCAAGAATATAAATCGCTCTCGGGCACGAGCTGGACGCAGACGGTACAGGATGCCGCCATGCCGGGCGACTTCTACCGGATGGAGCTCGAAGGCGCCGGCGGCAAATTCGCCTTCTCGAACCCGATCTGGGTGACGGACGGCGTGAACGTACCGCAAAGCATGAGCTTCGATCACCCGAATCCGAAGCTGCTCGAAGGCAAGTCAGCCGTGCTGGACGTTACCGGCACATACATCGACAAGTCGACGCGTGCCTTGTCCGCGACGGGCAAGCTGGCGTTCGCCAGCAGCGATCCGGCGACGGTCGCAGTCGAAGCGAACGACAGCTTGACGGCCGTGAAGCCGGGACAAGCGGTCGTGACCGTGTCCTTCGGCAACCTGGAGATCCATACGACGGTCACCGTCGAGGCGAATCAGGCGCCGATCGGTCAGCCTGGCACGTATTCGACGACGGCCGGGCATCCGGTAGACGGCTTGCTGGCCGCGACCGACGCGAACGGCGATCCGCTGACGTACGGCATCGCAACCCAAGGCACGAAAGGCGTAGCTACCGTGACGAACCCGGCGACGGGCGCGTTCACATACGTGCCGAACGAGGGCGTCGAACCCGGTCTGGACAGCTTCACGTTCACGGCAAACGACGGCAAGCTGACTTCGGCTGAAGCGGCCGTGACGATTACGATCAACGCGGAAGAGCCGGGCAATACCGCACCGATGGCGGCTGACGGCAGTTTCGAGACGGATCAGGGCGTCCTGCTGAAGGACGTGTCGTTATCCGCGGCGGATCCGGACGAGCACGATGCGTTGACGTTCGCGATTGTTACGAACGGCGAGAAGGGTACCGCTTCGATCGTCGACCCGGCGACGGGCAGCTTCACGTACACGCCGAAAGCCGGGGTTTCGGGCACGGATCATTTCACGTTCAAAGTCAATGACGGCCATGCCGACTCCAACGCGGCGACAGTCACCGTCACGATCAAGCCGGGCAATCATCTGCCGGCAGCGCAGAACATCACGGTTAATACGACGACGGGCGTCGCCATCGAAGTGACGCTGCAGGGTACGGACGCGGACGGCGATCCACTGACGTATGCGATCGTCGATCAAGGAACCAAAGGCGTGGCCGAGATCGCGAATCCCTCGGTCGGCAAAGCGGTCTATACACCGAACGCCGACGTGACCGTGGAAGCGCAGGATACGTTCACTTACCAAGTCAGCGACGGGAAGGGCACGTCCGCGGCGGCAACCGTCACGGTCTCGATTAAGCCTCCGGGCCCAGGACACGGAAACGACGGAAATCCGACGCCTCCGCCGGCGCCTCCGCAGACGCCGAGCAAGCCGGAGGAACCGGTCGATGCGCCTAAACCGCCGGCGCCAAGCAAGCCAGTCGACCAGATCTTTAACGACGTGGCGGGCAGCTGGGCGAAGAGCTACATTCAGCAGGCCGTCGACGGCGGCCTGATCAACGGCTTCCCGGACGGCACGTTCAAGCCGGAGCAGCCGATTACGCGGGTCGAGTTCCTGGCCGTGCTCGTCAGGGCGATGCGTTACGATGAAGCAGGCTCGACCGGCCAATTCAAGGATCTGGCGAACGCTCCAGCCTGGATAACCGACGCCGTCGGCAAGGCGCTCGCAGCCGGCCTCGTTTCCGGCTACGACGACGGCACGTTCCGTCCGAACCAGCCGCTCAGCCGGGCGGAAATGATCACGCTGCTCGCAAGAGCAATGGGGTTGACCGACAACAGCATGCCGTCTACGTTCGCCGACGCCGCTTCGATTCCGGCGTGGGCGCGGAGTCTCGCGGAGCAGCTGAAGCAGCAGGGCATTATCGAAGGACGCGGCGCCGGCAACTTCGCGCCGAATGCGATTTCGACCCGGGCCGAAGCGGTCAAGGTCATCGTATCCGCCCTGCAAGTGATTCAATAACGCAAGTTCGACCGATGCGGGAATACGGCATGGCTCGTATTCCCGCCTTTTATGAACCTGCGAAGGCGGAAGGGGCTCGTCCAAATGGAAAATTTTACGCAATACTTGACCATGGGCATCGAGCATATCTTATCGGGGTACGATCACTTGTTGTTCCTGTTCGGGCTGATCATCGCGAGAATGCCGAAGCTGAATATTTTGAAGGTGCTGACCGCTTTTACGGTCGGCCACTGCATGACGCTCGCGTTGTCCGCGCTGGAGGTCGTGAGCCTGTCGCCGGATATAATCGAGCCGCTTATCGCGCTTTCGATCGTCTATATCACCGTCGAGAACTTGTTCATGAAAAGGTTGAATCACCGCTGGATCGTGACGTTTTTTTTCGGGCTGATTCACGGTTTCGGATTTGCGGACATTTTGCGCGGGACGCTGTCGGAAGACTTCGCTATGCCGCTCTTCTCGTTCAATCTCGGCGTTGAGGCGGGCCAAATTCTCGTGCTGGCCGCCGTGCTGCCGTTAATCTGGGCGTACAAGCAAACGAAGTTGAACGAACGTTTTCTCGTATTCGGGGGTTCGGCGGTAGTGGCGTGCATCGGGCTGTTTTGGTTCTTCGAACGCGTGACGCAGCAATTTCTTTAATGGTCGAGGGAGAGTCTATGAACGTGAATACGATGAAGAGATTTATGGCCGGTCTCCTGCTTGGCGCCGGCTTGCTCGCCGCTTGGCCGCTCGCGGCGTCGGCGCATTTCGAGCCGGTCGGCTACTCGGACGTGACGGTCGGCGGAGATACGGTCGATTACGCACTGTATATGGATCCTTATCAGCTGATGGAATTCGTCGATCTGGATCTCAATACGGACGGTTACGTAGACGAGGAGGAAGTGGCCGGGCAGAAAGAAGCGCTGGCGGGATTCATGGGTACTGGACTGCGGCTGTCGAGCGGCGGCGAGGAGGCCAAGCCCGTTATCGGGCGAATCGAGCTCACGGAGAAGGGCAAGCTGCCGATGGTGCGAGCCGATCTGCAATTCAAGTTCAGCGGGCCGGTCAACAATCTCGACATCGAGTACGCGTTTTTCGAGAAGGAAGACTTCGTCCATCATCTGAACATGGCCCATATCCAACTCGCGAACGAGACGAAAGATGTCGTGTTCACCAAAGCGGCATCGTCGTTCGTCTGGGACCGCGCAAGCGGCGCGACGCACAGCGCTTCGGCCGTTCCGACGCAAACCATCGTCAAGCTTGGCGCCTTGATCGCGTTCGCACTGCTTGCGGCGCTCGGCGCGGCGCTTTGGAAGCGGCGCCGAACGGCGAAGGCTTAAGCGTAGTCGCAGGGGATGTTAGCGGATGGCCTACGGAATTTAACGGAAGTCCAAAAAAATGCATAACCAGAGAAGTCCCGGCGATTTGTTCGTCGGGGCTTCTCTATTTTGCTAAAGAACGCTTTCGGCCCGCCGCGAAACAGCTGCCGTCCCTGCCCGCGCCGCTTCCGCCTGCAGCCGCTGGCCGTGATGCTTCGGCGCGGCGCCGACGACTTTCTTGAACAGCCGGGAGAAGTAGGCGGGCTCCGGGATGCCGACGCTTTTACCGACTTGGCCGACGGTCATCGCGGTCGTCGAGAGCAGCCGGAGCGCCTGATCGATCCGGTATTTGATCAGGTATTGCTGCGGCGATTCGCCCGTCGATTTGGTGAACTGCTTGGTGAAGTACGTCCGTTCGAGGCCGACGTAATCGGCGATGTTCTTGATGGAGATCGGGCTCTGGTAGTGGGTCTCGATGAACTGCAGCGCCTTGCCGACGTAGTCCGCGGCATCGGCTTTGGCCGGCATCGCCGGGCGCGAAGCGAGGCAGGACAGCTCCAGCACCGCGAAAATATCGTACAGCGCGCCGTGAATCCGCGTTGCGGGGAGATCCCGGCTAGGGTAGGCGCGCAGCGTCTCGTTCAGGAGCTCGACGTAGCCGCGGATGGCGTCGCCGCCGTGGACACGGCGAACCGGCACGTCCTGGGAGATGCCCGCCCGCCGCAGCATTTCCTTGCTCCGTCTGCCGTCGAACGCGAACCAGCAAAACGTCCACGGGTCGCCCGGGTCCGTCTCGTACGAGATGAGCTCGCCCGGGAAAATCGCGAACAGTTCGCCGGCTCCGACCTTGTGGCGCCGGCCGCGGCTTTCGAAGAACCCGCTGCCGCCGATGACGTAGTGGATCAAATACCGGTCGCGGATATGCGGGCCGCAGGTAAAGAATCGCTCGACTTCCTCCACCCCGCAATAGTAGAGATCGAGATCGGAAACGACCGGCGGCGTATGGAAGCTCTCGATTCTCACGAACATCCCCTCCTCATCCGAGACTAGCAAACAAACCACATCCGTGCAAGAAAAACGCACAGCAATTCATAGCGCTTGCGCGCGCGCCGCGCTTACAATGGGGGTATCGGTACCGGTGCCGTCCATTACGCTAGAAAGCGCAGGTGTTATGCATGCCCAAGCAATTGATCGCGGTCGCGCCCCGCCAAGCGGCGCTGCGCCCTTACGAGGAGGCAGCCGAGCTTCGGCCGGGCCACGTCGGGGTCCGCGTCGAATACGCTTCGCCGAAGCACGGCTCCGAGCTCGCGGCCTTCCGCGGACTCAGCCCGTTTGTGACGGATTACTACGACGACGGCTGGCACGCGTTCCTGCCGCGCGAAGCGGCCGAGCCGCAGGAGAAATTCGGCGAGTGGAACCTCGGCAACCAATACGTCGGCGTCATTGCCGAGGTCGCGCCGGATGTGCGGCGGTTCGCGATCGGCGACCGCGTGTGCGGCTACTCGGGCATCCGGGAGACGGTCGTTGCGCATGCGGACGGCCTGCTGCGTGTGCCGGACGGGATGTCGTGGAAAAGCGCGGTCTGCTACGATCCGGCCCACTTCGCCCTCGGCGGCATCCGCGACGCGCATATCCGCGTCGGCGACCGCGTGGCGGTGTTCGGGCTTGGCGCGATCGGCCAGCTGGCCGCGCAGATGGCGAAGCTCGCGGGCGCGTCCTACGTCGCGGCCGTCGACCCGATCGCGAAGCGCCGCCAGGCCGCAATGCGCGCCGGAGCGGACGTCTGCTACGATCCGGCCGCCGACGACGTCGGCCTGCTGCTGAAGCGGGACACGGACAAGCACGGCGTCGATGCCGTCATCGAGACGAGCGCCAATGAATTCGCGCTGCAGCACGCGCTGCGCGGGCTTGCGTACGGCGGCACGATCGCGTTCGTCGGCTGGGCCCGTCCGTTCAAGGGCGGCATGAATTGGGGGCGCGAGGCGCATTTCAACAACGCGAAGCTCGTCTTCTCGCGGGCGTGCAGCGAGCCGAATCCGGATCACCCGCGCTGGGATTTCAAGCGCATCCGCGAAGCGAGCTGGAGTCTGCTCGCCGCGGGCAAGATCGACTGCGAGGCGATTATCGATCCCGTCGTGCCGTTCGAGCAGGCGGCGGAAGCATACGAGACGTACGTCGATCAACAACCGGAAGCCAGCATCAAGCTAGGCGTTTCGTTTACGGGAGAGGGGCTGACGCCATGATTTTTTCACCATCTTTGGACGCGATCTTCAGCAAGACGACGCTGACGTTCGCCGAGCGCGTGGAGCGGACGCGGGAATTGGGCTTTACCGCATTTGAGTTTTGGGGCTGGGGGGACAAGGATCTGGAGGCGCTCGCCGCCCAGAAGGACAGGCTCGGCCTGCGCGTCGGTTCGTTCTGCACGAAGCACGGCAACCTGGTCGATCCCGCGCAGCGCGGCAAATTCGTCGACGGCCTGATCGAGAGCCTCGCGGCGGCCGAGCGGCTGGACTGCGCGTACTTGATCGCGACGGTCGGCGACGCCCGCGAGGGCATTCCGCGCGAGGATCAGCACGACAGCATCGTCGACGGGCTGAAGGCCGCCGCGCCCTTGCTGGAGGAGGCGGGCGTCACGCTCGTCGTCGAACCGCTGAACGAGCTGGTCGACCACCGCGGCTATTACCTCGTCCGCTCCGAAGAGGCGTTCGCGATCATCGACAAGGTCGGGAGCCCGAACGTGAAGGTGCTCTACGACGTGTACCACCAGCAGATTTCCGAAGGCAATCTCATCCCGACCATCCGGGCGAACATCGAACGCATCGGTTATTTCCACATCGCCGACCATCCGGGCCGCCACGAGATCGGCACGGGGGAAATCCATTACCGCAACGTGCTGAACGCGATTCGCGATGCGGGCTATGCCGGCTTGATCGGCCTCGAGTATTTCCCCGAACGCGGCGTCGATGAAGGATTGACGGCGTTCTTGAAGGAATTCGCCTGATAAACGGGCATGCGCCTGGCCATCCTGCGCGAGAAGCCGCTTCCGGACCCGATCCGGGAGCGGCTTTTTTTGCGCCCGTTTCCGCCCTCCGCCGCTTTCCGGCGTTTACTGCATAAGGTACACTAAGAGCAGGAGCAGCAAAGGGGCGATGACGGCATGAAAATCAAAGTATTGATCGCGGACGACAATTCGTTCATCCGCGAAGGCATGCGCATCATACTGAACACGTTCGAGGAATTCGATGTGCTCGGCGCCGTCGAGGACGGGCGGCAGGCGGTGGAGTATTGCCGGGCGAACGAGGTGGACGTGGCGCTGCTCGACGTGCGGATGCCGAACATGAACGGTGTCGAGGCGACGCGCCTCCTAACGGAGCAGACCGGCACGAAGCCGCTTATCCTGACGACCTTCGACGACGACGAATACATCGTCGAGGCGATCCGCTGCGGCGCGAAGGGGTACCTGCTGAAGAATAACGACCCCGAGCGGATTCGCGACGCGATCAAGAGCGTCTATCACGGCAACAACGTGCTGCAGGACATCATTCTCGACAAGCTGAAGCCTGCGATCGGGGCGCCGTCGCCGGCGGCCGGGGAGCCGCCCGCGTCCGCGGGTACGCCGATCGACCTCTCCCCGTTCACGGAACGCGAGATCGAGGTGATGGGCTTGATCGCCAAAGGCTACGCCAACAAGGAGATTTCGAAGCAGCTGTTCATCTCCGAAGGGACGACGGCCAACTACATCACGTCGATCCTGAACAAGACGTCCCTGGAGCACCGGACGCAGATCGCGATCTACTACTTGACGGGCAAGACCCGCTAGCCGCTGCCGGAAGGAGGCCCGTGCCATGGAAGTATGGACCGTCGGCAACAAGACGATCGTCTGGCTGTATGTCATCGCGCTGGCGTATTTCGCCCGCCCGCAGGCGTCGAAGCTGCTCGTGCTTTATTTGCTGCTCTATCTGATCGTGAACCTGATCCTGCATATCGCGAAGCCGGCGCCCGTCAAGCAGGGGCTTGCGGCCGCGACGGTGGCGTACGTGCTGCTGTGCGGCGCGTACGTACGGCCGGAATTGCTGCTGCTGCTGCCGCCCAGCCTGCTCGAGCTCGCGTCCTTCCGGCTGCGGCGGCACCGCTTCGCGCTCGTGCCGGTCGCCGCGCCGATGTTGTTTCTTCCCGCGTCGCTGCTGCTGCATTACGCCTTCGTCGCCGTGTTCGGCTTCTTCAACTACGCGATCGTGAGGCGGTACATGATCCGGACGAACGCCCAGGAGGACGAGCTCGAGCGGGCGCGCCGCCGGCAACAGGAGCTCGGGCGCCGGCTGAACGACAGCGCCGGGTTCGCGCAGGCGGGCGAATATTTGGCGAAGCTGGAGGAGCGCAACCGGGTCGCGCAGGAGATCCATGACGGCATCGGACATGCCATCACCGGCGGTCTCATCCAGATGGAAGCCGCCCGCCTGACGCTGGGGCGCGATCCCGAAGGGGCGGAGGCATTGCTGAACAACGCGATCGCGATCTCCAAGGAAGGCATCGAGCAGATTCGGCGCACGCTCAAGGATTTGAAGCCGCCCGTGGAGCAGCTGGGCCTAATCCGGCTGCGCGCTGCCGTGGAAACGTTCGGCGGCAAGTCGGACCTGCTGACGACGGTCGTGCACGAGGGAGATATGGAAGCGATCACGCCGCTGCAGTGGAAAATCATCCACGAGAACGTCATGGAGGCGCTCACGAACGCGGCCAAATACGCGAACGCGTCCGCCGTTCACGTCGAGGTGCGCGTGCTGAACCGCTTCGTGAAAGCCGTCGTCTCCGACAACGGCCAAGGCGCGGACAAGATCGTCAAAGGCATGGGCCTCGTCGGCATGGAGGAGCGGACCGCCGTCGCGAACGGCACCGTGACGGCCGACGGCTCGCGGGGCTTCGCCGTGACGACGCTCATGCCGCGGGCGGCGCCGGGCCGACCGTGATCCGCAGGCGCCGCGAGCCGTCCTTGGCGCTCGGCGCCTGCCAAGGCCGCCAGACCAAGGCTGCGCCATGAATGCGGCCGTGAACATTTTCACGCCCGGTCGGCTGGCGCAGGCGGAGCACATGAGCTTTGAATATGAGATTTCCCATGGGAACGAGATGAACTTATGCACTGACATAAGGACGTCTCGTTTTTTTATACTGGATATAGAGATCAAACGAAAGCGAGTTGAAGGCTATGAACGTGCTGGATATCCGGGGACTGACGAAGAAGTTCGGCGATTTCGTCGCGGTGGACAATATTTCGCTGAAGGTGCGCGAGGGCGAAATTTTCGGCTTTCTCGGCGCGAACGGGGCGGGCAAGAGCACCACGATCAATATGATCTGCACGCTGCTGCAGCCGACCGGCGGCGAGATCCGCATCCTGGACCGGAACATCAAGGCAGAGCCCCGCTTCGCCAAGCAAAGCCTCGGCATTGTGCCGCAGGACCTGGCGATCTACGAGGACTTGACGGCCTACGAGAACGTCAGCTTCTTCGCCGGCCTCTACGGGCTCCGCGGCGGGCTGTTGAAGGAGCGGTCGGAGGAGGCGCTGGCGTTCGTCGGGCTCGCCGACAAGGCGAAGAGCTACCCGAAGAACTTCTCCGGCGGGATGAAGCGCCGGCTGAACATCGCCTGCGCCATCGCGCATAAGCCGAAGCTGATCATCATGGACGAACCGACGGTCGGCATCGATCCGCAGTCGCGCAATTACATCCTGGCTTCAGTGCGGAAGCTGAACGAATCGGGCTGCACGATCATTTACACGAGCCATTACATGGAGGAAGTCGAAGAGATCTGCTCGCGGATCGCGATCGTGGACCACGGCAAAATCATCGCGGAGGGCACGAAGGAGCAGCTGACGGCGACGATCACGGACATGAAGGACCTCGTCATCGAGCTGAAGAGCGCGGCCGGCGGCGAAGGCGAGACGCTTGCCGGACTGCCCGGCGTCCGCACGGTCAGCCAGGAAGGGAACGTCATTCGCGTTCACAGCGACGCGACGGTCGACAATTTGAACCGCATCCTGAAGCGGCTGATGGACGGCGAGTCCGAGATCCGCACGGTCGAGGAGCGCGAGCCGAACCTCGAGACGGTGTTTCTGACGCTGACCGGCCGCAATTTGCGGGATTGATGGAGGAGACGAGGAAAAAGGAGGGGATATCCGGATGATCACTTGGTTGATGACGGTCAAGGAAATCAAACAGCATTTCCGCGACTATCGGACGTTTATTTTCATGCTCGGCTTTCCGATCGTGCTGATGCTCGTCCTCGGCATTACGCTGACGAACGCTTTCGTCACCCAGCTCGAGCTGAGCGACATCAAGGTGCTGGTGCACGATGCGAGCAGCGGCGAATTGTCGCAGGCGTTCGACGGCTTCGAGAAGCAGCTGGCGAGTACCGGCGTCGCATTCGAGACGCTGAAGGACGGCGAGGACGGACGCGCGGCGGTCGAGGATAATCGATATACGGCGTACGTCGAGGTGACGGACGCGGGAATCTCGCAGTACGGCAGCAGCCGCGACACCGTCGAAAGCGGCATCGTGCAAGGGATGCTGAACGCGTTCGCGGACCGGTACAACGCCGCCGCGGCCGTCGCGCGGACGGATCCGGACAAAATCGGGCAGCTGCTTGCGTGGACGGACGGCGGAAGCTACCTGAAGGAGGAATCGATCGCGGCCGACCGCACGCCGGGCTCCATGGATTATTACGCGGTCGCGCTGACGGTCATGGTCGGCCTCTGGGGCGCGATGTCCGCGGGCGGTCTGCTGCGCTCGGAGCAAGTGCGCGGCACCGGCATCCGGCTGGTGGCGGCGCCGATCCGGCGCGGCGAAATCTATGTCGGCAAAGTGCTCGGCAACGTCGTCTCGAACTCGTTATGCATTCTGGCCATCATTTTCTTCAGTAAATGGGTGTTCAAGGCCTACTGGGGCGCGCACCTGCCGCTCGTCATCGCCGTGCTCGTCTGCGAGATTATCATGTCGACGAGCCTGGGCATCGCGGCGAACGAGCTCTTCAAGAACGGCGGCGGACGCGGCGTGGTGATGCTGATCGTGCAGGTGGGCTCCTTTCTCGGGGGCGCGTATTTCCCGGTGAGCGCTACCGGCATCATGGGGCTGGCCGCCTGGGCATCCCCGATCCGCTGGGGCAACTCGGCGCTGACCCAAATTATCTACGCGGGCCAAACGTCGTCCGCCTGGTCCGCCATCGGGTTGTATCTAGGCGCGGCGCTGGTGCTCCTCGGGGCAACGGCCGCCATCCGCCGGAACAGGGAGGGCTTCTGATATGCGCAATGAACTGTGGTTCCTCGTCGTATGGACGCTGCGGCACATCCTCCGCAACCGTTCCAATTGGCTGATTCATTTCGGCCTGCCGATCGGGGGCGTCATCCTGGCGACCGTCGTGTACGGGGCCTCGGCGCAGCCCGATGTCCGGGTGGGTATCGTGAACGAAGACGGCCAGGCGACGATCGCGGCCGATACGATCAGCTTCATGAATAAACTGGATCATATGACCATTACGATGGTGACCGAAGCGGAGCTGAAGGACCAGCTGGCAGCCGGGAAGCTGGACAGCGGCCTCGTGCTGTCGAAGGGCTTCTCCGACAGCGTGATGGCGGGAGAGCCCGGCCATATCGCCCTGCGGTCCGTGAAGGGCGCGACGGTGACGGCGTACTTCAAATCGATGCTGACCGGCTATATCGACAACGTCAGCGCGATGGCGCTCATCGCGAACGGCGACGCGGCCAAGTTCGACCGCTTCTACGCGGATTACCGCGCTTCGGCGTTCCAGGTAACGGCGCAGTCCGTCAACGATACGTTGACCACCAAACAAGTGTCGGCGCAGTCGATCGGCTTCCTGCTCCTGTTCATGCTGACGTCGGCGGGCAACCTGACGGAACTGATCTTGCGTAACCGGGAAAACCGCACGTACTTCCGCATTGTCTCCTCGCCGATCTCGGCGCGGACGTACGTGCTCTCGAACATCGTCGTCAACCTGATCGTCATGGCGGTTCAGATCGCCGTCGCGCTCTTCTTCATGCGGACGGTCTTCCGTTTGAGCATAGGCGTGCCGTTCGGGGAGATATTCGGGCTGCTGGTGCTGTACGCGCTTATCGCGGTCAGCCTCTCGCTCGCCATCGTGGCGTTCTCCAAGTCGTCGAGCGCGGCGAGCGCGCTGCAAAATCTCGTCTTCACGCCGACCTGCATGCTCGCGGGCTGCTTCTTCCCGATCGCCATCATGCCGGACGCGGTGCGGCGCGTGGCGGATTTCCTGCCGCAGCGTTGGCTGCTGGACGCGATCGGCAAGCTGCAGGACGGCAGCGGTTTCGGCGCGCTCGGGCTGCATCTCGCGGTGCTAATTGCCTTCGCGGCCGTCTTTTTCCTGATCGCCGTCTATAAATTCGGCCGCGGCAACGATACGCGCAATTTCGTGTGATGCGGACGCGGCACGGTCTATAATCGTATAATCGGACCCCCGCTAAGACTCTTGCCCCGCGCAAGAGTCTTTTTGCTTATTCCATGGCCCAAACCGCCGTTTCGGGTTATGATGGAAGAAGCTAGCATGTTGGAGGATAGGAGCTGAAGGCCATGGGCGATGAACGGCATTCCCGGCAGCGGTCCATTACGATCATCAGGGAGGAGGCATATCCGATGTCCCGCGCGCTGGCGTGGGACATGATGTCCGACATCGAGCGCGTCCGCCGGGCGATCGGGCTTAGCCCCGTCCGCGAACGGCCGCCGGCGCCGGGCGAGGCCGGCAGGCCGCTGCTTCGCTTGAAGCCGCTCCGACTTCCGGAACCGGCAGCGGAGCAGTTTGAGTGGTCCCGGTACCGATGGCACGAGGTCTCCCGCGAATTCGCCGCGGGACCGCTCCGAAGCTTCCGCTTCGGCGTCCGGCTGGACGATAAAGCCGCCGGCGGCAAGCCGGGCACGCTCGTGCAGCTGTACGCCGGCATCGTGCCCGCGCATCCGGCGCTGGCGCTGCCCGTCCGGCTCGCGGCGAAGCGGCTCATGGCGCGGATATTCCGGTATTTGGCGAGCGGACCGGCCGCGGAGACCGAAGCGCTAAAAGCGTCCGGCGCGTCATCCGCGGATCGGCCCGCCGCGCGCCATGCCGTGGACGAAGCGAAGCTGGCGGAAGGGATGCGGCAGCTCGCGGCCAGCGGCAATAACGAGGCGCTCGCGGCGCAAGCAACCCGCCTGATTCGCCTGGGCGGAGACGCGGCGGTCACTGATATTCGCCCGTACGCGCTGGCCCGGGCATGGAACGCGCCGCGCGAGGATGTGCTCCGGCTGATGCTGACTGGCGCGCGGCTCGGGCTGTTCGAGCTCGCCTGGCGGCTCGTCTGTCCCGTCTGTAAGGCAGCCGAGACGGCGGAGCCGGGGCTTCCCGGGCGTGCGGAGCGGCATCGCTGCGCGGCCTGCGGCGCAGCGCGCAAAACGGCGTTCGGCCGCAGCGCCGAGCTCCGCTTCGCGGTGCATCCCGCGGTCCGGCGCGCGGAACGGACGGCGCAGAGCGCTGGCACGGCCGCGCTGCCGCCGCATATCCACGCGCAGCGAATCGTGCCGGCGGGCGGGACGGTCGAGCTGGAGCTGCCGTCCCATGCGATCGATTGGCGGCTGCGGGCCGCGGGCGGCAACGAACGGTTGAAGCTTGCGCTGCTGGCGGGCCCTTCCGCGGGACGCAGCGGGATCGGGACGGCCATCTTGACGGAGGACGGCTGGACCGCCTCCGCCGTCACGGGATACGCGGGCAGGCGGATCGCGGTGACGAACGAGCGGAGCGTAGACGCGGTCGTGGCCGTGGAGCGGGAAGGGCTGGACGATGAAGCCGTGCTCGCGTCGGATGCGCTGCGGCTTCCCGAATATCGCGCCTTGTTCGCCGATTCCAGCGCGATGGCTTTCTTGGAGGATGACGAACAGCTCGAGGCGGATCGCATCGAATGAGGAGGCCGGGGGTCTTGCATAGATTGCAAACGCTTCCGCAATATCTGCCGCTAAAGCGTGAACGTTGGTTTGCCGCTTAGGGAATCCGGCACAGCGGAACTAAAAAGTTGCCAGCATAGCGCATCCCCGTTCGGCTAACGCTACTTATGGGCCGCATGAGTAGGGTTCAGACGATAAAACGGAGGATGATGGGATGCAGCATCGGAAGTGGGCAATGCTTGCAGCCGGAGCAATGTTATCGACAATGCTTACGGGCTGCATGGAGAAGCACGGCGAGCTGGGCAATCGCAACATTCGCGGGAACAGCGTCTCGTACGACATGAACGGCAACCGCATTTTGAATACCCGTTTCGCCAACGATCAGATGAATGAGATGAACCGGGTGGACGGCCACCGGCTGAACAGCAACAACCTGGTCGGCCTTCACAAGAACTACCGGATGGAAATGAGCGAGGCGATGGCCGACCGCATCTCGGGCATCAAGGGCGTGGGCAAAGCTTACGTCATGCTGACCGACAACAACGCCTACGTCGCCGTACGGCTTGATAACCGCGCCGGAAGCGGCAAAGGGAAGGCGGGAGCGGCCGTACACCAAAGCGGCGCAAGCTCGATAAGCTTGGGCAGTCCGTCGTTGCTGAGCCGCACGCAGCAGGCGTATCTGCGCCCGCACACGATGCGTTCGATGAACGCGCATGCCTATCGGGGCAAGGGCATGCACCGGATGACGCGGGCCAGCTCCATCTCGACGCCGAACGTGCCTTTATCGGGCACCAAGAATACGTACGGCTTGAACGGCATGATGGGCACGAGCGGCAACTACGGCATGAACGGCATGTACGGCACGAGCGGCACGGCCATGTACGGCAAGGCGGCTAACAAGACAAAGGGTCTGGCGAACGGCCGTATGAGCAGCTCGTTCCATAACGTGTCGCACGGCGTCCGCAACATGTCCCTGAGCATGAACACGAACAGCTATCTTCGCGGTCCTTCTTACAATTTCGTCAACAGCAACCGCAATAATATCAACGGATTGACCGACGGGCATCCGTCCGGCTTGACGAACCAGTCGCGCAATACGGCGAGGGACTTGACGAATCTCGCCAGCCCGAACGCGCTTCCGCGCGCGATGAGCAAAGGCACGAACGCGCTGTACCGGGGCTCGTACGACGTCGCGAAAGGCACGGCTAACGCCGGCCGCGACATCGGCCGCGGGGTGACCGGCTTGGCGCGGGGCACGGGCAACCTGCTGCGCAATACGGCCAACCTGCCGGCGGACATCGCGAAAGGCACGCCTAACCCGCTTGGCCGCGACCTGGCACGCGATACCGGCCTCGCCGGCCGCGACATCGCCCGCGGCGCGGCGGATATCGGCCGGACCGTCGGCCGGGGCGCGGCGGACGTCGCGTCCGGTACGGGTAACGCGATCGGCAACGTCGCCAGGGGTACGGGCAATGCGATCGGGAACGTCGCCCGCGGTACGGGCAACGCGATCGGGGACGTCGCCCGCGGCACGGGCAACGCGATCACGGACGTCGCCCGCGGCACCGGCAACCCGATCACCGACGTCGCCCGCGGCACCGGCAATGCCATCACGGACGTTGCGCGGGGCACGGGCAGCGCGATGACGGATCTCGGCCGCGGCGCGGGCAGCGCCATCAATGACGTGACGCGCGGCACATCGCGCGGGTATACCGATTTCGCCGATGGCCGGACAGGCTCCGTCACGCCGTTCGCCGCCGGCCGCACGATGGCGGAAAGCGACGTTCCGGCGGCGCTCAAAGCCCAAATCGCGCAAGAAATCAAGAATATGTCGCCGTCGATCAAGGCAGTTTACGTCTCGGCGAATTCCGAATTCGTAGATCGCATGGCCGCTTACGAAGCCGACTACAAGAAAGGCCAACCGATTCAAGGCTATATCGCCGAATTCAACGCCATGGTCGACCGCATCTTCCCGGCCCGTTACATTTCGGGCCACGCGCGCCGCTAGTCCTTAAGATGAACCAAGAATGGGCAGCCGATTCATGCTTGGCATGATTCGGCTGCCCGTTCTTTTGCTTGCCTTGTTCGCGCGCCCGGCGGCGGCGTTCGTCACGTGACCATCGCCGAACAAAATTGGCTGAAGCTCGCGCCCGTTTTCCGCTTGAACATGCGCCCGAACGTATGGACGTCCGCGTAGCCGACGCGGAGCGCGATTTCGCCGATCGACATGTTCGTCAGGATGCCGAGCTCCTTGGCGCGCTCGATCCGCACGCGGGTCAAGTACTCGAACGGCGTCATGCCGAACGCCTTGCGGAATTTGACGATAATGTAATTGCGGCTCAGCCCCGACAGCGCTTCGAGCTCGGCGTGCTTGATGTCGCGGTCGTAATGGTCCGCGATATGATTGCGGATGAGCACCATTTTCGTCTTGATCTTCTGCTGTTCCGTGGTTTGCGACGCCTGCTCCTGCTTGTAGTCGGCCACTTCGCTCAGCATTTGCATCAGCAGGCCTTGGCAGGCGGCGTGATTGGCGAGGCCCGGCTGATGGTAGCGGGCGATCAGCCGCGTCAGCAGCTGTTCGACCGCATGTCCGGCGAAGTTGCCGACATACCGGTCCGGCCGGAGCAGCTCCTCGACGGGGTAGGGCACGCCGCCGAAATCGAACAGGATGGAGATACAGACGTATTTCTCGTCGGGAAAGGTACGCACCCCGTGCGCCTGCGCGGGAGCGTGGTAGATAAGATCCCCGCGTCGGGTCGCAATGGCGCGTCCTTCGATCGTGTATTCGGCGGCGCCTTCGACGACGTACTGGAATTGATAGCTCGACAGCACCCGGCTCGGGAATCCCCACAGCCGCGGGGCGTGGAAGAGATGGGCCAGCGTGATATAAGGCGGGTGAAAATACGAATGGGCCGCATGCTCCGGCAGCGGGGCGGCGCTTCCCGACATGTGACGTCCTCCTTCGCGCTTTCGCGTCCATTTATGTATACGTTCTCATATCCGTGTGATCCCGGCAACCTCTTTGTTACTTTGCGCTACTTACAGGCCGCCCGTTCTCCCTTATACTACGGGTTAAGCAGCACATTTTCCTACCCAGGGAGGCGTGAATCATGGAGAAGACCGGCATGAACATTCCGGTGTCGGACGCGCGCAAGCAGGCGACGATCACGGACGAACAGGCGCAGTATTTTCTGGATAACGGCTTTCTCGTCGTGCGCGGCGTGCTGGCGGGCGAAGAGCTCGCCCTCGTGCAGCGCGAAATGCGGCAGTTGTACGAGAAGGGCGCGGCCGGCGTAGAGAACGACCCCGACTATATGTACGGGACGGGCGTGAAGTCCGGTCAGCCGGTGCTCCGGCGCATCGAATACGTCATCGACAAGAGCGATCCGATGAAGGCGCTGCTCGGCCATCCGTTCATTCTGCGCTCCGTCGAGAAGCTGCAGGGACGCAATCTGATTCCGACGTGGGACTCCATGGTGCTGAAGGCGCCGGACGAAGGCGTCATCGTGCCGTGGCACCGCGACGCGGCCGTGCCGGACGGCTGTACCGATCCGCGGCCGATCTTTAATGTCGATTTCTATCTCGACGAAGCGGATCTGAAGACCTGCCTGTGGGTCATACCGGGCAGCAACAAGTGGACGAAGGCGGCAGCTGACGCGCGCTGCAGGCAGCCCGGCTTCTCGACGGACGACGCGATTCCGGTGCCGATGCAGCCCGGCGACGTGATCTTCCACAACATCGAAGTGCTGCACGGCTCGCCTTCCGGCGACGGCAACCCGCTGCGCCGGACGGTATACTACGAGTTCCGGCCCGGGGAGATCGAGGCGGAGTTCGGCCCGCACACGCTGGAATATTTGACGCT
Organism: Paenibacillus sp. GCM10023250; assembly: GCF_042653205.1. Taxonomy (NCBI): domain Bacteria; kingdom Bacillati; phylum Bacillota; class Bacilli; order Caryophanales; family Paenibacillaceae; genus Paenibacillus; species Paenibacillus sp. GCM10023250. The sequence goes on along the minus strand of NZ_JBHSHY010000020.1, from coordinate 27,898 downwards.
GAAGCAGCAAGTGCTGCTCGACTGCATCGAACGGCGCAAGGCCGCGCCGTACGCGCAGGGCGAGACGCCGTTCGAGTACCGGCCGCATGGCGCGTTCGCCGTGCACGCCGCAAGGCGGCCGGCGCAATACAGGTACGGGCACGAGCATTATTGGCGCAGATAAGGGAGAAAGCTCGCTTTAACGCGACCAATCATTCCCGAGCGTTCTGATTCATAACGACTGCCCTCCGCGGGAAGACCAACAGTAGCAACTCACTTTTCCCGCAGAGGAGGCACTACCTTTGAAAAAGATGAAGCACCTGCTTTGCTTTGCCGCGCTTGGCTGCTTCGCGCTCCTGTTCGGCGCCGGCATGCTTAGCGCCGCCGGCAAGGAGCCCGTCAACAGCATGACATCGCCTACTACGCAAAGCTACGACAATGCGGACAATCGTATCCTTCAGACGAACATGTATAACGGCAACCGCGTGACCGGCGGAGACTACCGGGCCGCCGCGGTGGACAATGACAACGATTTCGATTGGGGCTGGCTCGGCCTTCTGGGCTTGATCGGCTTGGCCGGCTTGCGCGGCCGCAACCACGACCAGACGCCGGAGCGTTCGTAATCTGCTTCGCCTGCGTGAAGCGCAAATTCAAGCAAACCGGGAAACCCGTGCCGCGAGGCCGGGTTTCTTTCTTTTGCCGCCTGCGGCAATGCCGCCCGTTCATGTTCCCGGCGCGTCAAAAAACCTTCTTGCAGCGGTCCCGTATGAATACGGAATCACTGCTAGAAGGCTTGAGCAAGGTATGCGGCGAAGAACGTCAAATTTTTAATTCCCCAAGCTTGATCAGCTCGACAACCGCTTGCGAACGACCTTTAACGTTCAACTTTTGCATGACGTTGGAAATGTGGTTACGGACGGTTTTCTCACTGATGAACAGCTGCTGAGCGATGTCTCTAGTCGTCTTATCCTGCACAAGCAGTTCAAAAACCTCGCGTTCACGATGAGTTAACAAGAACTTGCTCTTCTGGTCGCTACCCATTAATTGTGTCACCCCTCCTTGCTCGGGTTTTTATGGTGTAACAAGGTTAAGGGATACAGTCAAAGTATCATATGAAAGGGCTTATGGAGTGGTGCGGTTATCCGTAAAAATGGGCGGGTATTCGTCGGGTTTCGCGTTCTAAAAGCGATCGCGGCCGCATAATCGGGCGTTTGCGGCCAATAGGTCCCGTTCCGGCGGATTATCGTGCCGCGGGAACCGGCTGCGCCCGGCTGCGCGGGCCTTGGCGGCCGCAGTCCGGCAAGCTCCGAGATTTATCGGCGGCCCCGCCGGGCCGGTTGCGGACGGCAAAAAGGACGCTTCCGCGAAACAGGTGCGGGGCACCTCGTTTCGCGGGAGCGTCCTTTATCGTGCGCGCGGCCGAGCGACGACCTTAGCAGAAAAACAAACCGTCGTAGAAGCGGATGTATTTCGCCTTGATCTCCTCGATGGAGAGCCCGCGGTCCTTGATGAGGTAGTAGAAGTTGCTGGGATTGAACGAGGCCGCGATCGTGAAGGCGGCGAACTCCGCGTCGCCCGCTGCCGCCTCGCCGTTCTCGGCCGCTTCGTCGAGCAGCGACTTCAGCGTGGCGACGATGTAGACGAACGGCTCGGCCTGGTAGACGTTCGTCTGGTCCTCCTGGCACCATGCCGACGGTTTGATGGCGTTCAGCCAATCGATCTCCCGTTCGATGTAGCCCAGGATGCGGTCGAGGAAGCCAGCGAGCCGTTCCCGGACCGGCGCCTCGGCCGCCTGCTCGAAGTACTGCCCGATCTCGGCCTTGAACCGCCGGAAGCTGTCCGCCATCAGCTCCAGGCACAGCTCGGCCTTCGAGGAATAGCGCCGGTACAGCGTGCCTTGCCCGACGCCGGCGGACTTGGCGATCTGGTGCATGCTGACGCCCTCCACGCCGTGCTCGTGAAACAATTGGGAAGCGGTATCGAGAATGAGCTCGCGATGCCGGGCGGCATCCTTCCGTTCGTTGCGCTGCTGCATAAGCGATGACCCCCTGTGAATTTTAAAAAACTTTACGCGCCGTTCATTGACAATGGGCGCGCGGTCCGGTAAGCTGTGTATAGAAAACGGACAATTGTCCATTTTACAAATAACCGCACGGCGAAATGAATGCTCCTCGCTGCTATCATTTTAACCTCACCTTCGATGTAGGGTCAATGAGCGGCAGGAAGCGGCGCCGATAGCGGAATCAACGTTTTGGGTAGGAGGGTATGCATGTCGGCACAAGCAACATCCGCTGCAAGCATGGAGGAGCCGTTTTCCATCAAGAAAATTTTGGCCCCGCTCGCGGCCATCATCATCGGCATCTTCATGGTCGTCTTGGACGGTACGGCGGTCAACGTCGCCATCCCGGGCTTCATTAAAGAGTTCAACTCCACGTTCCAGATCGTCGGCTGGACGGTCACGGGCTACGCGCTCGCGCAAGCCGCCGCGATCCCGCTTTCGGGCTGGTTGTCCGACCGGTTCGGCGCCAAGAAGGTCTTTTTGATTTCCGTCTTCCTGTTCACCTTGGGCTCGCTCTTGTGCGCCCTGTCCACGTCGGTTGAAATGCTGATCACGTTCCGCGTGCTGCAAGGCCTCGGCGGAGGCATGGTGCTTCCGATCGCGATGGCCTTCACGTACCGCCTGAGCCCGCCCGAGAAGGTCGGCCAGGTTATGGGCATGATGGGCATTCCGATCCTGCTCGCACCGGCGCTCGGTCCGGTGCTCGCGGGCTGGCTGATCGAATCGGTCAGCTGGAAATGGCTGTTCCTGATCAACATCCCGATCGGCATCGTCGGCATTCTGCTCGGCATCCGCACGCTGCCGAGCATCGAGCGCAAGGAAGTCGCTGCGCTCGACCGCTTCGGCTTCATTCTGGCGCCGCTCGCGTTCGCCGGCCTGTCGTACGGCGTTAGCGAAGGCGCGAACGGCTGGGACTCCGCGAAGACGCTCACGGGCATCATCGTCGGCGCCGTCGCGCTGATCCTGTTCATCATCGCCGAACTGTCGCGCAAGGAGCCGCTGCTGGAGCTTCGCGTGTTCCGTTCCTCGGACTTCTCGCGCGGCATCATCGTGCAGTGGATCTCGCAAATCGCTCTGTTCGGGACGATGTTCCTCGTGCCGGTGTTCCTGCAGAACGCCCACGGCAAAGGCGCGCTCGACACGGGCCTCATTATGCTGCCGCAGGCGATCGCGGCCGGCGTGTTCATGCCGATCGGCGGCAAGCTGTTCGATAAGATCGGCGCGCGTCCGCTCGTCTTCGTCGGCATGCTGCTCGTCACGGTGGCGGCGTTCATCCTGTCCCGCGTCGACGCGGAATCCAGCATGATGATGATCATGGGTCCGCTTGCCCTGCTCGGCGCGGGCATGGGGCTGTCCATGATGCCGCTGAACACGCATCTGATGCAGTCGGCGCCGCGCGAGCTCGTCGGCCGCGTCACGTCGCTGACGAACGCAGCGCAGCAGGTCATGACCTCGTTCGCGGTCGCGGGCCTGTCCACGATTCTCGCGAAGCGGATGGAAGTGCACGCCGCGGCGGCGAAGAGCCAGCTCGACGCGTACTCGCAGTCGTTCGGCGACACGTTCCTCGTGCTGACGTTCATCGCGGTGTTCGGCGCCGTGCTCGGCCTGATGCTTCGCCGTCCGGCGAAGGTCGAAGGCCAAGAAGGCGCGCAGCCGGAAATGATGATGCACGTCGGTTAACCGGCATGACGAAACGAAGCCGTGCAGGCTCGAAGCCTGCACGGCTTTTTTTTGCCTTCCGCGTTCAAAACATCGACCATTCCAGCTCCGCCGCCATGGTTCCGAGCAGATGGACGCCGGCCGTGCTGTTGCCTTTGGCGCCGAGCGCGGGGCCGACGACGCCGATGCCGAATCGGCCGGGCACGAGCGCGAGAATGCCGCCGGACACGCCGCTTTTGGCCGGGATGCCGACCTGGATCGCGAATTCGCCGGAGGCGTTGTACATGCCGCACATGAGCATGAATGCCTTGGCGATCTGCACGTACCGGCGCGGCACGAGCCGCTGTCCGCTGACCGGGTCGACCCCGCCGAGCGCGAGCACGAGCGCCATCCGCGCGAGCTGTCCGCAGTCGACCTCGACCGCGCAGTGGCGGAAGTACACGGCGAGCACGTCCTCGACGTCCACGTCATCGCCGAGCACCTCGTTGTCCTTCAGGAAATACGCCAGCGACCGGTTGCGATGGGCCGTCGCGGATTCCGAGCGGTACACGTCCAGGTTGACGTCGAGCCGAGCCCCGCCGGCCGCTTCGCCGAAGAAGGCCAGGATGCGTTCCGTCTTCGCCGCGGGCGTGTCGCCGCGGATGAGCGAGGTGACCGCGATGGCGCCGGCGTTGATCAGCGGATTGAACGGCTTGCCCGGCTCTACGAGCTCGAGCTTCAGCATGGAATTGAAGTCGTCGCCCGTCGGCTCCTTGCCGACCTTCGCGAACACGCCGGCCTCGCCGTTGTCCATGAGCGCGAGCAGCAGAGTGAACACTTTGGAGATGCTCTGCATCGTAAAGCGAAGCGCCGCATCGCCCGCGGAGACGCTCCGGCCGTCGGCGGCCATGACCGTAACGCCGAGCGCTTCCCGCGGCACTTTGGCGAGTTCTGGTATATAGGAAGCGACGTTTCCCTCGCAGGCTTTCGCCCGGCTTGCTTCCACCCAGCCCGGAAGCTTGGCGCGCAGTTCGTCCAGCATTGATATCGCCTTCTTTCCGTAAGGATGGCCGTTGCTTGATTCCAGTGTACGGTCCGGCGGGAGGACGCGCAAGACCGCAATGGCGCTATCCGGGACCGGGCATATCGTGTACAATAATGGCAGGTTTACCATTCCTTATCTCGGCAGGTGGCACATGATCAAAATCTTGTTGTTCTTTTTGTTATGGCGGCTGTTCGGAAGTCCGTTTTTGGCCGTCGTCATCTTGCTGGTCGTGTTATACGCGCTCGAGCGCCGGTTCCTCGGCTTGACGCCGAGCATCGTTCGGCCGCTTCGCCGCTTCGGGACGATCCGCCGGCTGCGGCAGCAGATCGCGATGAACCCGAACGATATCCCCGCCAAACACGAGCTGGCGCGGCTCCTCATCGAACGGAAGCGGTACGCGGAAGCGAAGTCCTGGCTCATGCCGCTGCAGGATCCGCTGGACAACTCCGCGGAATTTTGGGACGATCTCGGCGCCAGCCTCGCGCCGCTCGGCGAGACGGACGCGGCCGAAGCGGCCTTGCGCAACGCGCTGTCCATCAATCCGCGGGTGAAGTACGGTTCGCCGTATTTGCGCCTCGCATCCTTCTACGCGAAGAAGGATCCGCAGAAGGCGATCGGCTTCCTGCAGGAATTCCGCGGCATCCACTCGTCCTCCATCGAGGCGTATTACCGGCTCGCGGGCCTCTACGCGGAGCTCGGGCAGCAGGACGAGGCGAAGCGGATGCTCGCCGAATGCGGCGCGATCTACCGTTCGCTGCCCCGCTACAAAAAGCGCCAGGAGCGCCGGTGGGCGGTGCTCGCATGGTTCAGAAGTCTGCGCGGGTAGCCGTTTCCGCGATGGAGATGACGGGGATATTTCAGGCGTGCGGAAAATGATGCTTGAGCTGCGCCAATGTGCCAAGAATGCTTATTTCTCACATTGTCACTCGGTTTGAAATCCGTCATAATGAGAATCGCTTGGCATCATCGCGCTCATCCGCGACGCCGCAGAAAATACTGGTTTGATCGGAGAGTACGGGGAATGCGTCGTAATGCTTGGCTATTGGCAATGATCTTGATCGTGGTGCTGCTCGGAGCGAACAACACCGTGTATTATTTCACGACGAAACAATCGCTGGAAGACGGGCTGCAGCATGAACTCGATTCCGTGGCGAAGCAGATCGGCATCTCGATCGAGACGTCCCGCCAAGGGGCGGAGATGTACCAGGAGGAGATCGGGCGGGAGCTGCGGGCCGCCGCCGTCGCGGCGCAGTACGCGCTCGATCCCGACGTCGAGAAGGTCTCGAACGACCAGCTCGGGGAGCTGGCGAGGAAGCTCGATCTGGTCGACATCACCCTGCTGAAACGGACGGCCGACAACATCGTGCTCTATAAATCTTCGGATCCGAAGGAGCTGGGCTACGAGACCGACGGCTGGGATCCGTGGTACAAGGCGTTCAACCAGCTGTTCGACGACAAGAACGTGACGATCGGCTGGGGGCAGAAGCTGACGAATTTCTGGACGGGGCCGTTCGAATTCTCTACGACGTCGACCGACCGAATCCATAAATGGGGCTACTATTACGACGGCTCCACCAACTATATGACGGACCCATACATCAGCTACGAGAGCCGGCAGCTCGACTACGACTCGGCGACGGGCGTCGGCAGGCTGATCGCGGACACGCTGGACGCGAATCCGTGGCTGAAGGAAATCGCCGTTATCAACCCGGCGACGTTCCCGGACGGCGAGAACCGGACCGTGACGGACAACGGGGAGACGCTGGCGCACCGGACGCAGAATCCGATTATCGAGGGCACGTATTCGCTGAAGGACAAGCACGACGCCGCGAACGTGAAGACCGCCAACGAGAAGAACGCGAAGGTGTACCAGAACGCGTCCGTCGGCGGCGAGCGCATCATCAAGCTGTTCATCCCGGTGGACGTCGATACGAAGGTCGCCAGCATGCTCGACGGCGGCGGCAAGCCGATCCCGCGTTACGTGCTGTCGCTCGTGGCGGATTACAGCACGATTCAGGACACGCTCGACAAGCAGTTCCGGAACGTCGGCATTATCATTGCCTGCGCGTCGGCGGTCAGCCTCGCGCTGCTGTACGGCGTCGTGACGGCGTACAGGAAGTCGCAGGACAAGCTGGCGCGCCGGGCGCAGGAGACGTACCTGGACGAGATCAACGGGATGTTCCAGTCGATCCGCTCGCAGCGCCACGACTTCATGAACCACGCGCAGACGATCCGCTCCCTCGCGGAGCTTGGGAAGACGGAAGAGCTCAGGGTGTACACCGCGGAGCTGACGGGCGAGATCCACCAGATGAACGACATCATCAGCATCGGCAATCCCGCGATCGCGGCGCTCGTCCGCTCGAAGACGCTGCAGGCGGAGATGCTCAAGATCGATTTCGCGACGGAATTCGGCGATATGAAGCAGCTGCCGCTCGGCATGAAGTCGCTTGATTTGACGCGCTTGTTCGGCAATCTCATCGATAACGCGTTCGACGAGGTCTTGAAGTACGGCGAAGGGAACCGCGTCGTTCGGGTCTCGGCAAGCCAGCGCGACGGATACTTCCAATGCGAGATCAGCAATACCTGCCTCCATCCCGAGGAGCTGCGGGACAAGCCGCTATTCAAGGCGGGCTACACGTCCAAGGGCGACGGCCATTCCGGCCTGGGGCTGCATATCGTGAAGTCGCTCGTCGACAAGTACAAGGGCGATATTTCCTTGGCGCTCGACGAGCCGGATACCGTAACCTTCATGATTAAAATTCCGTTCTGATCCGCCGGAGAAGGCAGCAGCGAGCTTGAACTTATACGTACGTCGTGCCCGGGGCAGCCCGGCAGCCATAAGCGAATGGCTGCCGGGCTGTTTCTTTTTTGTTCCTTTTTTGTCTCGCTCCGCCGGGCAGCGCGCCTTTCATGTTCTTGGAAGTCCCGCATGCCGGCTGGCCGGACGCCTTCTAGTACATCTATCTTCCGCCGGCAGCCGCCTAGCAACATGCGCGAGAGTCGTGAATAGGGTGTAGGTGTATCAGGCAATCCGACGAATCGATTTCGGGCGCAAAGGAGAATCGTATGCCGCGTTATGTAGGAAGCAAATGGAGAAAGACGGTCGTGATGCGGAGCAGCGCGCCGCTGGCCGGATACGTGCCGGATACGGCGAAGATGACGGCAGCCGCCCTGCTGGAGCGGTTGAACCGCTATGGGATGGTGTACGTGAAGCCGGACCGCGGCATGCACGGCAACGGTGTGATGCGGGTCGAGCGCTCCGGCGGGGGCTACCGCTACCAGGCCGGGAAGCGGATCCGGAGATTCGATCGGTTCGCCGCGCTGTACGGCTCGCTCAAGGCGAGAACCCGCGGCAGGCGGTATCTCGTCCAGAAGGGCATCCATCTCCTCGAATACGACGGGCGCAAGTTCGATCTGCGGGTCATGGTGCAGTTAAGTCCTGCCAAGAAGTGGGAAACGACGGGCATCATCGGCAGGGTCGCCGCCAAGAACAAGATTGTCACCAACTTCCACGGCGGCGGCAAAATCGTAACCGCGGAAACGCTGCTGCGCGCGCATTCGGCGGAGCCGGCCGCGAAGCTGCAGACGCTGGCGAAGCTGGGCGTGCAGGCGGGAGCGGCCATGCAGCGGGCGTTTCCGGGCGTCTGCGTGATCGGGCTCGACATCGCGCTCGATCGCGCGCTCCGTCCGTACATCCTGGAAGTCAACACTGCGCCGGACCCGTACATCTTCAGGAAGCATCCCGATCCGCGGGTATTCCGGAAGATCATGCGGTACGCCAGGGCGTACGCCAAGCGGTAACGGCGGCCTCTCGCGTCAAGGACGCCGCCGCAGGACGAGCGCACGACCCAAAGGGGCAGGCGCGCCCTTCGCCAGGCCCTTCGCCGTGCCCTTCGCCGTGCCCTTTGCCACGCGCCTCGCGACGTTCTTCGCCAGGCGCTTCGCGACGCCCTTCGCCGCGCCTTCAATGTACGTCGAACCCCCGCCTTCCGGATAGGTCCAGTCTTGCGTGCCATCGGCCTGGTCCGCCTCGTCCGGACGAAGCGCCCCCGGCAGCGGGAGCTGATGGAGCGGCCGTTCCACGAAGGGCCTGAAATCGGAGGTGCGGACGATTATCGCGCCCTTGGAGGCGAGCAGGCGCTGCTCCGACACCCGCCAGGTATGCGATTTCCGGTTCGGGCGGCGGTAAGCGGCGAAGTTGTAGGAGGAGCTCGTGAACACCTTGAATCCGTTTCTCAGGCAGCCGTTGACGAAGCGGACGTCGGATCCCGCGGCGACCTTCGTCGAGAACGCGACCTTCTTGAGCACCCGCTTGCGGAACATGATGGTGGCGCCGGCGATGCGCCGGCACCGGCTGTATGGCTTGACGGTTGTTCGGCGCAGCAGCAGCACGGAGCGGTGGGGGAAGAAGAAGTAGCATGAGCGCTTGCCGACGACGTCCGCCTTCTTCTTGGCGAATACCAGCATGGCTTCGTCCAGGTAGTGGGGCGCGTAGTAATCGTCGTCGTCGAACTTGGCGACGTAGGGGCAGCGGGCTCGGGCCGCCGCGTAATTCAAGCAAGCGCCGAGGTTGCGGCGCCCATCGACGCGGAAGACCCGGACGCTGCCGTACCGGGCCGCCAGTTCCTTGTAGGGGCGGAGCGCGATGCCGTTGTCGTTGACGATGACGATGAGCTCTTTGACGGGCCATAGCTGGCGCTCGAAGTTATCGAAAATATTTTGCATGTGCTTCGTCCGAATGGTCGGGGTAACGATCGTAATCCCCGCGGTCCGGTTCGCGGCCATCGCTTCGCCTCCTCTTGGACCCATCAAGGTCAACCGGCCGGCGGTTGACCTTGCGTTCGTTCGCCCGCCTGCCGGCGCTAATTGACGTAACGGCGGAAGTTCGACGTCCGGCGCACGAGGCGGCAGTGCCGCATGTACCGGCGCGTGCTCTTCTTCTGCGTGTGGCTGTTCCAGTTTTTCCGGCGGACGCAGACGTAGTGCCGCTTGGAGACGGAGAAGATGCGGTAGCCCCGGCTGATGCAGCGCGAGAGCCAGCTGGAATCCGTGCCGACTTTGCGGTAGGCGGGGAATTTGACCCGGCGCCAGACCGACTTGCGAAACACGAGGGTGCCGCCCTTGACGTTGCGCTTGTATTTCCACTCGCCGCCCCGCCGGAACACCATCAGCGCCTTCTTCGCGTTGAAGTAGAGGTAGGCGGTATGCTTGCCGACGATGGCCGCCCGGCCGTGCTTGATCGCGCGGGCGGCTTCCCGCAGAAACTTCGGGCCGTAGTAATCGTCGTCGTCGAACTTGGCGATGAGGCCGTTGTCCGCTTTATTGATGGCATAGTTCAGGCACCTGCCGAGCCGGTACTTCTGGGGAAGCTGGTACACGGTTACTTCGCCCTCGGGATATTGGCTCGCCCGCTCCTTGTACACCTCGATGTCCATGCTGTCGTTGTTCAGGACGATGATCATTTTCTTGTTCTTCCAGAGCTGGCGGTCGTAATTCTCGAACACGTTGTCGATGTAGGCGGACCTCATCGTGCACGCGATCACGGTTACCATCTAATTCTCATCTCCGTTCGACGTTGGTTCAAGCTTGGCTTTTCGCCGGTTCCATAATGTGTTTTTCCTGATTTTGTACAGCTTCTTATTGATGACCCTGCGATACAGCTTCAGGAACGCGTCCGTCATGTTGCGGTCGGAGTAGCGGGTCCGGGCGTACCGCCGGAGCGCGCGGGCGCTGGGCAGCCGTTTGCGGTTGCGGACTTTCGCCGCCATGCCGGTCGTCGTGTTGCACACGAGCCGCGGCATCCCGCGCAGCACCTCGGGCACGGCGCCGCGGCGGAAGCCGAGCACGGGCGTGCCGCTCGCCATCGCTTCGACGAGGACGAGCCCGAACGGCTCATCCCAGGTCGACGTGAACAGGACGCAGTGCGCATTGGCCAGCAGCGCGCGTTTGCGGGAGCCGCCGACGGCGCCGACGTAGCGGATTTTTTTGCCCAGATGTGGCTTGATCTTGGCGTTATAGTACTTCCGGTCGTTCAGCGTGCCGGCGATGATGAGCTTGCGGCCCGTCTTCTTGGCCACCTTGATGGCTAGGTGAACGCCCTTCTCCTTGATCAGCCGGCCGAGGAAGAGCAAGTACTTTTGCTTCTTCTTCTTGAACGTGTAATCGTCCATGCTCATGCCGTTGTAGACGGCGTAGCCCTTCCCCCTGCCGTACTTCCTCAAAATGAATTTGCTCACGTAGACCCGAATCTGCACGTTCGACTTGATCCGCTTGGAATGGGACTGGCAGATGGTCGGGATCGGCGGATTCGCCTTGGCGACGATGCCGTAATGGTCGTGGATGATGTCGATGTCCGGCGGCATGTTCCGGATGATGAAGTCCAGCTGCGCGGTCTGATCGTCCGATTCGTATTCGAATGTTTGGGTTGCGTTCGACGTCGAGCCCTTCTTGGCGAACAGGAACACCTCATGCCCCCGTCTGACCAGCTCCTCCGTCAAATAATGCACGTCGCGCTGCGTCCCTCCGTAATCCTTCGGCGGGACAGGGATCGTGTTCGTCGAAATTTGCGCAATTCTCAAGTGTCCCTCAGCTCCTTAGGTCGATGTCTGCCATGGGCATTCACTGTAGGATATGAGCGGACTTCCGAGCAGGGCACGGCGCATTCATCAAATTCGGCGGCAATATCGGCTGTTGGAAGTGATGGCCTATACCGAGTGAAAGCCGTTTTCATAGAATGATAGCAAGCGATGGAGAGGGGAGTGGAAAGCAATGAAGGGATTGATTCTCTGCGCGGGAAAAGGAAGCCGTCTCTATCCGTTTACGTACAGCCGGCCGAAAACGCTGATCCCCGTGGCGAACATGCCGCTGCTGCAGCTGGCGATCGTCAAGCTGACGGACATCGGCATCGACGAGATCGGCATCGTCGTGCATCCGTCCCAGGAAGCGGGCATTCGCGAGCAGTTCGGCGAGGGAGAGGCGCTCGGGGCCGCGATCACGTATATATACCAGCGCGAAGCCAAGGGCATCGCGCATGCGCTGAAACAGGCGGAAGCTTACATCGGGGGGCAGCCGTTCATGCTGCTGCTCGGCGATAACTTGATATCGGCTTCGCTGGCCGCGCTCAAGGACGATATCGAATCCGGCGCCGCGCAGGCGTCGCTGCTGCTTGCGGAGGTCGAGGTACCGCAGGATTACGGCATCGCAGACATCCGCGACAGGCGCATCGTCGGCTTGGAGGAGAAGCCGCAGGAGCCGAAGTCCAACCTGGCGGTGCTCGGCGCGTACGCGTTCGCGAAGGAGATCTTCGCCGCGGCCGGCGATATCCGCCCTTCGAGGCGCGGCGAGTACGAGATCACGGACGCGATCCAGCGGCTCATCGACTGGGGCTTCGCCGTGACGTACCGCGTGACGGATCAGCTGAACATCGACGTCGGCACGATGGACCGGTGGCTGCGGGCCAACCGCAAGCTGCTCGCCGCGGAGGCGGCGGCTGACCGGATTCATGGCACCGCGCGGCTCGAGGGCTGCACGATCATCGAACCGGTGGCGATCGGCAAAGGCTGCGTGCTGAAGGACTGCCGGATCGGCCCTTATGTGTCGATCGGGGCAGGCTCGACGCTCGAGAATTGCAGCATCGAGAACAGCATCATTTTGAACGGGGTACATGCGAAGGACGTGCCATTCCCGATGAAGAACGTCATCGTCGGAGACCGCGCCGTCCTCGCAGGGGTGCCCGATAAAGGAGTGGAAGAACCTTGAAGATATTGATCGTAGGCACGGGCTACGTAGGTGCCACGACCGCCATGGTATTCGCCGAGACGGGCTGGCAGGTGACCGGCCTCGACGTCGACGCCGGGAAGATCGAACGGCTGAAGGAAGGGCGCCTGCATTTTCACGAACCGGGCCTCGAGGAGCTGATCGCCAAGCACGTGCGGAGCGGAAGGCTGCGCTTTACGACGGACAAGGCTGCTGCGATCGCCGGACACGACGTCGTCTTCATCTGCGTCGGCACGCCGTCCGGGCCGGACGGCAGTGCGGATCTTCGCTACGTGCGGCAGGCCGCCGAGGATATCGCGCGCCATATGGACGGCTACAAGCTCGTCGTTACCAAGAGCACCGTCCCCGTCGGCACGCAGGAGCGGGTCAAGGCCTGGATCGCGGCGGCGCAGCCGGCGCCCCATCCGTTCGACGTCGCGTCGAATCCGGAGTTTCTGCGTGAAGGCAAAGCCGTCGAGGACGCGCTCCGGCCGGACCGCATCGTCATCGGTGCCGACGGGCGGCGGGCGGCGGAGCGGCTCAAGTCGCTGTACGGTTCGTTCGCCTGCCCGCAGCTCGTCACTACGCCGCGCACGGCGGAGCTGATCAAGTACGCATCCAACTCGTTTCTCGCGACGAAGATCTCATTCATGAATGAGCTAGCCAAGCTGTGCGACAAGCTGGAAGTCAACGTGAGCGAGGTGGCCGAGGGCATGGGGCTTGACCCCCGGATCGGACCGAGCTTCCTGCAGGCCGGCCTCGGCTACGGCGGTTCGTGTTTTCCGAAGGACGTCTCGGAGTTGGTCGGTGCGGCGCGCAAGCATGACACGGACCTGCGCATTCTGGAGCAGGTGATGGACGTGAACCGGACGCAGTCCGCCTACTTGTTGGACAAGGCGAGACTCCGGCTCGGCGGCTTCGCGGGACGGACCGTCGCGGTGCTCGGACTCGCGTTCAAGCCGGATACGGACGATATCCGGGAAGCGCCGGCGCTGCGGATCATCGACCGCCTGCTGCGCGAAGGAGCCGGCGTGCGGCTGTACGATCCCGTCGCGTCCCTGCCGGGAGGCGGCGACTACCGGGCGGTCGCGGTCTGCGGTGAAGCGGAGGACGCGCTGCGGGACGCGGACGCGGTCATGCTGTGCACGGAATGGCCCGCGTTCGGCCGCATCGACTGGGAGGAAGCGAGGGGGCTGCTCGCGCAGCCCAATGTCTTCGACGGGCGCAATATGCTGGACGCGGACCGGATGCGCCGCATCGGCTATTATTATCAAGGCATCGGCAGCGGCCACTAAAGCCGGCTCCGGTCATGCGGAAGGAAAGCCATTCATAACCATTCGCGTTCGCAGGAACGTTCGACTCGCGGCAGGGCGCTTCGCGCCATCCTCCGGCGGGTCTTTTTGTTTTTTGCGGACCGCGGGCGGGCAACTTCGCGCTTGCTCGCTTTATTCGCCGCCGAATGTGGTATAATGGCGGGAATGGGCATACACGAACGGAGGGTCGCCATGAGCACGTTTTTTCAGCTGGAGGACGGGCGGCTTCGGGCGCTGGAGGCCGCGATCGCAAGCGGCATCCCGCTCGACGTGCTGGAGAAGGGATTCGATTATTACCGCCGGGAGAAGGTGCTCTCCGTCCAAGCGATGGAGGGCTTCTCCATCTATGGCGTTGTGAAAGGGACGGCGATCTATGCCGTCACGCTGGACACCGACGACTTCGCGTTCAGCACGTGCACCTGTCCCGTACGGGGAAGCTGCAAGCATATGGCGGCCGTCTTCTACGCGTATTACGCGTCGATCGGTGAGAGTGCCGATGAGCTGCATAACCGGCTGCTGAACGGCCTCGCGCCCGAACCGGACGCGGCGGCGGGGCGGCCGGCATCGGACCCGTCGTCGCTCGAGCACGCGCCGGACCGGTGGCTGGGCGACATGGAGGCGCGGCACGGCGAGACGTGGCGGCAGTGCCGTCACTCGCTTCATCCGCTTCAGTCCGTCCTGACCGCGGTCAAGGCGGCCTCCAAGCTATGGAGCGAAGGGCTGCGCCGGCTGCACTGGATGCACGGCATCGTCTTCGTGCTGGAGCAGGCCGAGCGGGCATACGGGCATACGGACAGTTACAGCCGCTATTATTACGAGATGGCGTTCGCCCGCATGACGGAGCCGTGGATCAACCAGTACCAGGAGCTCGCGGCCGAGCTCGAGCCGGCGGCGCTGACCCCGGAGGAGCGTGCGGCCGTGAACGGCCTGTTGGCGTTCTTCCACGCCCGGGACATGGACCGCGAGCAGCAGCTGCACCGGTGGGAGACGCTCTACTTCGCGCTGTGGTCGCGGCTGATCGGCGACGCCGGCTGGGCGGCGAACGAAGAGGCGCAGCTGCGCGCCGAGCTCGACCGGACGCAGGGGGAGCGCGGCTTGTTCTTCGTGCCGATGGCGCTCGCGTACCTGGCCTTCGCGGACGATCGGGACGACGACGCGATGGCGCTGCTTCGCCGGACTACGTTCAACCGCACGGCGCTGCTCGCGTCGGACTGCGCCCTGCAGCGACTGGAGGAGCGGAACTGGGACCGGCTGGAAGCGTGGATGGCCTATCTGTACGCCGGGCTGTCGGTCGACCGCAAGTCCAAGGCGTTCGGGCCGTTCTTGACGATGTGCCGGCTCGCGGACCGGCAGCAGCCGGACAATCCGAGCTGGCAGGGGCATCTGATGTCGTTCCTGCCCTACTCGTACTCGGCGCTGACGGAGCATTGGCTCGACATGCGGCAGTACGAGAAATGGGCCGACCTGCAGCTCCTGTTCGGCATCGAGCCCGACGAGATCGACGTCCAGCTCGTCCGGGAGATCGGCAAAGCGGCGCCGCGGGTGCTCTATCCGCTGTACCACCAGGCGATCGACGGGGCGATCCGCTCACGCAACCGCCAAGGCTACCGGCAGGCGGTCAAATTAATGAAGCGGCTGGAGAAACTGTATAAAGCGGAGCAGCAGGGCGAAGCCTGGAGCCGCTTCGTCGACGGGATCGTGCGGAAGCATCAGCGGCTGCGGGCGCTGCAGGAAGAGCTGTGGAGGGGAAAGATCGTCACATGAGAGGATTCACGGGCGCGGAAACGATCGTAGTGGACGGATTTTGGAAGGACGGCGAGGGCGTCGTGCTCGCGGCCGCGCATGCTGCCGGGCTGACGACCCGGCTGCGCCGGCTGCTGTTCGCCTGGCACGAGGCGTCCTGGTACGGCGCGGAGATCGAGGAGACGAACAACGAGCGGCTGAAACGGACGGAGATGCTGCTGACGCCGGCAATCGCCATGGATTATCTGTCGGCGCCCCAGCCCGTCCGGCTGCTGCGCGTGGAATGGACGGCGCGCGCCGCTGCGCTGTCCGAGCTGGCGGCGCTGCTGCGGCAGGCGCTGCTGAACGGCTGGTACACGCCGGACTGGTCGCGCTGGCGGCCCGAGGCCCGCGCTTGGCGCCTCGATGTGCCGCCGCGCGAGGCCGGCGCGCTGGCGGCCTGGCGGGCGCTCGTGCCGCGGCTCGAGGCGAGCGGCGATCTCGGCGCCGTGCAGGGCTGGCTCGATGGGACCGTCGAGGAGCTGATCGCGACGAATCCGGCGGCGGAGCAGGCTTGGCGCGGCGCCGCCGCGGCGGCGGGCGAAAGTGCGCTCGCGATGAAGGCGGCGGACGAGGACGATTGGCTCGTCTCGATCGGCATGAAGCGGGACCACGTGCCGTTCCGCATCGCGCTGCAGCTGCTCGAGCCGGTCGAGGGCCGCGGCTGGCGGCTGCGGCCGGCGCTGCAGGACCGGGCGAGCGGCGGGGCGTGGTTCACGCTGGAGCCGTCCGCGGGCGATGGTTCGTTGGCGCTGCCGGACGATCTGCCGGCGGAGTGGCAGCCCCACGTCGCCGCGCGGCTCGAGCGCGAGGCCGCGAAGTGGGCGGCCGCGCTGGCGGACTGGAAGCGGTTCGGCGACGGCGCGAACGGCACAGAAGACGCGCCCGGCGAACGCGTCGGCGCGGCGGAGCTCACGGACGAGGAGGCGTGGCAGTTTCTCGAGCGCGAGAGCGTCAAGCTGCTGGCGGCGGGCTGCTCCGTGCTGCTGCCGGGCTGGTGGGAAGCCGCCCGCAGCCGAAAGCTGAAGCTGAAGGCGAAGGTCAAGTCGTCTGTCGGTTCGTCGGACCAGTCGATGTTCGGCCTGCAGCAGATCGTCGACTTCGACTGGAAGCTCGCCGTCGGCGACGTCGACATGAGCGAAGCGGAATTCATGCAGCTCGCGGCCCAGAACAAGCGTTTGCTGCAAATCGGCGGGGAGTGGGTCCACCTCGATCCCGGCGACATGGAGCGGCTGCGCCGCTGGCTGAAGAAGAACGGCGCGAAGAAGGGCTTCACCATGCGCGACGTCTTCGAGATGCATTTGCGCGGCGAGACGGAGCTCGAACCGGAGAACGAGATCGGTGAGGCGCTCACCGCGGAGGTCGAGCTGAACGAGCATTTGGCCGCGTGGATCGCGCAGCTGAACGAATCCAGCGAGCTGCCGCTCGTCGAGAAGCCGAAGGCTTTCCAGGGCGAGCTGCGGCCGTACCAGCTCCTAGGCGTGTCCTGGCTGGCGTTTCTGCGCCGCTTCGGCCTCGGCGCTTGCCTGTCCGACGACATGGGCCTCGGCAAAACGATCCAGTTCACCGCGTATTTGCAGCATGTCATGGAGACGAGCAGTCTCGGCCCTTCGCTCCTCATCTGCCCGACGTCGGTCATCGGCAACTGGGAGAAGGAGCTGGAGCGGTTCGCGCCGGGCATCCGCGTGCTCGTCCATTACGGGCCGAAGCGGCTGCACGGCGAGGAGTTCGCGGCGGCGGCCGCGGACGCGGATCTCGTCGTCACGTCGTACACACTGGCGCCGATCGACGAGGCGGAGCTGACGGGCGTCGGCTGGGACGTCGTCTGCCTGGACGAAGCGCAGAATATCAAGAACTATTACACGAAGCAGTCCTCGGCCATCCGGCGCCTGCCGGCGAACCATCGCATCGCCCTGACGGGCACGCCGATGGAGAACCGGTTGACGGAGCTGTGGTCGCTGTACGATTTTACGAATCCCGGCTATCTCGGCAGCTTGAGCGATTTCCGCCAGGCGGTCGTCCTCCCGATCGAGAAGGACCGGGACGAAGAGCGGATCGCGGAGCTGCAGCGCTGGGTGAAGCCGTTCATGCTGCGGCGGCTGAAGAAGGACCCGGCCATCCAGCTGTCGCTGCCGGAGAAGAACGAGATGAACACGTACCTGTCGCTTACCGTCGAGCAGGGCGCGCTTTACGAGAACGTCGTCTCCGAGCTGATGAACGGCCTGGAGAAAGCCGGCGGCCTGCAGCGGCGCGGTCTGATCCTGTCCGCGCTGACGCGGCTGAAGCAGGTGTGCGACCATCCGAGCCTGCTGCTCAAGGAGGCCCGCGGCTCATCCGGAGCTTGGGATCCAGAGCGCTCCAACAAGCTGCTGCGGCTGCTCGAGATGGCGGAGGAGATCGCGGCGGAGGGCGAACGCTGCCTGATCTTCACGCAGTACGTGGAGATGGGGGCGGCGTTGAAGCGGCTGCTGGAGGAGCGGCTCGGCCTGCCGACGCCGTATCTGTACGGCGCCGTGCCGAAGGCGGAGCGGGACGCGATGATCGCGACGTTCCAGAACGAAGCCGAGCCGGGCTGCGCATTCGTGCTGTCGCTTAAGGCGGGAGGCACAGGGCTGAACCTGACCGCGGCCAACCATGTCATCCATTTCGACCGGTGGTGGAATCCCGCCGTCGAGAACCAGGCGACCGACCGGGCGTTCCGGATCGGCCAGCGCCGCAACGTGCAGGTGCACAAGTACGTGACGCTCGGCACGCTGGAAGAGCGGATCGACGACATGATCGCGCGCAAGCAGCTGCTGAACGAGCAGGTCGTCGGCGGCTCCGAGAATTGGATCACCGAGCTGTCGACCGACGAGCTGCGGGAGCTGTTCTCGCTGCGGAAGCATCGGCTGAAGGGCTAAACCGCGGCGCTGGAATCGGATGCGGCGCCGCGATGCGAAGGAGGGATCTATGATGGCGGAGGATCAAGAGGACGGACAGGGCGCGGCAGGACGGGCAGGAGCGGGACGCGATGCCTGGGCCGGGGCGCCGGAAGGCGCGTCCGGCGGCAAGCTTGCCGGCGGCGCGGAGCCGCCCGGCGGGGAACGGGCCGAGGGCGGACATTCCGACATCGGACCCGAAGGCGCTGCCCCGGAGTGGCGCGTCTTTTACCGAGCCGTGCGGGATGCGGTGCTTGGCATGCGCCCCGAAAAATAAGATGTCCTGACATACCCATAACCGCGTGCTTTTCATTATAATGAGGAAGGGAATCCTTTCCTCATTTTTTTGTTGCGCGTTTTGCCGTTCGAGAGTCCGGCGCGCTGCAGGCCGGCGAGGGCCAGGGCCGGAGCCGCCGTGCGGCCGGATAAACACAAACGAAGGAGCGATGGCAGATGAAGTACACGTATTTGGGACGTTCGGGCCTCAAGGTCAGCCGTCTGTGCCTCGGCACGATGAATTTCGGGGTCGACACGGAAGAGAAGGAAGCGTTTAAAATCATGGACGCGGCGCTCGACGCGGGCATCAACTTCTTTGATACGGCGAATATTTACGGCTGGGGCGAGAACGCCGGCCGCACCGAGGAGATCATCGGCCGCTGGTTCGCGCAGGGCGGCGGACGCCGCGAGCGCACCGTGCTCGCGACGAAGTTCCACGGCGACATGCACGACGAGACGGACGGCCCGAACCGGGAGAGCGGCCTGTCGGCGTACAAGCTCCGCCGGCATCTCGAAGGCTCCCTGAAGCGGCTGCAAACCGACCACATCGAGCTGTACCAAATGCACCACGTCGACCGCAACGTTAGCTGGGACGAGCTGTGGAACGGCTTCCAGGTCGCCCAAAACCAAGGCAAGATCGGTTACGTCGGCGCCAGCAACTTCGCAGGCTGGGATCTGGCGGTCGCCCAAGGCGAAGCGAAGGCGCGGGGAATACTCGGCCTCGTCTCGGAACAACATAAATATAACCTGCTCTGCCGTTTGCCGGAATTGGAAGTGCTGCCGGCGGCGCAGGGGCTCGGCATCGGCGTCATTCCGTGGAGCCCGCTCGACGGCGGCCTGCTGGCGGGCAACCTGAACCGCGGCGGCGCCGGCAAGCGGAGCGGCGACAGGGCGCGCGCGGACAAGCACGCGGCGCAGCTGACCGCGTACGCGGCGCTGTGCGACGAGCTCGGCGAACGCGAGGACGTCGTCTCACTGGCCTGGCTGCTCGCCAATCCGGCGGTGACCGCGCCGATCATCGGCGTCCGCACGCTGGAGCAGTTCGAGCGCTCCCTGCGCGTCGTCGACGTGGAGCTGGACGCTTCGACGCTAGCGCGCATCGACGAGATTTTCCCGGGACCGGGCGGCGATGCGCCGCGCGCGTACGCCTGGTAACGATGATGGATTTGCGTGATCGATCCAAAGATCGAACATGCAGCCTTCATCGATACAACGGACGACCCGCTCGCATTCGCCCGCTGGGGGGATACGATTCTCCGCATCGCCCGCCGCCCACAGGATGTTCGCGTCCTGTGGGCGTTTATTATTCTCCCTCGCCCAGGCGCCTCCGTCGAAAAGTCGCCCGCGCCCGTCGCATATTCGACCTCCCACCTTTTTCCATCCCCCTTTATAATACAAGTGTAAGCAGCGGCGGCATGAACGGATAACGATACGAAACGGGGAGGTCTTCTCATGAAGAAAGGCTTGACGGCGGCCGCGGCGACACTGATGTCGTCGGCACTCCTGCTCTCGGCTTGCGGTTCGTCGAACGGCGAGGGAGGCGCAAACGGCAATGACGGCGCGAACGCGGGCAACGGCGGCGGCGCGGCGAAAAAAGCGCCGAATGCGCCGGCGGATGGTACGGTCGGCACGGACGCCAGCGCGCCGAAGGACGTCGCCCTCTCGCTTCGCCACACGCAGATCAAGGAAACGAGCAAGGTCCGCCTGAACATTCTTCAGGACGTCGTCGCCAAGACGATCGCCGAGAATCCGGGCCTGAAAATCAATCTGGAGGGCATCGACGAGATCGTCAACCGCGACCAGAAGCTGAAAGCGGAGATGGCGGCGGGCAACCCGCCCGATATTTTCGAAGTGTTCGGCGGCGCGGACCTGAACCTGTACGTGAAGGCGGGCCGCATGCTCGACTTGACGCCGATCATTGAGGAGCTTGGCATCAAGGACCAGTTCGCGAGCCTCGACGAATTCACGGTCGATGGCAAGGTGTACGGCCTACCGTTCGGCGGCTACAGCGAAGGCATTTTCTATAACAAGCAAATGTTCGCGGACATGGGGCTGTCGATTCCGAAGACGTTCGACGAGCTGCTGGCGCTCGCCGATGCGATTAAGGCGCAAGGCAAGACGCCGTTCGCGCTGGCCGCGAAGGACGCGTGGGTCAACGGCATGCTCTGGAACACGGTCATGGAGCGCCACGTCGGCATCCAGGCGTTCGAAGGGCTCGTGATCGGCGCGGCCAAGTGGACGGATCCCGATTTCGTCGCCGGCTTCGCGGATTACGCCAAGCTTGTGAATAACGATTATTTCACCAAGGGCGCGCTCGGCCTGCCGTACGCGGAGCAAGGGGCGCGCTTCCTGAAGGGCGACGCCGCGATGGTGTTCACGGGCACGTGGGACGCGAACCGCTTTACCGGCGACGAGGCGGGCGGCCTGAAAGGCAATATCGGCTATTTCCCGTTCCCGGCCATTCCGGGCGGCAAGGGCGACCAGACGTCGATCAACGCCAGCTACTCCAACGGGTTCGGCTTCTCCTCCAACCTGACGGACGGTCAGCAGGCGATGGTTAAGGCGTTCATCCGCAACTTCTACACCGAGGACGTCCAGAAGCGGACGCTGCTCGAAGACAAGGTTTTGCCGTCCATGAAGCTGTCCGATCTGTCCGGCGTCGATCCGCTCATCTCCGAGGTGCTGCGGGTGATGGCCGGCGCGTCGTCCTCGTGGAAGGCGTTCGACGCGATCGTGCAGCCGAGCGTGGCCGCCGACGTCGGCGTCGGCCTGCAGGAGCTGATCGGCAAGGTGAAGAAGCCGGAGGACGTGGCGAAGGAAATCCAGGCGTCCCAGGAGAAGGCGAACGCGCAGAAATAAGCCGTGACGGCGATCCGCCCAGGGCGGGCCGCTTGCGATACGGGGAGGACGTCCCGCCGAACCGGGCGTCCTCTTGTCCGTTCGACCAGTCCACGATCAGGAGGTCCCCATGAACAAAACGCTGCGGAATCCATGGATCTACGCGGCCTTCGTGCTTCCGACCCTGCTGCTTTACGCGCTGTTCTTCGTCTACCCGGTCATCGTGTCGTTCGCGTACGGTCTGTTCCGGTGGGACGGCATCTCCGAGCGGACGTTCGTCGGCTTCGATAATTTCAGACGCCTGCTGCGCGACGCGGCGTTCGGCCGGGCCTTCGGCAACAACCTGCTCTTCATGGCGTTCTCGCTCGCCGTCAACATTCCGCTCGTGCTGGCCGTGGCGATCGCGATCGCCAAGGTCCGGCGCCTGCGCGGCTTCTACAAATCGGCCGTGTTCGTGCCCGTCGTCATCTCGACCGCCATCGTCGCGATTCTGTTCGGCGTGCTCTACGATTACGACGCCGGCTTGATCAACCAGGCGCTCCGGCTGGTCGGCGGGGAGAGCTGGGCCCGGGAGTGGCTGGCCGATCCGCACCTCGCGATGCTCGCCATTCTGATCGCGAACGCCTGGCAGAACGTCGGCTTCTTCATCGTGCTGTGCCTGGCCGCGATACTGAACATTCCGGGCGAGGTGTCCGCCGCCGCCAGAATCGACGGCGCGAACGGCTGGCGCGAGACGCGCCTGATCACGCTGCCGCTCATCCGTCCCGTCCTGTTCGTCATGCTGCTGCTCAGCGTATCCGGCACCCTGAAGGTGCTCGACATCGTCCAGATCATGACGAACGGCGGGCCGTTCCGATCGACGGAGGTCATGTCGACGTACATGCTGAAAGTCGGCTTCCGCTCCCTGGAGCTCGGGTACGGCAGCGCCATCGGCGTCGCGATATTCATCATCACGCTGGTCATGACCGGCATGCTGCAGCGCATCGCCAGGTCCGAGGGGGTGCAGGAGGGATGAAGCACGCCGCGTCCTTGAACGATTCCCGGCCGGATCCGGTCCGAACCGGACCTCGGCTGGCGGACCGGATCCGCCGAAGCCAGCTCCCGCTGCATCTGCTGCTGTGCGCCTATGTCGCGGTCACGCTGTTTCCGCTCGTCTGGCTGCTGCTCTCCTCGTTCAAGACGAACCGGGAAATCACCGTCGACACATGGGCGCTGCCGAAGCGGCTCGACTTGGCCAACTACAAGGCGGCCTGGGAGAGCGCTCATATCGGCCGGTACGCGCTGAACAGCCTCGTCGTCACGCTCGCGGCGTGCTTCCTGACGCTGCTGTTCGCTTCGGCCACCGCCTTCGCGCTATCGCGCATGCGGTACCGGGGGCTGAGCAAGCGGCTGTACGCGTTCGTGCTGGCAGGGCTGATCGTGCCGCCGAGCGCGGTGTTCATCCCGCTGTACCGGCTCGTGACGGAACTCGGGCTGATCGATACGCTGCCGTCGCTGATTTTGGTATACTGCACGTATGCGCTGCCGATCACGGTCTTCATTCTCCACGCCTTCATGCGGTCCGTCCCGCCCGAGCTCGAGGAAGCGGGCGTCGCCGACGGGCTGGGGGCAGCGGGGCTGTTCGCGAGGATCATCCTGCCGGTCACCGCGCCGGCACTCGTGACGGTGTTCATTCTGGCGTTCATCGGCAATTGGAACGAATATATTTTCTCCCAGCTATTCGTGACGACGGAATCCCTCCGCACGCTGCCGACCGGCATGGCGACGTTCAACGACGGCTACCGGACGAATTTCTCGTCCCTCTCCGCGGCCGTCATCATCGGCATCGCGCCGGTGCTGGCCGTCTACCTGTTCCTGCAGCGGCGGATCATCGACGGGATGACGGCGGGCAGCATCAAGGGCTGATCCCGCCGTCCGGCGCCCGTCCGGTCCATCCCGGCGCCCGCGAAAGCTGCGACATCGACAAGGAGCCCACCGCCCATGAACCTTCGCCCCAAGCTGCTGCTCGCCTTCATCGCGCTCATCGTCGTGCCGCTCATCGGGCTCGGCATCGTGTCGTTCCTTAATTCGGAGCATCTGCTGGAGAAGAAATACAGCGAGCAATCGGAAATTACCCTGAAGGCGGTCGGCGGCAACATCCGTTATTTTTTCCGGGAGCTGGACCAGCTGACGGACGCCAGCGTGACGAATCCGAGCGTGCAGGACGCGCTGCGCAGCTCCCGCGATTCCGAGAACGACGCGAGCCGGCTGATCGCCATCAGCCAGTATGAGAAAGCGCTCGGCAAGATCCTCTTTCAACATCCCGCGCTCAGCATGGTCGTGCTCTACGGCAGGGACGGCACGATGTTTCGCTCCTACCGCAACGACCCGACGACGTTCAAGCCGATCCCGTACGAACGGCTTCAAGCCCACCCCGTCTATCCCGAGATTCTGAAGCTCGCCGGCCGGCCGCTCTGGCTCGGTCCTTACGAGCAGCAAGAGCTGACGGGCACGGGCGCCGCGCTGTTCACGCAGATGCGGCTCGTCAAGGACGCCGACACGATGAACGATTCCGGCATCATGGTCACGCAGGTGAAATCGGACGAGGTCGACAGCATGCTGCAGGACTTCACGCTGACTGGCAGGCAGCAGACGCAGACCCGGTATCTCATCGTCGACCGGGACGGCCTCGTCCTGATGGACAGCGGCCATGAGCTCGCGGGCCGTCCGTTGGGCGCCGAGACGAAGCTGGACTTGCCGGCGGCCGCGCGGTACGCGAGCAACCGTGGCGTATTCGGGCAGCAGGACTCGCTGATATCCGCTTACGATCTCGACCGGAACGGCTGGGTGCTCGTCTCCGTGAAGTCGTGGCAGTCGCTGACGAGCGAGAACGTCCGCTTCGTCCAGTGGATCGGCGGGATCACGCTGCTCTGTCTCGTGTTCGCGATCCTGTTCAACATTTTCTTCGTCAGCGGAGTGGCCAAATCAATCATCCGCGTCGTCCGCAAAATGCGCCTCGTCGAGCAGGGCATGCTGGACATTCGCGTCCCGGCGAAGGGCAAGGACGAAACCGTGCTGCTCGCACGGAGCTTCAACAGCATGGTCGAGACGATCGGCCGGCTGCTGACCGAGGTGCGTCAGGAGCAAGGACGCAAGCAGCGCGCGGAAATGATGCTCATGCAGGCGCAGATCAAGCCGCATTTCCTGTTCAATACGCTGGAATCGATCAACGCCCTCGCGGCCCAGAACGAAGGCGCCAAAATCATGGCGATGGTCCGCCGCCTCAGCATTCTGCTGCGCACGAGCATGCACCATTCCGAGACGATCACGGTCCGCGAGGAAATCGAGCACGTCCGCAGCTACCTGGAGATTCAACAATACCGGTTCGAGGACATGTTCGGCTACGAGATCGACGTGGCGGACGACGCGCTGGACGGCATGATTTTGAAGCTGACGCTTCAGCCGCTCGTGGAGAACAGCATCCAGCACGGCTTCGAGGGGCTGCCGCGCACGGGCATGATCCGCATCGTCGTCACGGCCCGGGCGGAGGAGCTCGTATTCGAGCTTGCGGACAACGGCATCGGCCTGGACGAGGCGGCGCTTCAGCGGATCAACGGCCTCGGACGGCACCTGGCGTCCGGCAACGCAGCCGAGCAGGGCGAGCGGCGGGGACTTGGCCTGCATAACGTCGCGGACCGGCTGCGCATCCATTACGGGCCGAAGTATGGCCTGCGGCTTTGTTCGGCGCCGGGGCACGGGACGGTCATCCGGATTACGATTCCGAAGCAAGAGGTGAAGAGATGAACGGCAAAGTATTGCTCGTCGACGACGAGCCTCCGATCACGCGCAACCTGGAGAAGGTCATTCCGTGGAGCATGCTGGGGCTGGAAATCGCCGGCACGGCGAAGAATGGCGTCGAGGCGCTGGAGCTGCTGACGGCGAATCCCGCGGACCTCGTGCTGTGCGACATCCGGATGCCCGTGATGGACGGCCTGGAGCTCGTGCGGCAAATCCGGGAGCGCGGGCTGCCGTGCGACGTGATCATGCTGTCGGGGTACCAGGATTTCGCGTACACGCGGTCGGCCATTCAGTACGGCGTCAAGGATTACATCCTGAAGCCGATTCCGTACGACGAGCTGACCGGAGTCATCGCCCGCGTCATGGCCGAGCGGCGCAAGCGCATGCAGCGGGAGCAGGAGGAGCAGCGCAAGCTGGAGCGCATCATCGATCTGGCCAACGAGAAGCTCCTTTACGACGTCCTCATGGACTATACCGATTCCACGCCGGACAATTGGCTGCTGGCGGGACAGGAGCAGCTGCTCGGGGAACCGAAATACACGCTGATCGTGCTCGACATCGACGTTTGCTCGGAGGATGTGCGGGATTGGCGCGACTGGCCGGACAAGGAGCGGAAACGGTGGAATTTCGCCGTATGCAGCATCCTGCGGGACGCGCTGCGGCGCGGGGAGCTGCCGCATTCGGTCATTCAAATGCGCGACGGGGAATGGTGCGTGCTCGTGCTGGGCGGCGCGGACGATCCGCCCGGCCGCGGCGGCGCGGATGCCGAGCGCGACCAGCTGTGCGGCAAGCGCGTCATCGGCTGGGCGGAGCTGCTGCTGAAGTCCGTGCGGCAGCACGCGAAGCTCGGGCTGCATGCGGGCGTGTATTACAAAATCGCCGCGATGAATGAGCTGTCGGCGGCGTATGCGGCCGTCCGGCGCGGCATGCAGCTCGCCGCTGACGACGCGGCGATCGCCTTCTACGGCGGGGAACAGCCCGCGGCCTGCGAGCTCGGCCGGACGCTATGGGAGATCGCCGAGCGGCTCATCGCGGCGATGAAGCGCGGGGATGCCGCCGGCGTGGATGCCGAACAGCGGCGCATTGCGGAGCGGCTGCAGGGAGCGGGCGGCGTGCCCGAGGGGCGGCTGAAGGCGTGGCTGCATTTTCTCGCGCTCCACCTGATGCGGGAACTGAAGGAAGCGGGCCTGCTTCTCCGGGAGCAGGAGGAGGCGCTGTGGCGCAAGATGGACCGGCGTTTCGGCGTCAAGGACCTGCTCGCCGCCATCCGGCAGGCGTCGAGCGAAGGCGCGGCACGGTCGACGGACAAGCGGAAGCATTCCGAACTGCTGATGGCGCAGGCGAAGCATTACATCGACCGCCACCTGTTCCGCGATCTGAGCGTGGAGGAGGCCGCGACGCACGTCGGACTGTCGACGTCGCATTTTAGCCTGCTGTTCAAAGGCGCGTACGGCGAGACGTTCATCGAGTACGTGACGCGGCAGCGGATGGAGACGGCCAAGGCGCTGCTGCAGGACACGCCGAAGACCGTCGCCCAGATCGCGAAGGAGGTCGGGTACTCCGAACGCCGTTATTTTACTAAGGTGTTCATGAAGTATACCGGCCAAAATCCGACGGAATTCCGGATAGCGCCGCAAGGCGCGGCAACGTACGCCCAGGTCGAGGAAGAGCCGGAAGAAGAGCGGTGACCGCCGGTCGCCGTCTAGCAGAAGCAGCGGAACTCGCAGGGGAAGAAGCGGACGTCCCGAGTCCGAGGAACGGCGCTTGATCGGCTGGAGCAGGGAAAAGTTAGATTTCGAGATACTGTAAAATTTTACAACTTGCAACTCCATTCGACATCATGGTATATTCTAACTCCGGCCGGGACGCACGAACAACGGCACGGTGATCGAAATCGGAACAAGCCCGAAATTAAAGCTTGCCAAACGGTTACGAGATATGATATATTCTAATTCCGGTCATGAGCCGGACGATGAATGAAACACCATTTGTTCCTTGAAAACTGAACAATGAGCGACCTGTCAAAAGGTTTTAACAAGCTAGTATTTGAATGAGCTAACAAGCGAATTCATGCCAGCGGAATGCTCCATTTGAAGCTTTGGCTTCGAACGGAAACCAATCCGCTTTTATGGAGAGTTTGATCCTGGCTCAGGACGAACGCTGGCGGCGTGCCTAATACATGCAAGTCGAGCGGAGTTATTCCTTCGGGAATAGCTTAGCGGCGGACGGGTGAGTAACACGTAGGCAACCTGCCTGCAAGACCGGGATAACATTCGGAAACGAATGCTAATACCGGATACGCAGTTTCCTCGCATGGGGAGATTGGGAAAGGCGGCGTAAGCTGTCACTTGCAGATGGGCCTGCGGTGCATTAGCTAGTTGGTGGGGTAACGGCTCACCAAGGCGACGATGCATAGCCGACCTGAGAGGGTGATCGGCCACACTGGGACTGAGACACGGCCCAGACTCCTACGGGAGGCAGCAGTAGGGAATCTTCCGCAATGGACGAAAGTCTGACG